>MFGX01000067.1:0-196 GCA_001778455.1 Candidatus Fraserbacteria bacterium RBG_16_55_9 | reverse complement strand
CATACGCTTGTCGCCTTTGGGTAAGCGCAATACGTAGAGCGTCAGCGCTATCCCATAGACTATGGCGGCCAAGCCCGCTACGATCGCCAACAGCGTCACCCACTGCGAAACTTCCATAAATTGATGATCCTCCCTACTCCCGAATTTGGAAATGTGGCAGCGTCACCTCTGGAACAGTTATACGCACTTTCCAGAT
>MFGX01000066.1:6177-8922 GCA_001778455.1 Candidatus Fraserbacteria bacterium RBG_16_55_9 | reverse complement strand
GCTTGCCTTCGATGGAGCCGATCAGTGCCGTCTCCTCGCCACAAACGAAGGCGCCCGCGCCCTCGAAGATCTCCAGGTCGAAATCGAAGCCGGTATCGAAGATGTTCTTGCCCAAGCAGCCGTGTTCGCGGGCTTGCCCGATCGCGATGCTCAGGCGCTTGATTGCCAGTGGGTACTCTGCGCGCACATAGACATAACCCTTCTCAGCCCCGATGGCGTAGGCTGCGACGATCATGCCTTCCAATAGAGCATGAGGATCGGCTTCCAGAAGTGAGCGATCCATGAAGGCACCGGGGTCACCCTCATCCGCGTTGCAGATGATGTACTTCTCGTCACCCGGGGCTCGGCGGCAGAGCTCCCATTTGCGTCCCGTCAAGAATCCCGCGCCCCCACGCCCTCGCAGACCGGAGCGCTGCACTTCAGAGATGATCTGCTCGGGCGTCATCTCTCGCAAGGCCTTGCGCGCGGCTTGATAGCCACCAACGGCGAGATAATCTTCGATGGCTTCGGGATCAAGCTGACCACAGTGGCGCAACAGGACGCGCGTCTGCTTCTCATAGAACGGGATTTGGCGATAACTCGGGATCGCTTTGCCCGTCACAGGGTCACGATAGAAGAGTCGCTCTACCGGATGATTCCCAGTCAAAGCTTGAGCAAGCTCTTCCGCATCTTCTGGCTGAACTGCGGAGTAAAAGAAACCATCGGGTTCACTGACCACAATCGGTCCGCGCTGGCAAAACCCATGGCAGCCTGTGCGTTTGATCTTGAGAGATAGTCCTCGCCATTCGATCTCCTTCTGGAGGGCCGCCGAGAGCTGATCCGAGCCCGCTGAGAGGCAGCCTGTGCCCTGGCAGATATGCACGACTCTTTCGCCAGAGGAATCGGGTGTCAATTCTCATCACTCCTTCTGGGTGAAGATGGCTGTTGCCTTCTGGGGGTTCAAGCGGCCATAGACTTTCTTGTTCACCACAAGGCATGGTGCCAGCGCGCAAGCCCCAATACATGCGACCGTCTCCAGTGTATATTTCATATCCGGTGACGTCTGCTGCTCTTCCAGATTCAACTCGCGCTTCACGGCTGTGAGAATTCGTGCGCCGCCGCGAACATGGCAGGCCGTGCCGCGACAGATCATCACGTGGTGGCGTCCCATGGGAGTCAACTTGAACTGCGCATAGAACGTCGCGACGCCGTAGACTTTGCTTTCCGGCACGCCCGTAAAGCGGGCGATCACTCGTAGGGCCTCTCGCGGCACATAACCTAAGCGCTCCTGGGCTGCCTGCAAGAGGGGGATGACTTCCGCCGGTTCGCCGCGGCGTCCGGCGAATATCTCTCGTAGCGGTGATTCGACGGCGTCAATCTCGGTCATGGGAACCTTCTACCTCAATTCCTCAAGGGCTTGCCCGTCGCGAGGAAGTGCTGAATGCGCTCTTGGGTCTTCTGTGTGCCGCAGAGCGACACGAAGGCCTCGCGCTCCAAGTCCAACAAGCGCTGCTCCGTAACTTCGGTGCCGGCTTCAACTTCCCCTCCTGTCAGCACTTTCGCTAGCTGCGTCGCCATCACGACTTCGTGGTCTGTGACACGCTTGCCCCACTGGAAGCTCTTGATCGCAATCTGAAGCGCCGCGTAGCCACTACGCCCTAAAACTTTCCACTTCTTCGATATGGGTGGTTGATAGCCCTCTCGAACCAGCGCCAAGACCTGCTCTTTCGCCTCCGCAATCAGACGGTCTTTATTCAGAGTGATCTTGTCCTCACGGCGCAGAAAGGCCAGTTTTCTCGCTTCCTTGGCGCTCGTCGCGACTTTCGCAAGAGCGACCGTCTCGAAAGCCCTCTGTAAGTACGGGAAGAGATCTACATTGGCGTCCTCGGGGACATTCTCAATGTTTCGCAGCCAAAGCTCCTTGCAGCCCCCGGCCGCCGGGATTAGCCCTACACCGAACTCGACTTGGCCCATATAGAGCTCGCTGTGAGCGCGAATGCGAGCGCAGTGCATGGCGATTTCCACACCGCCACCCAATGTCATGTTAAAGGGAGCAGCGACCACGGGTTTATCAAAGTACTTGATTGCCATGTCGGCATCTTGAAACGCCTTGACGAGCCGATCGATGTCGTTCCAGCTTTGACTCTGCATCGCCCCCAGGAGCAACGCGACATTGGCCCCGACACAGAAATTCTGGCCTTCATTTCCAATGACAAGCCCTTCAAAGTTTTCCTCAACCTCGTCGAGCGAGGCGTTCATCATCTCGATGATGTCCGTGTCAACGGTATTCATGTAGCTGTGGAATTCGAGACACGCCACACCATCGCCTACATCAACGAGCGAAGCCCCCGGCGATTCTTTAATGATCCTTTTCTTGTCTTCTTTTCGCTCTGAGAGCACAATGACACCCGCAGGTCGTGGCAGCTCGTGATAGTCTTTCCGCTGCGCGTCGAAGTAGAGTTTTCTCGCACCGCGCTTCTGGTAGAAGCCCTCACCCTTGCGTAAGAGGTCTTCTACAAGCTTTGGGATCTTCTTCCCCTCGCGTTGCATGCGCTCTACGGATCGGCGCACGCCCATGGCATCCCATGTCTCGAAGGGTCCCAGCTCCCAATTGAAGCCCCACCTCATCGCGTCGTCAATCGAATAGATATTGTCCGAGATCGCCGGGATCAGGCTGGCAGTATACAGAAGGGTCTCCGAAAGTATCTCCCAGGCGATCCGCCCTGCCCGATCCTCGGCATAGACGACGGCCTTTACGCGATCATT
>MFGX01000066.1:330-6166 GCA_001778455.1 Candidatus Fraserbacteria bacterium RBG_16_55_9 | reverse complement strand
GGTGAACTGGCGACTCGCCTCTGACAGCGAAGGGTACTCGAACTTCTCTTGAGGCCGGTAGTCGAGGGTGTTGTAATCGAAGACCCAGAAGTCTTTTCGTCCATTGGCGGCCACGGATTTGTAGAAGCCCTTGTCGGTCTTGCGACCCAAGAGCTTCTTGTCAAGCATTTTCTGCACAAAACCGGGCAACCGGTAGATCTCGCGCTTGGGGTCGTTCGGTAAAGCGGCGTAGATGTTCTTGACTATGTCCGCCATGACATCCAGGCCCACGAGATCCAACGTTCGAAAGACGGCGCTCTTGGGTCGCCCCAGCGAAGGCCCAAAGATGGCATCGATCTCTTCGACCCGGTAACTCTGCTCTTGCATGACTTTCAGCAGGTGGCAGATGCCGAAGACGCCGATGCGATTGCAGATGAAGTTCGGCGTGTCCTTCGCTAGCACGACTCCTTTGCCCAGGCGACGGTCGGCAAAATCCATTATGAATTCTAAGATTACCGGGTCGGTCTCCTTGCTGGGGATGATCTCCAGTAGTTTCATGTAACGCACAGGGTTGAAGAAGTGCGTGATGAGTGTATGCTTATTGAGCTCCGGTGAGGATTTTTCAGTAATCGCTCTGAGCGCAATCCCCGAAGTGTTGGAGCTGACGATAGAGTCCGGGGCTCTGAATTTTTCAATCTTGGCAAAGATCTCTTGCTTGACGTCGAGTCTTTCAAAGACTGCCTCGACGATCCAGTCGACTCCCCTCAGCCAGTCGAGATTGTCTTCCGTGTTCCCCACCGTGATAAGTTGAGCGTCTGCGGAATCGTAGAAGAGAGCCGGGCTGGCCTTGAGCGCCCGCTGAAGCCCCAAGCTTGTGATTCGATTTCGGACAGCGGAATCGTGCAGAGTCAGGCCCTTCGCCTTCTCTTCAGCCGTCAACTCCTTGGGCACCACATCAAGCAGATATGTCTTGATGCCCACCCCCGCGAGCAGCGCCGCAATGCCCGCTCCCATGGTGCCTGCCCCGAGCACCGCAGCTTTTCTAATCTTGTGCATGATCTTCTACCTCCTCTCTACACCCGCTCGAAGATCGCGGCCATCCCCTGACCGCCACCCACGCACATTGTGACCATGCCCAAGGACGCATCTCGCCGTGCCATCTTATAGACCAGCGTCGTCGTCAGGCGAGCGCCTGAAGAGCCGAGCGCATGACCCAACGCGATCGCCCCACCGTTGACGTTGAGTTTACTCATCGGCAGATCCAGCTCTTGGATGACAGCGAGCGATTGGGCGGCAAACGCTTCGTTCAATTCGATCAAGTCGATGTCTCGAAGAGAAAGATTCGCCCTCTCGAGGGCTTTCGGGATGGCGTAGATGGGACCGATCCCCATGATCTCCGGGGCAACCCCGGAGGCGGCCGCACAGACGAACCGCACCAGCGGCTTGAGCCCCAAGCTACGGGCTTTCTTCTTCGACGCGAGCAGCACGGCGGAAGCCCCATCGGTGAGAGGCGAAGAATTCCCCGGCGTGACGGTGCCTCCCTCTCTGAAAGAGGGCCTGAGCGTAGCGAGAGCTTCCAACGTCGTGTCGGATCGAATCGTCTCATCGACGTCGTGAACGGCTTTCTTGCCGTCAACCTGTGTTTCGAGGGGGACGATCTCCTCTTTGAAGCAGCCCTCTCGCATCGCTTTCGCTGCTTTCATGTGCGACTCATACGCGAACTCATCTTGCGCCCCGCGGGTGATCCTGTATTTTTCGGCCACATTCTCTGCAGTCAGTCCCATGGGTGTGTAGACTTCGGGATACTCCTCGGCCAGTCTGGGGTTGGGCCGCGGAGTGTGGCCGGTCATCGGGACTTTGCTCATGCTCTCCACGCCGCCAGCTATGATCAAATCCGCGTCGCCATACGCGATCTGATAGCAAGCGTTGACAATGGACTCCAGCCCTGAGGCACAGAAGCGATTCACGGTACAAGCGGGCACACGTTCGGGAATCTTCGCTAGAAACTGTGCAATACGCGCGACATTGAGCCCCTGTTCGGCCTCAGGCATGGCACAGCCCAAGCGAAGATCGTCGAGTTCAGCAGGATCAATAGCCGTCTTTTGAATCAAGCTCTTCAAGACTTCTGCCGCCATCTCGTCCGGCCTCGTATTCCTCAAGATACCCTTAACCGCCCGTCCCACAGCGCAGCGAGCGGCTCCGACGACGACGACTTCGCGCATAGAACTCCCTTCACTAGAAGACCGAAGTGCTTATTTGAGTGGCTGGCCCGCTTCTTGCCAGGCCGTGATCCCACCCTCAAGGTTATAGATCCCGCGAAATCCTAACTCCTTCATCAGATCCACAGTCTTCGCGGAGCGATTGCCTGTGCGGCAGTAGACGAGATACGTCTTTACCCGATCGAGTTTTGCCAACTGTTCGCGAAAATCTGCCGCATAGAAATCGAGATTTACGGGCGTGATCCCTTCACCCGATATGTGCCCCTGGTCATATTCTTGCGGCGTACGGACATCCAGAACGACGAAGTTGGGATCATCGTGGTGGCCCTGGATGAGGTCCTTAGCCTGCCGAACGCTGACATCGCCAAGAGGCGGGTCCGTGGCTCGATTGGTGAGAATGAACCAAACGCCCAGAGCCACACCGGCTACCACGACCAACCCAACAACCCCTACCGCCCACGAAGTAGCTTTACGTTTTTGCTTTGAGCTCATCGCGATTGCTCCTCCTCCGATCCCCGATGGATCTCGATCAACCGGTCGCAGAGTAGCGATCCCAGATGCGCGAGCATCTCCAGATGGTGGTAGTGTCCGGCCGAGGCATCGAACAAGACCTGTGCGCTGGCAGGGAATTCCTCGCCGCCGGACCAGTAGACAAGGGCCAGTGGGATCTTGGGTAGTGCCCAGAAGCGAAAGGACGCGTCCCCCACGGATAAGGGCTCGCCGCCCAACTTCCGAACTGCTTCACGGAGCGCCTGCACGTCGCTCTTAAAAGTCCGTGAGACGACATTTCCGGAGTATCCCTGGAAAGCCCGCTCATAGAACGCCCCATTGGGAAGCTCGCGCAGGGAGACCCACTGATGGGCCAGCGGTGTGTCGTCCGCCAGCACCAGATACTGCAAGAGGGAGGCTTGTGCGGGGTTTGAGCAGTTTCTCCCTTCGGGATCCTGCACCGCAAGTTGCGGCCAGGTGATCATATATACTCTCCCGAAGAATCGTAAGCTCAGCTCACCACCACCCGACGGATGCTCACGGTAGAAAGCTCCACTGAACTGGGCTATGGCTCGCGGTTCGCGGATACGCAACTCTTCGCGCGCCTTCGCGATTTGCGGCTCCAGGCTCTCAGCCCACTTCGGGTTGGTCTTCATTTATTTGGATGCTGTGGCAGACATCGGCTCTCGCAGCTTCAACTCCGCACGCTTGCGATCCAGGTGCTCGACGATCAGCTTCGCTGCCTTGTGTGGATCGGGCTCAAATGCAAACTTACCGCCCACGAGCTTCTCTACGTCTTCCGTCAGGAATTTCGTCACGTTCTTACTCCCCAGGATCGGATGGGGCGTGCCGAAGTGCGTCAGCACCCCGGAGGCCACGAAATAGAAGCCAATCGCAACCGCCTTCTCACTCATCCACTCCGGAGCGGATCCCGCGACCGGCAGTTTCGAAAAGTCATCTCCCAAGCCACCCTCTCCGACGATCTCGATCAGTGTGGTCAAAATGCGTGAGTTATCCACGCAGGCCCCCACGTGCAGCACCGGCGGGATGCCTACGGTTTCGCAGATCTCACGCAAGCCCGGTCCTGCAAAGTCATAAGCCGCTTCTGGCCGCAATAGCCCGCACTTGGCAGCGGCGATCGCCGCGCACCCGGACGTAACGACCAGTACGTCGTTCTTGAGAAGCTCCTTTGTAAGTGTGAGGTGCCCCCAATCATGGGTGATGTTGGGGTTGTTACAACCGACGATTCCGACAGCTCCGCGCAGCCGTCCATCCATGACGGCATCGTTGAGCGGACGGTATGTCGCCCGATATCGCCCGCCCAAGAATCGAAAGACTGACTCCGATGTGAAGCCAGCAACCAAATCCATGGTGGCATCCGGGATCTGCACGCGGCGCGGCTCGCGATTCGGGTAGTTTTCTATCGCCCGCTGGATGATCTCTTTTGCGACCTCAAGGGCACTCTCCTCACGGAACTCGACGAAGTCCGTGTTGGGGAATTTCGCTTTGGGCGAGGTCGCGATCAGCTTGGTGTGGAAGCATTGCGACAGACTGGCCAGGGCCGGCATAATGCACTGGACGTCGACAATCATGGCATCGACGGCTCCTGTGGCCAGCGCCAGTTCTTGCTGCAGGAAGTTGCCTGCAATGGGGATACCATGGCGCATCAGGATTTCATTCGCAGTGCAACAGATGCCTGCGATATTGATGCCGCGAGCGCCGTTCTTCTCTGCCAGCTTTAGAAGCTCTGGATCACGGCTCGCTACGACAAGCATTTCCGACAAGAGAGGCTCATGGCCGTGGACGACCACGTTGACTTCGTCTTTCTTTAGCACCCCCAAATTCACTCGCGAGCGCAGAGGTGTCGGGATCCCGAAGAGGATGTCTTGCATTTCCGTGGAGAGCATCGATCCACCCCAGCCGTCGGCCAGAGCCGTCCTCATCCCCTGGAAGAGAATGTTCTTATAATCGGTATCCACACCCATCGTCGTGCGATGCATCATCTCGACGACTTCGCGATCTATCCCGCGAGGCATGATCCCCAACTTGCGCCAGATCTCTTGGCGGGCCTTGGGAGCGCGTCGGGTGAATGTCAGTTCCCCCTCTTGCTGTCCGAACTCCGCCGATGCCTTTTCCGCCAGTGCCTGGGCGATCTCTACATCGCTCTTGGAATCCGGTCCGATGCCGAACTCCGCGGCGACTTTTCTCAGTTTGAGCGGATCTTTGATACGATAGCCGCCCTTGCCCTGAGCGCTCATCAGCAGCGTATGCGCGACATCGCGCCCGTGATCTGAGTGGGCGGCAGTCCCCGCGGCGATCATCCGGGTCAGATGGCGGGCGACGAACGTATCGGCGTCTGCGCCGCATACTCCGCGCTTGGGACCGTTCCCGAACGGATCAATGCGGCAGGGTCCCATGTTGCAAATTCGACAACACAGCCCCAGTTGTCCGAAGCCGCACTGGGGCTGCTGGATCTCCCAGCGATCCCACGCTGTCTCCAGCTGCTCTGCCTTCGCGCGCCGGAGCATCTCCTGAGTCGCTCTATCTACACTCTTCTCTGCCATCGTTCCTCCTTCTTGTTTTATCTACTACTGTCTCTGAGATGGCATGACGAAGGCTATTTTCTCAGTTTGTTTGACAGAAATGGAACAGCCGTTTAAGATAACAAGACCATGAAAGCCTGTGAAGCATTGTCCTTGCAGGAGATCCACCGACGGTTCAAAGACGAATGGGTCTTGATCCGCGTGCTGGAAGAGGACGAACTCGGTCAGCCCCTCACCGGGACCATAATTGCCCACAGTCGCGATCGCGAAGAGATCTACGCCGCCCAGGCCAGCTTGCGGGGCGACCTTGCGCTCTTTTATACGGGAGAGATTCCCAAGAAGGGGTACGCCGTCGCCTTCTGAGTCATGGGCCGCTACCGCTTTGATCCTGCAGTCCCGGTCCTCGTCGTCTTCGCCACCATCCAAGGGAAGCAGCCTACCCAACGACGGCGTTTGAAAGTCGCCTTGGATACCGGCGCGACCTATACCATGATTCCTTGGGAGGTCGCCCGAGCGTTGGGATACCAGCCGGAACTCTCCCGTCAACGGATCGAGATGATGACCGCCAGCGGCATGGCCATCGTCCCCTTGGTGAAAGTTAGGGAG
>MFGX01000066.1:0-301 GCA_001778455.1 Candidatus Fraserbacteria bacterium RBG_16_55_9 | reverse complement strand
TGCTGGTGCACGACCTGCCGTCGGCTGGCCGGGTGGAAGGTCTGCTGGGGCTCAACTTCTTGCGGGCGTTCAAGCTCACGCTGGATTTCAAGCAGGGCATCTTGGAGCTGGAGTGAGATCGCCTTGCCGCTATAGACCATGCCGATCTGCTCAATCATCTCCAATCCCGGCATTCGCACGATCCTGGGCGCTGCCTTCGGGTCAATAAAGTAACGGATCTCGCTCTTCATATCAGTGCTTCCTTCCGGTCTTCACGGCAAACACACCTGCCCATCGGGCACCTCAGGCTGGTTCCAAGGGT
>MFGX01000065.1:7289-7590 GCA_001778455.1 Candidatus Fraserbacteria bacterium RBG_16_55_9 | reverse complement strand
CTACTTCCACGCCGCAGGCATGGTTGCCGCTGATGCGTGTGTTAATTAGCGTAACAAGCGCCCCTTCACTGACAACAAGGCCTTCTTCCCTGTTGCCTGTGATGGAGCTATCTTCGATCAGGAGCTGAGCCGTGATCGAAGAGGGTGGCCTGCTGTAAACCAGTACACCAAACCCCTGGTTCCCTCTCCCCCGATGGTCGGAGATCTGGCTGTGGCGAATCACCGCCTTTGCACCGTCTCCGATGGCAATACCGCTACTATTGAGCACAACTTGTGAGGACTGCAGCTCAAGAGTTGATTG
>MFGX01000065.1:6910-7252 GCA_001778455.1 Candidatus Fraserbacteria bacterium RBG_16_55_9 | reverse complement strand
GATTCAAGCACATTGACGGTGGACTGATCTCGAGCCTCGATAGCCCCATAGCGGTTACGGCTGAGCTGTGAGCGAATGAGTTCCACGCGCGCTGTACCTGACAATAGTATGCCATACTCCTGGTTATCCGTAATCTCCGTATCTGTGATGGTCACGTGCGGAGAAGCCCAAGAGGTACCCCATAAGAATATTCCTGTTTGCCTGTTGTTGGACACGCGGACTTTGATCAGGGTAACCCGAGTGTTTCCTTGTATGAGCAGGCCATGGGCACAAACGAAGCGGGCTACGCAGTTTCCTTGAGCGCTGGTCACCGTGAGTTCTTCAAGCGTGACTCCGGCCTCT
>MFGX01000065.1:4944-6849 GCA_001778455.1 Candidatus Fraserbacteria bacterium RBG_16_55_9 | reverse complement strand
GCCGGACCCGCGTAGGGTGAGGTCCTTCACGATCTCAATGTTTTCAAGAAATATCCCAGCTCCAAGGCAGAGCACATCACCGGCATGGGAACTGTCGATGGCCTCTTGAACTGATTGCCCGGTTTCGATCACTCGGGTGCAAAGACTCTGACTGGTCTGCATGCCCTGGTCAAGCCCATTGGCTCCTGTCATCAGCAGGCCTATGAGACTGAGCAGCACCCCTACAGGGAAATCCCTCATGAGCTTATCCCCCCTCGTTCTAGCCCTTCTTCAATTTAAGTCGATAGGATATGGCAACTGCAACTTGTGAGCGCCGCCACTGCTTTGCCCACCAGATCTTTGGACCGCTATAATTCTCTTGTTATGCAAGGCTGGCCGTTCCTAAGATATGTTACACTACTGGGATCTCTCGTCATCTGGATGCTACTCCCTGCTTGGGGGCAGGATATACCCACCCTCCAGGAACTGCACTTCGTGGAGTCCCTTATAGATTTGACAGTCTGCCCCGAAGGTCCACCGACCTGTCAGTTCCGCACGATTCAGGATGCGGTGGTGGCCGCCCCATCCACTCAATGGATACCGCCTCTATGGCAGGAGCCTGCCCGGCTACCGCGTGTCCTCATCCCCTCCGGAACGTATCAAGAGAACGTCCTCATCGTAGGGAAATCCATTTGGCTACAAGCGGAAGAACCAGGCCAAGTGCGTCTCATTGCAGATCCATCTCAATCAACACCAACCCTTTTGGCTGTTGGGGTCATCTCCAAAGACCTTGCCCAAATGTTGCTCGTTGTGGAAGGACTTGAGATCCAAGCCTCATTTTGGGGGGATGGCATCCAACTCTTAGGGACTCTATACGGATTGCTCTATCAAACCACCGTGTCGGGAGGACGGGCTGGCGTGGCAGCACTCGGAACTTCCGGTTCGCTCATCCTCACCAATGTAACACTGAGATACAACGAGATCGGCCTGCAGCTCGACAGGAATGAACCAGATCTTGCGGAAGGTGGAACTTCACTAGGGACAGCTGCAGTAGTGATTAGCCAAAGCACCATTGAAGAGAACAACACCGGCATAGCCTTAAACGAGACACGAACCGAAATCCAAAGCAGTCGCGTTCAACACAATCGATATTACGGCTTGGTGTCATACGAGGCTACCATGAAGCTCACAGATAGCACCATCTTGGAGAATACTGTTGGACTCTTCATCTCAGGAGGACAAGTGGATCTGGTTGAAAATCTTATTGAGGAGAACGACATAGGAGTTTTCATCGTTGACAGAGGTACATCATCACCAGGCAAGTTCACTCTGCTCGGCAATTCGATCGCGCACAATCACGAAGAGGGCATTTTGCTCCTTATGCCTTCTTCCTTCCCTGCCAACAATGAAACACCTGTCTTGCCTGAGGTACATCTATTGGAGAACATCGTCTGGGCCAATCGCTATGGCTTAGCCATCCCTTTCTTCGATCCGGAGCAGATGGGCACAGCTACGCTAGAGTGTGCCGGCAATGTCGTGCGTGAGAATTTTGATGGAGACTATGCTACTTGGGATATAGAGAGGTTCGATGCGATTTTGCAACCCAGCGATGCTTTGAAGACCCGGTGCGAAGGCACATCATGAACTACAACAAGATCGCTCATTCTAAGATTCCGCAACGAACGCCGCAGGTTGGATGAAACAAAATAGCCCTCAAATTCGTTCATACTATTCGCAAACTGTCGGTGAGAAACTCGATTTGAGTCACACATCAGCCTATACTATGTTCATGATAAGGAGCCAAACCGAATGACTCGACGCCATTTTCTCAAGCAGATGGGCGTACTTTCGCTCGCTATGCTTGTGGGTCCCAAGCTCTCTCGCCCACCGACAGCAGCTGCTCAGACAGCAGCTCCCGCTGCCGAT
>MFGX01000065.1:4344-4866 GCA_001778455.1 Candidatus Fraserbacteria bacterium RBG_16_55_9 | reverse complement strand
TGGCGCTTCGGAACGCGTGGAGCGGTAGAACCCTCCGCTGCCGTAGGCGACATCGATGGAGACGGGAGAGTGGAGGTGGTTATCGGCTCCTTCGATGGTGTGATCTATGCGATCAATGGCGCAATGCAGGGAGCCAGCACAACACCCAAGTGGAGCTTTCAGACGGAAACACCGGTAAATGGGAAAGCATTGGTTTGGTCCTCGCCTGCCCTAGGTGATGTCGATAGCGACGGCAAGATCGAGGTCGTAGTCGGAGCGGACGACGGGAATGTTTATGTTCTCAATGGAGCGAACGGCCAAGAGAAATGGCGATACATCACACGAGAGAACGTGCGTGCGTCTCCCATGCTCGCGGATATCGACGGCGACGGACGTCTGGAGATCGTCATCGCCTCGAATCAGATCTACGCACTGGACGCACGCGCCCACCGCGCAAAGTGGATCTATCCACTACAGACGACCAATTTCTCGTCTGCTGCCCTAGGAGATATCGATGGCGATGGGAAGATCGAAATCGTATTT
>MFGX01000065.1:314-4280 GCA_001778455.1 Candidatus Fraserbacteria bacterium RBG_16_55_9 | reverse complement strand
ACGGCGGACAGAAGTGGTTCTTCAATATAGGGGCTGATCAGAGGATCATCTCCTCCCCTGCTCTGGGAGACGTCGATGGAGACGGCAAGATCGAGGTCGTCATCGGCAGTAATGTAAATCGGCTGTATGTCTTCAATGGCCAGGGACAGGTCAAATACACGCACGATGCGCAGAATTTCATCGAATCCTCGCCAGCCCTGGGTGATATTGACGGTGACGGTAAGATCGAGATCGTGGTCGGCTCTCACGATTTCAAGCTGTATTCACTGGAAGTCACTCCCGGCCAACAGCGACTTCGCGTGGAGTGGACGTACACTCCACCAGCCGCCAACATCTTCTTCTCCTCTCCCACGCTCGCGGACATCGATGGCGATGGACTGCTAGAGATCGTGATCGGAAACAACAACGGCGAAGTCTACGCCCTCGGCGGCACATGAGGATAGATCCCGTTCAACTGGAAGTGCTTCGCCATGCGCTCACGGGTGTGGCGGAAGAGATGCTTGCTGCGCTTATTCGCACGGCCCTAAGCCCCAATATCCGCGAACGGCGCGATTGCTCCACAGCCCTTTTCGATGCGAAAGGCCGCATGATCGTTCAATCCGAAAGCATTCCGGTGCACCTCGGAGCTATGCCTTTTTCAGTGACCGCCGCTATTCAGGCAATTCAGGTATTTGAGCCTGGTGATGTCATCGCGCTCAACGATCCGTTCGCTGGTGGAGCACATCTACCCGACATCACGCTGGTCACGCCCATCTTTCAGGGGAAAGCGTTGCGAGGGTTTTCGGCCAATCGCGCTCACCACGCCGACATTGGAGGCATGAGACCGGGAAGCATCGCCGGAGATGCCACGGAGATCTATCAAGAAGGGGTGCGAATCCCGCCACTCAAGCTCTGGAGACGAGGAAAGCTCAACGATGAGGCCTTTCAGATCATTCTGGCAAACGTGCGCACGCCGGCTGAGCGCGAGGGAGACCTCCGAGCCCAATTCTCCAGCAACGAAACAGGCCGAAGGCGCTTTCTGGAGATCATCGAGCGTCACAATTGGAAGACTCTCACTCAGGCGATGGAGGGTTTGCTTTCTTACTCAGAGCGACGGATGCGTGCGGAAATCAGGAAGATCCCACCGGGCGTCTATGAGGCAGAGGATTATCTAGATGACGATGGCCGAGGCAATGAGAAGATTCCCATTCGCGTAAGCGTCGCGGTGCAAAAAGATGAAATAAAAGTGGATTTCACGGGAAGCGCCCCGCAAGTCGAAGGGCCGCTGAATGCTGTCTATGCGGTGACCGCTTCGGCTGTCTACTACACCTTGCGATGCCTTACGGATCCAAGCATCCCGCCCAACGAGGGCTGCTATCGACCCATTCGGATTACTGCTCCTTACGGCACAATCGTCAATGCTCGCCCCCCGGCTGCGGTAGTGGGTGGCAACCTGGAGACTTCGCAGCGCACCGTCGATGTGCTCATTCGAGCCCTCGCGCAAGTTCTTCCCGGCAAGGCCATTGCCGCTTGCCAGGGTACGATGAACAACGTCACCTTCGGCGGCATCCATCCTAGAACGGGAGAACCATTCACGTTCTACGAGACGCTCGCGGGTGGATGGGGAGCCCGCCCCACTAGAGAAGGCATGGATGCCCTTCATTCTCATATGACGAATACGCTCAACACGCCGATTGAAGTCTTAGAGACAGTCTATCCCATGCGGGTGGAGCGCTATGAGATTCGCGAGGGCAGCGGCGGCCGGGGAAAGCATCGCGGCGGGAACGGCCTCCGGCGGGATATTCGCGCGCTCTCCGAGATGACGTTCTCGCTTCTTGCGGATCGCAGGAAGATGCAACCCTATGGGTTGGCAGGTGGCAAACCCGGAGCCATCGGCCAAGATTTTCTCGTCCGCAATGGCCGCAAGATCCCGCTTTCATCCAAGGGAACTGTAAAGCTGCAAGCGGGAGATGTGGTGAGCATCCGCACTCCCGGAGGCGGAGGTTTTGGAGAAACCTGACTCCACGCTCTCCATCTGCTACAATGCGAACAACGATGGGCTCACTCAGGCTCGGACTGGCTCAGCTCAACGTCACCGTGGGAGATCTTGAGGGTAACCTCAGGGCTATCGTAGACTGCAACAAGAGAGCCCGCGCGGAAGAGGTGGATCTGCTCGTCTTCCCCGAACTTACCCTCACGGGATATCCTCCAGAAGACCTTCTGCTTCAACCCCATTTTGTCCAAGCGAACCTCGATCATCTGAAGAAGCTCATCCCTCAGACCAAGGGAATCACGGTCGTCGTTGGATTCGTGGATCGAGACCACGATCTCTACAATGCGGCCGCTGTCCTCTCTGAAGGGAAGTGGGTAGGCACATATCGCAAGGCCATGCTTCCCAACTACGGCGTCTTCGATGAATGCCGGTACTTCAAGCCAGGACGAGAGTTTCCCATCTTCACGGATGGCACAGTGCGCCTGGGAGTCACGATTTGCGAAGACATTTGGCATCCCATCGGCCCCGTTCAGATCGAAGCCCTTCAAGGTCAGGCAGACCTGATCGTCAACCTCTCAGCCTCCCCGTTTCATACAGGGAGGGGCGCGGAGCGCGAGGCGATGCCTTCCACTCGCGCGCGCGACTACGAAGTGATTCTCGCCTTTTGCAACTTGGTTGGCGGCCAAGATGAGTTGGTTTTCGATGGCTTGAGCGGCATCTGGAATGCAAGTGGAAAACTCGTCGCTCGCGCCAGATCGTTTGAAGAAGATCTGTTAATCGCGGAGGTGGATGTGTCTCAGGCTGTGCGCCGCCGGCTCCAAGAACCCCGATGGCGCTTCGCTCATCTTTCTGAGCCCCTAAGCAAGGTTCCCACCCCGGAGATGCTCCTGCCCCGCTCGCTTCTGAAAACAAAAAAGTCCCCCGCACCCAAGCCTCGAACCGAACCCATACCCCCGACCCTCGAAGCCGCCTATCGTGCTCTGGTGAAAGGCACCCACGATTACGTACGTAAGAATCGATTCAAACAGGTTGTCCTGGGCCTTTCCGGTGGGATCGATTCCGCACTTGTGGCATGTATTGCTGTAGACGCTCTGGGCACGAAGGACGTGATTGGAGTCTTTATGTCCTCGCAGTTCTCTTCGCAAGCTAGCCACGAAGACGCTCAAAAACTGGCAGAGGCCTTGAATATTCGCCTTCTAGAATTGCCCATTGATGGAATTTTCAACAGTTCCCTTCAGACACTGGCTGTCGCCTTCAACAAGAAGGCGACAGATAAGACGGAAGAGAATCTCCAGGCTCGCATTCGCGGGACGCTGCTTATGGCCCTGTCGAACAAATTTGGCTGGCTGGTCTTGGTTACCGGGAACAAGAGCGAGTTCGGCGTGGGCTACGCCACACTCTACGGCGACATGGCCGGCGGATTGGCCGTCCTGAAAGACGTTCCCAAGACGCTCGTCTATGAGCTAGCGCGCTGGCGCAATGCAAAGGACCCCGTCATCCCCGCGCGTGTTTTTAAGAAGCATCCCACGGCTGAGCTTCGCCACTGCCAACGGGATGAAGACGATCTTCCTGCTCCCTATCGGATGCTTGATCCAATCCTGAAAGCCTATATAGAAGAGGATTGCAGCGTTGAAGAGATTGTGGAGCGCGGCTTTCCCAAGGAGATCGTGCAGCGCGTGGCATCGCTTGTCAACCTAAGCGAGTACAAGCGCCGCCAAGCACCCATAGGGATTAAGATCTCACCTCGAGCTTTTGGCAAGGATCGTCGCTTCCCCATCACACTGCACCTCACAGCAGAAACGGACGAACCATGATTCAAGTACGGCGCGCTCTGTTGAGCGTCTCGGATAAGACGGGCTTGGAGCCCTTTGCGCGAGAGCTCGTGGAGCTGGGAGTGGAGCTACTTGCTTCCGGTGGCACGGCAGAACTCCTCAAAAAGAGCGGCCTTCCCGTGAAAGAAATCTCCGAATACACCGGCCAATCCGAGCTCTTGG
>MFGX01000065.1:0-273 GCA_001778455.1 Candidatus Fraserbacteria bacterium RBG_16_55_9 | reverse complement strand
ATCTTGGCCCGACGGGATGACCCCAACCACGTGAAAGAACTGAAACAACAACAGATCGCACTGATCGATCTCGTCGTGGTCAACCTCTACCCGTTTCAGGCGAAAGTCAACTCCAAGACATCTCCGTCAGAAGCGATGGAATGGGTAGACATTGGGGGCGAAGCCCTCATCCGGGCTGCAGCGAAAAATTATGACGCTGTGGGAGTCGTCGTCGATCCAAGCGACTATCAGACGATTCTGGATGAACTTCGACAGTCAAAAAGCTTGAGCCCA
>MFGX01000064.1:57827-61730 GCA_001778455.1 Candidatus Fraserbacteria bacterium RBG_16_55_9 | reverse complement strand
CTTGGCCCAGTTATTATGTCGTCGAGCCATCGGGCGCGCCCTTCGGATCTCCGATGCGACTGATCTATCAGGCAGTCACTCGCACCGGCAACCTGGGCGCCCAACCCGACCCGTGGATGCTGGACCAGACGATCACCGCGGAGCAGGCCCTGAGCGCCCTGACCATCAACGGGGCATACGCCACCTTCGAGGAAGACAGCAAAGGAAGCATCTCGCCAGGTAAACTGGCCGACCTCGTCATTCTCTCGGCAGACCCGCTTTCTGTTCCAACCGAGCAGATTCCCTTCATTCAAGTATGGATGACGATGGTTGGCGGAAGGGTGGAATGGTGCGCTCCGGATGCCCAATCGTTGTGCCCAACAAGCATCGCAACGGCACCCGCCACCACTCTGCTTGTCCCCGCCGGGCAGCCCATCCACATCGCGGTGGTCGGACCTTCTTCGGGTAAACATGCTGCCTTCCTCCCCGCTATGTTGGAGTCTGCACAAATAGCCGTCGGCGATCACGGGCCGGTGCATGGCTTCGACATTGTGCTGGAGCCCTTTGATGATGCCTGTGACGAAGAGAGAGGCGCGCAAGCAGCTAACACGATCATCGGCGATGGCGGATTCGCCGCGATGCTGGGTCCACTCTGCTCGGTATCTGCCAGAGGTGGTCTTCCTGTCTATGAAGGGGCCTCACTGCCGATTGTCTCACCGGGTGCCACCGACCCTGCCCTCGTTGGGACCTACCGTTTTCAACCGGGTGATCCTCAACACTGAACAGCTAACTGCTTTGGGGCGAGAGGAGTCGTATATCGACGCTCTGCCCGCTGTACAAGCATTCTACGCTACCTATCAGAGACGAACAGGCTCAGCCCCACCGGAGTTATATCGTCATTTTCTAGCGTATGGTTACGATGCCATGGGCATCCTCACCGATGCCCTGGTTCGCGTCGCCGAGGTACAGGCCGATGGCTCGCTGCTCATCAAGCGGGATTTGCTGGCTCAGGCGATCAGGGCGACGTCTGGCTATGAGGGAGTGACCGGGCAGATCACTTTCGATGCGGACGGGAACAGGGTTCCTTGAAGGCGTAGCGCGTGACAATCGGCTTCTGTAGCCCACTCATCCAGAGAATTCAAGAAATCTTACAATTCTTTGTTAGGTTTCTCATAGCACATTCTGCTGACAGACCTTATAATGATGAACTTTTAGGAGGTTACCATGTTCAGCCAAGTCGGGCTCAGTAGAAGCCTAGTCTTGTTGGTGGGCGTAGTCCTTGGGATGTTGTTAACCGTGGGGGTAAGTTCTCAACATCTCTGGACAGCCTCGGCACGTCTTCCAGGGAGTGTAATTGCAGACTTCCTCATGATTAGGGATTCCAGCTTCGACATCAGTGGTACTGAGAGCAAGACCATCCAGTTCGATCTGCCGGCTGACACTGATCTAGGAGGCATGGCGGTGATAGCTTTCGTATTCCGTCCGACGACGGATGCCCAGGACCTGACGGTTGAAATCCAGCTCAACGGCAATGTGATTACTCCTCCCCTGCTCATTGGGAGGGATATCACCCGCGGTATCTGGGAAACCTTCAATCAAGAGGGTAAAGACCTCAAACTCACTGGGAACATTCTCCAGTTCACGGTCAAAACCGGCACGGGGAGCATCGGCATCAGAGATGTCGTGTTATGGTACCATCGCACGATTTAGGGTATAGCTACCTTGAAGAGCCGCGCGAGCCAGAGTGAATATGTGATCAATCCCTAGAAGCTCTCACAGCTGAGAAATCTCCCTCAGCGTTGTCGAGATCTGATGAAGCTTGAGGGATGATCCACAGGCCCGCTCGATCCTGGAGTACCCGAACTCGCACTCCCCATACAGATTCGATCAGTTCCTCCGTGAGCAATGGGCGAGGATGCCCACATGCGGCGAGACGCCCTTGCGACAGCACTGCGACTCGATCCGCATACCTCGCCGCAAGGTTCAAGTCGTGAATGGCTGCGATCACGGTCAGGCTCTGATCTGCCAGCTCCCGAATCAGCTCCATGATCTCGATCTGGTACTTGAGGTCGAGATGAGCTGTCGGCTCATCCAGCAAGAGCACCCTGGGCTCTTGAGCTAGCGCCATAGCCAGAAAGACTCGCTGGCGCTCACCACTGGAGAGAGTCTGAATGCTGCGTTCAGCGAATGGTGTGATGGCCAAACGTTCCATCGCTTCTTCCACGATGCGCTTGTCTTGCATCGAGAAGGGGTTCAGTCGATGCGAGTGGGGCAAGCGCCCCAAAGCGACGATCTCACGCACCGTGAAGTCAAACTCCACATGAACTTCCTGCTCCACTGCAGCCAGTGAGCGGGCAAGTTCTTTGGGGACGAGCGTCGAGACGAGCCGAGGGCTCTCTCCGCGGAGGTTCAGATAGACAGCGCCCGCGTTGACAGGAAGCACTCCGGAAATGGCGCGTAAGAAGGTTGTCTTCCCGGAACCGTTCGGCCCGACAAGCGCCAAGAGTTCTCCTGCTTTCACATCCAGCGTGATCCCCTCGAATACGGGTCGGCTATTGTACGCAAACGTTAGGTTCTCTACGCGAATCACTGTCACAAGCTGACCCCTCCTTGTGGGATCATCGCGCGACGAGAGCGGTTGAGGAGATAGAGAAAGAAAGGCGCACCCCATAATGCCGTGATGATCCCCACGGGAAGCTCCGCAGGGGCCAATGCCGTCCGTGCCGCTGTGTCACAGAGGATCAAGAAAGCGGCTCCGGCAAGAGCCGAGGCCCACAGCAATCTTCTGTGATCTGGTCCGACGATCAGGCGCATGGCATGCGGAATGATCAAACCAACGAAGCCGATGGTCCCGGCCACAGCGACAGCTGAGGCTGTCATGAGCGTGACGATGAAGAGAAGCCCTTTCTTGAGCGTTTGTGGGTTCACTCCCAAGTGGCGGGCCATGGGCTCACCTAGAGCCAAGGCATTCAAATCTCGGCTGAAGACGAGAAGAACAAGCGTCCCCAAAGCAGCGACAGAGACCAGAGGCATGAGGTAGGGCCACCTCGGCGCTCCCAGCCCGCCCATGAGCCAGAAGATGATCTTTCTTAGATCCTCGCTCTGCGCGGTGAAGATGAAAAAACTGGTGACGGCGGAGAAGAGAGCCGCCAGCGCCACGCCCGTCAGGATGAGAGAATAGTTGTCGAAGCGGAAGATGTGGCCAGCAGAAGCGGAGTTGCCCATTCGGTAGACGATGAACACGACAAGCCAGGCACCGAGAAACGCCCCAGCAGGCAGAGCGAAGGGCAGGGCATCCAGGTTGAGGGCGATCGTGGCCGCAGCTCCAGCAGAAGCGCCACTGGCAATGCCCAACAAATACGGATCGGCCAGAGGATTCCGGAAAAGACCCTGCATGACGCCTCCCGAGATGGATAGAACCCAGCCGACGAGTAACCCCAAGAGCACTCGGGGAAGCCGCACGTCCAATAGAATTCGCTCCTGCACTCCACCGTCCGATAGCCCCAGAAGGATCTTGAGACTCTCTACCGGTGGGATGGGGACCGGCCCCACCGCCACCCCAATGAGCAGGGCTCCAATCAAGACCAGCAACAATATGAGGAACGTCCTCTTGCCCCTGAAGCGGCTCATGGCTGGCTCTGAAAGGCCTCGGGCTGCAAGAGTTGAGCTACTGTTTGAAGAGTCTGAGAGACCCGTGAGGAGATCCATTGCGAGGCCTTTACACCAAAAACCTTTCCATTGCGCACAGCTTGCAACTCTTTCAGTCGCACATCGTTAGCAATAAACTCGATCTGAGAGGGATCCGTAAGGATCACCTCCGGGTCGCGCTGCAAGAGAGCTTCGATGCTGATTATGCCTCCGAAGGGCGTGATGTCTGAAAATACGTCAATCCCTCCAGCGCGTGTGACGATCTCATGTTCTGGG
>MFGX01000064.1:57409-57750 GCA_001778455.1 Candidatus Fraserbacteria bacterium RBG_16_55_9 | reverse complement strand
TATAGCAACGATTTCTTCAGCCAAGCGCCCGATCAGCCGATCAGCCACCTCCGAGTCACCCCATACGAGCAACCCGACGTTGCGAATCAGCTTGAAAATCTCCGTGATCCGATCGATCGTGCCACCAGGCTTCCCGCCTAGGAAGACGACGAGCCCCGCATCTTCCAGCGTTTGGCGCACCGGGTCGAAAGTTCCCAGAACCAAATCTGGCTCTAACGCCAGAATCTGCTCTACACTCGGGTTGAATACCGTGCCTACCTTCGGAAGTCCGGCGATCTCAGAAGGGTTATCGGGTGAATCCGCTGTTCCCACAATTCGATCCCCAGCCTCCAGATCCCGCG
>MFGX01000064.1:56294-57403 GCA_001778455.1 Candidatus Fraserbacteria bacterium RBG_16_55_9 | reverse complement strand
GCGTAGAGCGGTAAGATCGTGACAAGTCGCTCCGGTTGCTCTGTCAGAGTGATGGCCTTACCTCGCTCATCGAGGACATTCACGGGATACTCCGCCCAGAGAGCCAGACTTATGAGTGCCAAGAGCAAAAGGGTCAAAGCGAATTTTCTCATCGTTTCCGCTCCTTTCGAGCTGGAATGGGAAAGAGTTCGGCAAGGACACGCCAGAGGCCGCTCTGTGCGATGCGACGAGTGGGTCCAAACGCGATGGCTGCGCCATCTCCCGGCCGCGCATCAAAGGTCCTCTCAAGGTAGGCCGCATCGTTCGGGTTCTTCTTGGCCAAGGGCCTCACATCGTCGCTCAGTCCCCAGCCATCCGCTCGCTGACTGAGCAGGAGAACTCCAGTTGCCCCCTCGCGCACTGCTGCATCACGGTAGCGCCAGCTCTCCCGCAACGCGTCTCCCACTTCACGGATCCACGCTGCTGCGTTGTAGCGATCCAGGGCCAGGTCGCTCAGCTTCAGCTCCCCGACATGGAGCACGTGCTCGAATAGTGCTGTGAATGCTTGGGTGCCTGAAGGCGTGAGCGCCGTGCCCTCCTTAGCCATGGTCACGAGCCCTGCGGCACGCAGCTTGTTGAGATGCGTGCGCACTGTGCTCTCCGTGATTCCCGTGCGATGCATCAGCGTCCGTCGCCCCAAGGGGTGCGGGTAGAGTGCATAGACGATCTGATAGATCGTTGGCCGGTGGCCGAGCTCTGCCATAGGAGTTGTCCTTTCAGGCCGATGTGGGATAGTCTATCCCACATAACCCACAAGTATAGTACTCCGCAGAGCGGCTGGTGTCAAATCACTGAGCAGCAAAAAAGAGTCGGATGAGTCCGCCGGCGAGCACGGCGAGAAGGGGCCCGAGCAGTACGCTCTGCCAAGAGGGCAATGGATCTCGCCGGATGCGAGTGAGATAGAACCCGCGCAAGAGCGTGGGTACCGGCAAGAGCACCCAGCTGAGAAGAGGCCCCAGAGCAATCAAGCCAAAGACGGCCAGGCGTTCTAGGAACCCGCTATAGCGGCCAATGGCAGGTGAGCCTGCATTCATGGGTTGTCCTTCCAGGTAGAAGAGTGTGAAACCCAC
>MFGX01000064.1:49243-56285 GCA_001778455.1 Candidatus Fraserbacteria bacterium RBG_16_55_9 | reverse complement strand
CACAAAGATCGATCCCGAGAGGATCCACCAGTAGAGGTCTTTGAGCAGAAAATCCGCCCAGCTTCCGAGGGTGATATCTGCAAGAGAGGTCGAGGGGAGAAGCCAAGCTGAGACAGCAAGCAGCACAGCCGCATGGGAAAGTTGATCCCCCAGAAAGCCCATCAAACCGGCGTAATATCCCTGTGCCCGCAGAAATTCTTTGAACCAATCCAAGCCATAGTGAGTCAACCCTACAGCAAGTAGAACAAGCCCCCAATCCATACTGGATAAGAACGATGTGAAGGGCAAGAGGGCAATCCCTGTAATCGCGACCACAATGGCGATGTGCAGCAGGATTCCCAAGGGCCCGCGGATCTTCAGTCTGTACACAACGCCGAACTGGAATACGAAATCTGCCAAGAGATGCGCGGCATAGAGACGCGCAAACCAAACGATCATAATTCCGTAGTGTAAATTCTTGTCCAGGAGAAAGCAAAGCTTACGGTTCTCTCAGGACTTCCTCGGCCACTTCTTCGAGTTTTCGTTCTCTGCCTCTGGCTTGGGCTCCGGCGATGACGTCCGGAGGCAACTCGGATTCCAGTCTTGCGAGAAGTCGCTCTGCCTTTTCTTTGGCGCGTTTTGGACTTGCGGGATGGCTAAGGATCAAAGCCAGAACTTCGACGGCTTGCTCCGCCTTCCCGGCGTGACTTGAAAGTTTCGCTACTTCGCCAAGTCCCGCTAGGGTTGCCGGAATGACCTGGATGGCCAACGCGGCTCGTAATGCTTCATGCAGACAACTCTTGGCAGCCTGCTCATCCCCTAGATCTATGGCGTTCTCCCCCAGCGAGATGAGACAGTACACCATTCCCAGGCGATCACCAATCTCCTTTCGAATGGCGAGGCTCTCTTGATAGAGTCGCTTGGCTTCCGCGTGCTCTCCGAGCGCTGCGGTCTCGTTGCCCAAGTTGCTCAAAGACGATGCAATCCCTTTCCGGTCACCGATCTCTCGGCTGATCGAGAGACTTTCTTGGTAGAGCTGTTTGGCTTCTGCGTACTCCTGCAACGCCTCTGAGACCTGACCCAGATTGTTCAGAGAGAGCCCGGTTCCCCATTGATCACCGATCTCCCTCTTGATCGCTATACTCTCTTGGTAGAGCTGCTTGGCCTCTTGGTATTCTCCGAGCGCAAGAGCCACATTGCCCAGGTTGTTGAGAGAGGGTGCCGTTCCTTTCCGATCACCCACTTCTCTTTTCATGGTCAGACTCTCTTGGTAGAGCTGCTTGGCTTCCAAATACTCCCCCAGTCGATAGGCAAGATTACCCAAGTTGTTGAGTGAGAGCGCCATGGCCCATCGATCACCGATCTCTCTTCGAAGTGAAAAACTCTCCTGGTAGAGTCTTCGCGCTTCGGCATACTTTCCAAATGCCTCGGCGACCAATCCGAGGTTGTTGAGGGATAATGCCCTTTCCGCTGGGGCATCTCCCTTGGGGGACGCGGCGAGACTCTCTTCCAGCAGTCTTTGGGCACGCTCATAGAGACCGAGACGATAGCAAAACATCCCTTGCCTCGAGAGAAGTTTCATAAGCAGCAGGTCTATCTCTCTTGCCCGTTCCTGTCTCTCGTTCCTATCTTCTCTTAGCTTGATGATAGCTCGCTCGAGCGCTTCCATCCCCTCGCGGAACCGACTCCGCCGATCATAAAACAAGTAGAGGCTATCCAAGGACTTTTCGAGAGCTTCCTGCCTCCCATGCTCCACAGCCCAGCTCCAACTCTCTCGGACATTCTCGAGTTCCTCTTGAACTTCTGCCAGAGCCTCTTGCTGGCGGGCCCACGTTAAAGCTTCCTCTCTTTGCTCCAGGAAATCGGCGTAATACATGCCGTGCCCATCATGGATCTGTTCATACATTTGCGGGCTCTCCTTGAGCCTCTCTTCCGCATATTGACGCAGAAGCTCATGCACGAGATACCGCCCCGAAGCGCTTCGACGCAACAAGGATTTGTCCATCAACGCCGAGAGCAACGGCAAGTTCGCTCCGGTCAGATGTTGGGCTGCTTCTCGTGCGAATCCACCCCGAAAGATGGATAGCTTCTGGAACACTTCTCGTTCCTCTTCCGAAAGCCCTTTCCAGGAATGCTCGAATACCGCTCGCAGGCTCCTATGCCTTTCTTGCACGTTGCGCAATTTTGTGGCCAGGAAATCCAGGTTCTGCTCGATTTCGCGAGCGATGTCTCTTGCGGGGAGCAACCGCACCCAAGCGGCAGCCAACTCAATCCCCAAGGGCATTCCCTCCACTAGCTGGCAGATCCGCACCACATGCGGCTTATCCTCTTCCGAAAGCGAGAAACCGGCATCGACCCTTTTTGCACTCTGCACGAAGAACTGCACAGCACTGTAGCTCTCGATTCCCTCTACCCCTTGAGGTATCTTCAGCCCATGGATATCGAGTACCCGCTCCTCTTGGAGGTTTAACCGCTCCATCGATGTCACCAGGAGTTTCACCTTGGGAGCGGCCTTGAGGAGGATGGCCAAGAATTCTGCTTTCTCGAGGAGGTGCTCAAAGTTATCTAAGATCAAGAGCATCTGTTTCTCGCGCAGATAGTTGACGAGCTGAGCTTCCGGGTCTTCTCGACTGTAAAAAGAGAACTTGAGGGCATCTGCAACTACGAAAGCGAGAGCATCTTTGGAGCTTAAGGCGGCGAGAGGCACGAAATAGACTCCCTGGGCAAATGCCTCAATCTTCTCTGCCGCCGCTTGAAGGGCCAGACGTGTCTTGCCCGTTCCTCCCGGTCCTACCAGCGTCAGCAGCCGGCAACCGGAGTCATCCAGGAGGTCTGCGATTTCTGCCAATTCTTCCTCTCGCCCGATGAACGCAGCAGACTGGATGGGAAGGTTATGTGGACGCGCGGAGAGGGAGCGCAGAGCTGGAAACTCTTGGAGCGTCAGATCGGGGTGTAGAAGTCCGTAGATCTGCTGGGGTTCGCTCAGGTCTTTCAGCACGTGGGTCCCCAAGTCTTGCAGGGTCGTACCTGTGGGAAGAGCATAGGCCTCGATTGCATCGGGGGTGAGGAGGACCTGTCCACCCCAGCCGGTGCTCATAATGCGCGCGGCGCGGTTGATCACCGGCCCGAAATAATCGTCTCCGCGTCTTTCGGCATGCCCGGCATGAATCGCAATCCGAATGCGAAGCTCCCTGAGTATCTCCCGCTCCTCTTGTTGGAACTGCCTCTGAAGATCAAGAGCGCATTGGATGGGGTCGCCATTCTCGAAGACGGCATAGATCCCATCCCCCAAGTGCTTGATGATCCTCCCGCCACAGTGGGTGATATGATGTTCTAGAATGGCATCGTGGCGGACGAGGGCTCTCTTCATGGCATCCGGGTGCTTTTCCCAGAGCTGCGTGCTGCCCTCGATGTCGGTGAACATGAAGGCGGGAGGCTTACCACTCATTGGGTACTCCTTTTGCCATGTAGCGCCACGTGGCTCATCATGCGTTTCTCGCAGCGGTAGTGTAGTTTTTTCTCTGCAAAAGAGCAATGCCCAGAGCGATCGTTCACTGCCTCAACTGATCCGCAACAGAACAGCACTTGACTGATCTTGGGAGATTGACCTATAATTGTTCCCATACATGCGTAGCGGGCTGAGGAGCCTAAGGGAGGCAATATTGCAAGACGCCAGAGAGCATCGTCACATTTGCCGTGTCCTTGGTGCTCTTCTTTTCTCACTCCTGCTGATCAGCACTCTTTCTACAGGCTATGGAAGTGAAGCGCTCTACCAAGAGCTCTTGCAGACGCCAGAAGTCACCGCCATCTGTAGAGAAGTCGAGTCTGCAGACTGCACCCAGGGCTGGGTTCTGCAACTCGTCGAAGGCATCTACCTCAAGGCGAATAGCTCAGAAATTCAGCCGGAAGTCTGGGCTCAAGGGAAAGGCCGCTTCACCATCCCAGGAACCATTCTGTCTTATTCAAGGACCCTACAAAGCTGGAGCTCTGTAGAGACTCGGTTCCTGGGATGCCAGAACCCTACCTTGAACACATCCTCCAGCGTATTCCAGGGCACAACGCACCTCAGCTGCGGCCCTGCCGTGTACGCCTTCCGCCGCGTTGAAGGAAATGATGGATACACCTGCCTGCGGTTCTTCTTTGCAAATCTGCCACGCGAACTGTTCTGGGGGTGCTTTACCGAAAGCCCTATCTCAGGGCCGATGGCGGACCTCTCCATCCAGGACAGCCTCCATCAAGAGATTGAATCTCCCTACGTCCGGTTGACTTGGGCTCTGACGGTGCAAAATGAAAGAGTCTTTTCCATAGATGCAAGGGATGTGCGGGTGACTGTCGATCTGCCCCTAGGAGTAAGGCTACAGAACGCCACGCCAAGCCAGGGGACCTGTCAGCCCGAGAGTGCTGTAACGGTGGTATGCTCGCTGGGCCTGATTCTAAGCGCGGGCACGGCTACTGTTGAGATCGCTATGACCGTAGATCCGAACGTCAATTCCGGCACGCTCTCCGCTACGGCTACTGCTCGAGATTACGGTGAAACTTTCGATCCGCTGCTAGAGAACAATACAACTTCAGGATCCGCAACGGTGGAGTCGTCCGGTCTTCTGGTCTCCCCGTTGTGCGTCGCTCCCGGTGATTCGATCACACTCAGTGGATTGGCGCTGGATCTTGCCGCTCTGGGACAAGACGATGTCCAGATCAACGAGAAGCCGGCGAAGATTCTGGCGGCCAGTGGCACGGGTCTGGTCGTGGAGATGCCCAGTCTGCCGGAGGGCGCGGCCACCGTGACTGTAAAGGGAGTAGCAGGATCTGCGAGCGTCACGGTGGAAGCTTCGTGCAGCGTCCGCCAGCCTTCGGGAGAAGACGTTCAAGCCGGATTCATCGCTGGGGAGGTGTTGATTTTCCTCAAGCCGGGTCTCAGCCCTCAAGAGATCGAACAGTTCAAAGCGGACTATGGCTTTAAGTCTCTCATTGAATATCCCGCGTTGGGATTCTACCGTGCGGTGTTGGGTGATACGCCATTTAAAGGCTTTCAGGAGCCATCGCTTGTCTCTTGCCGTGCCAACGTACGAGACACGGCTCCTGAGGTTGATCTACTGCTTCTGATTGATCGCTCGGGGACGATGGATGAAGCTCGCCTGAAACCCCTTCTCGCCGAGCTCAGCCACCAGATGTATTGCCTCCTAAGCCATGGATCGCGGGTGTCTGTCATGGCGTACAACAACGAGCCGAAGCTCGAATTGGGCTTCGCGCCCTGGTCGATGGCGCAGTATGAGGCACTTTCTAAGTGGCTGGCACAGCCTCTACTCTCTCAGAACACCTCCCGGCTGGAACAGGCGCTGACCGCGGCCTTGGATGCACTCCAGAACTCGCCACGACCGGATGGCTCGAAGCACATTCTTGTTATCACACGGGGACCCGCTCTTCCCGCCGTGAAGGATGTCCAAGCATTGACTGATCGTGCTCGACAAGAGGGTGTCACCATCCACGGGCTGGGGATGCTCGGTTCCTTCTTCTTCCCTCACAGCTATGAAGACTTGCAGAACATATCAGAGGCCACCGGGCGCGGCTTGCTCTTTTGGGCGGAGGAGCAACGGTGGGCCATGTCGGACGTGGTCATGCGCGCCTTGGTCCAGGGAGTGTACGGGGTTACGGGATGTGAAGGAGAAGATTGTCTGACACAGATCCCTGCCATACACGCGAATCTTCCTCAGGAGACGGAAGGCGTGATTGGACTTCTCAATCGCGATCCGCGCGTGGACCAAGCCTTCGCGAATGACCTGGTGGACACCTTGCAGACCGATCCTCACATTGGGGATCAAGAATGGTTGCTGGGGTTGGGGTTACCCCAGGGATGGGAGGACTTCTTTCCGCACGAGGGTGCCGGCGTGACGATCGCCGTGATTGATACCGGGGCCGACCTCAATCTGACCAGAGCGGCATCTCCCGAACTCGTGTTGAGTTCATTGGCTCCGCAAGGTCTTAATTTTGCTCCCGTTCCTGCCGAGCTCAAACGGACTTTAGGTCAGGACGACCTGGGGCATGGGACCGCAGTGAGCACCATCGCTGCCGCTTCGATCGGAAACGAAGTCAATGGAGCCGGTGTGGCTCCCCGCGCGGCCCTGATTCCCATGAAGGTCTTTGCGGTGGTCGGAGGCGAGGTCAAGGCCTCCAATGAGGCTGTGGCTCAAGCTCTGATGAGCGCATTCTCTTTGGGCGTGGATGTCATCAACATGAGCCTGGGGTGCCAAGGTTGCCGCAGCAGCACCGAGAGCGCACTTCGGAAATACTATGAGAAAGTGATCAACAACCTGGTGCAGAAAGCAAGCCAGTCCAAGGGGAAATTGCCTGTGATCGTGGCGGCTTCCGGGAACGATGGCGAGCCGTGGATCGATTCTCCCGCCGCTCATCCGTTCGTGCTTGCTGTGGGCTCTGTCCAACCTGATTTCGGTGGGAGAAGCGCTTTCTCCAACTATGGTCCGGAGTTGGACTTCGTGGCGATGGGAGAAGAGACCGAGACCACAGTCGTGGGGGGAGCCTTCAGCGATGCGGGCTCAGGGACGTCCTTTGCAGCCCCACAAGTAGCGGGTCTTGTCGCTCTCATCCTGGCCGAAGAACCCGGATTGTCGCCAGACTCGGTGAAAGATAAGATTCGGGAGTGCTTCACTGTGGATATCGGGAGACCAGGCTTTGACGAGGAGACGGGGTGGGGGCGAATCTGGATACCGCCTCTTCAAGAAGCCAAACTCGAATGCGTGAGAAAGAGGTGATGGGTATGCGTGCTAGGACCCTTACAAGGAGGAATCCACGATGGATCGATGGCTCATAGCCCTTCTGGTTGTTGTGGCCTTAGTGGTCACAGGGTTTCTGATGACAACAAGCGGCAGGAGATCGGAGATCGCCAGTGGTCCGCCCGAGCCTGAGCCCGAGTTGGCCGCTCCGACTCCCAGCAGCTTGCCTACAACGGTGGATTTTGGCGATGCCCCAGAATATGATGCGCAGAATCCAGCGACCCAGATGCTCTATACCGGATTCAACGTTGTACCGAACTTCCCTACTCTAAAGA
>MFGX01000064.1:44206-49224 GCA_001778455.1 Candidatus Fraserbacteria bacterium RBG_16_55_9 | reverse complement strand
GTACATCAGTCATTCCAAGCCGTTATCTGAGATCTTCCTCGGCGAAGTCACCTCGCCGGAAGAAGGGGCTTTGGTCGTGGATAAGGACGACGATGATGGCCTGATCACTCAGGCGTTGGCTGCTTGCCGGACGCAAGGAATGGAGCTTCTCATCACCATTCCCACCACGGCAACACCCGGAACGCCTCTCTATTTGAATGCCCTCTTCGACTGGTCGCAAAACGGCTCATGGGCAGGATCACTGCCTCAAGATCGTTGCGGTGTCGCAGCCCCCGAGTGGGCCATCCGCAATCTCAGACTGGATCAAGCTCCCTATTCCCTCAAGGAGCCGGGCATCTACAAGATCTTGGTCGCCGTGACTGCGGGTGGGGGAGCGAACGTCTGGGCACGCTTCACCGTGACCACGGTTGAGGTTCCCACATCCGCAGACACGGGTGAGTGGAACGGTCAGGGGCAGTTCGGTCCAGGAGAGAGCGAAGACTGGATCATCTCCGTATCAGCGACAGAGCGCGGATTGGGAGTCCCCGCGGAAGTTCCCGCTCCGCCGGTGGTAGCTACTCCGGTTCCAGATCCCGTGCCGCCGGGTCCGCCAATCGAAAAGAAGGGCCCTCCGCTTCCTAAGGAAGAAATCGAGAAGAAGAGCAAAGAGAGGCAGAAGGGCAACAACGGCGTGGGGAACGGCATAGATCCTCAGCCTCCGGGCAACCCGCCCTGCAACGATTGTATCGGAACAGGTCCAGGGAACCCGGGCAACAAAGGTGGTCCGGAAGACAAAGGAGATCAGGGTGGAGGCGAAGATAAGGACAAGGGCGGTGACGGAGGCGGAGATAAGGATAAGGACAAAGACAAGAATAAAGATAAAGACAAAGACAAAGGGAAGAAATGAGAGCAGAGAATAGACCCAGATGACTCAAGCTAAGACCGAAGCCCCGAGGGCGGAAAGCATGTCGTTGCGCCGCCCTCGGGTTGCTTCCGTAGCGAGGAGAAAGGGGAATCGAACTTGCCCAAATTCGTGATTGAGCGTGAGATCCCGAAAGCTGGTCAGCTTTCTAGCAGAGAACTGCAGGCCATCTCGCAGAAATCATGCAGCGTGCTTAACAAGCTGGGTCCCAAGATCCAGTGGGTTCAGAGCTATGTGACAGAGGATAAGATTTACTGTGTCTATATTGCACCGAATGCAGAGGCTGTCCGAAAGCATGCCCAGCTGGGGGGATTCCCCTGCAATCGCGTCTCGGAAGTCCACGAAATCATCGATCCGACCACGGCTGAATGAAGCTAAGAAAGGAGCAATCATGGATAATCGTCTGTTGATCTTGATTGGCGTATTGCTGATGGGTTTCGTGCTCATCTTCATCGCGCACCCATTTGGTGGGCCAGGACCCTCAAATGCCGAAACTCAGAACTGGACAGTGCTCGCAGGCAAAGGCAAGAACGATGAGTCATTACAGGCACTCCGTTTCTTGCCCGAGAATATCGTGATTCACGTGGGGGATTCCATCACCTGGGAGCTGGGAAGCGCGGAGGAGCACACGATCTACTTCACAGCGGGTGAGCTCCCTCCTGCCTTGGTGGAAGTCGGCCCAGACGGACGAGACTACTTCAATCCGGCCATCTTCTTCCCATCGGAAGGCACGACCAACGATGGAACGGCTCCCTTTAGCGGCGGCGTGCTCTCCGGCAGCGAAGCAGGATCCGAGAGCAGCAGTAGCCTCACCCTGACATTCACTCGACCGGGGATCTATGAATACCTGTGCATGTTCCACCCCGGCATGAAGGGGACGGTCTCCGTCGTACCCAGAGATCAACCACTGCCGATGACGCCCGAGGCCTATGCGCAAATGGGGCGTGCGGAAGCCAAGCCGGCGCTCGACGCAGCGGAAAAGCTTCATCGGCAACTGACGAAGCCCAAGGTCAGTTCGCGACCCGATGGGGCGAGCGAGTACACGCTGGACATGGTCGGCGACACCAAGACCATGGGGAGCGTGATGCAATTCTCGCCCACGCCTCTTCACATCAAAGTGGGCGATACGGTGACGTGGCGGATGCTCGACTACACGGAGTTTCACACCGTGACCTTCTTAGATAATCCAGATGAGATACCTGAAGTGGTGAACGTTGAGCCCCAGGAGAACGGTCCGCCTCTCCTTGTCGTGAATCCCATGGCCTGGAAAGCGGTGGGCGGTAGCGTGCATAGCGGCAGCGGCTACTATAATTCGGGCGCCATGTTCCGGCCGGAAGGGGAACTGACCCCCACGTATTCGCTCACCTTCACCAAGCCCGGCACGTACGAGTACGTCTGCATACTCCACGCGTACATGGGGATGAAGGGAACGATCATTGTCGAATCGGTGAAGAGCGCCCAAGCCTCGAAGTCTCCCATCTTGGCTCTGGTGGATTACACGTCTCACACCGGCAAGGCAGGCGAAGCCGATGGCATTGCGGTCATCGATCTGAATCCGCATTCATCCCTGTTCGGGAAGATCATGCAGCAAGTCTCAATCGGTCCCGGCGTCAGCCCGCACCACATCTATTACAACCACGACGGATCGAAGCTCTACACCACGGCGCTCGGCGGTGCGCGACTCTACCGGATTGAGATGATGGGCGAACGGATTCAGCAGGTGATACCGATCGATACCGGTCCTTGCCAGGTTGGGGAAGATCTCTATTTCACAAAGGACGGCTCAAAGTACTACCTGACCTGCATGGGTTCGCATATGGTCGCGATCTTCGATGCGTACACCGATACGATGATCGGGCAGATCCAGGCTCCGGCTCCGGACTCGCCCTATATCAAGCACCCGCACGGAATGGCTGTCAACGAAGAACTCGATCGCATGATTGTAACAGAGACGGTCTCGCCTCAGCTCGATGATCCCGGCGCGAGCGTCACGGTGATCGAGCTGAGCACCGGGAAAGCGCTCTCCACGCACGCCATCACGAAGGATGGCACGGGAGGGAGTGCGCCCGTGGAGGTCTTCTTCTTGCCGGATCAGCCCGTGGCCTATGTCACGGCAATGTTTGAGGGCAGCCTTTGGGCGGGCGTGTGGGATGCGAACACGAGAGATTTTCAGTTCACATTCGTGGAAGACTTCACGGCGCGAGGGCAGGGTGTGCCGCTGGAAATGTACGTCGGGCCGGATGGCTACCTCTACGTGAGTTTCGGTCAGCCCGGAGGTGTCAACGTCTACGACATCTCTCAGCCATTGGCCCCCAAGTTCCTGAAGACGCTGCCGGCAGACGCAGGCGCACATCACATCGCCTTCAGTGAAGACGGGAAATATATGTTCGTCCAGAACAATCTTCTCAACTTGGACAAGCTAAACGCTGGAACGATCTCTGTGGTTGATTTAGAGACGGGGCAACTTGCAGCCACAGTGGAAAACCTGATCAAGCAGGGTTTGGAGCCTGCGTCGCTGGTGCTCTTACGGCAGCCGAAGCCAAAGCAGAACGATGCGGGAATGATGCCGACGGCGCCGACGCCAGCACAGGGATTTACACTACACATCGACGCCAAGAAGCATATCAACGACATGCCCGATCAGGTCGTCCATCACTACTGCAAGGGCATCGATTCGCAAGTCACTCAGTGTTTGCTCTTCGATGGAGATGAGAGAAACGCGCACTTGATCGGCGCGGAGACGATCATCAGCCCCGAGATCTACGGCCAGCTTCCTGAAGAAGAGAAGGCCAATTGGCACTACCACAAGGACGAGATCCCGTTGGTGGACGCCCAGCTGCCAGGACTGAGCGATGAGGAAGCCCAGAAAGTTGTGGCAGCCATTCAAGACACGTACGGGAAGGTCGTCATCTTCTGGGAGCCAGGCACGCCAGCCCCAATCGGCGCACCTTCGATCACACGCCCGCAGAGTGGACATCAAATGGCGGAGATCACGATCAAGGCGAAAGACTACTCGTTCGACGCCCCGGACCAGTTGGAAGCGGGTCTCGTGTCCGTCACGCTTAAGAACAACGGCGCCGAGCTTCACCATGTGCAGCTCGCTCGCCTCCATGCCGGCGTGACGATGAAGGATCTACAAGACGCGTTGGCCACATCGCCAGAATCTGCTTTCGGGCTGCTCGAATGGGCGGGCGGCGTCAGCATTCTGCCGCCCAATGGCAAACAGGAGGTCATACTTGACCTCAAGCCGGGCCACTACGTGATGCTCTGCTTCGTCTCCAGTCCTTCGGACGGTGTACTTCACCTAGCTAAGGGGATGATCCGGTCCATCGAAGTGGTGGCGTCGGGCTATTCCGTGATGGTGCCAGAACCCAAGTCCGACGTCTCTATCAGCCTAGTGGATTTCGCGTTCGACATGCCGCAAACGATCAAGGCTGGCAAACAGATCTGGAGGATCACCAATGAGGGAGAACAACCTCACGAGATGACCCTCATCAAGCTGGCCGATGGCAAGACCATTGAGGATGCTTTGAGCTTTCTGCAATCACAATCGCCTGAGGGCCCTCCGCCGTTTGAAATGGTGGGCGGCATGCAGGCCCTTGATCACGGGAAGACTGGCTGGGCTGTGCTCGATCTCTCGCCGGGAGACTACGCGGCTCTCTGCTTTGTTCCGGATCCAACATCCGGCAAAGCGCACATCGAGCTAGGCATGATTGGAGGCTTCAGCGTCAAGTGAGAGTTTACCCCATGTAAGGGCGACGCCAATCTCGCGCAGGCAGGAGTGTCTCTTTCATCGTCCGCGGGCTGAGCCACCTTTGCAAGTTCACCCAGAAACCGGCCTTATCGTTCGTGCCGGAGCGGCGCGCGCCACCGAAGGGTTGCCGTCCGACAATCGCTCCCGTTGGTTTGTCGTTAATGTAAAAGTTGCCGGCCGCAAAGCGCAACGCTTCTTCCGCTTGTGAAATAGCATGGCGATCTTTGGCGAAGATCGAGCCGGTGAGGGCATATGAAGTTGAAGTATCGCAGAGTTTCAGTACTTCCTCATACGCCTCGTCCGGATAGACGTAGACGGTGAGCACCGGCCCGAAGATCTCTTCGGTCATCAGCTTGCCCTGGG
>MFGX01000064.1:40841-44179 GCA_001778455.1 Candidatus Fraserbacteria bacterium RBG_16_55_9 | reverse complement strand
TGGGCGTGACGAACCAGCCCTTGGAATCGTCATACTCGCCGCCGCAGAGGATCGAGTACTCTTTGGGGTGTTCTTTAGCGTAATCAATGTACGAAGCGATCTTCTGGAATGCTTCTTCGCTGATGATCGCACCCATGAAGACGCTGAGATCTTCCACTGGTCCCATCTTGAGCTTGGGTAGCTCACGTTGCAAGCCTACTTTAATCGCTTCCCAAAGGCTTTTCGGGATGTACATCCGCGAAGCGGCCGAGCACTTCTGGCCCTGGTACTCGAACGCTCCGCGGATCGCGTTGGTCACCACAGCGTCCACATCTGCAGAAGCGTGTGCCACTATGAAATCCTTGCCGCCGGTCTCGCCCACGATGCGCGGAAAGTTCTTATAGTTGGGAAGCCGCTCTCCGATGGTTTGCCATAGACTCACCAAGGTCTCATAGCTTCCCGTGAAGTGAAGGCCCGCGAACTCCGGGTGCTGGAGCACCACGTCGCTGTATTTTCTGGAAAAGGGCACGAAGTTGATCACCCCATTGGGGAGCCCCGCCTCTTGAAGAATCTGCATGATGCGGAAGTTCGCAAGGAGCACAGATCGTGCGGGCTTCCAGAGAGCCACGTTCCCAACCAGAGCCGGAGCTGTCGGGAGATTGCCCCCGATAGAATAGAAATTGAAGGGAGGAACCGCGAGCACAAAACCTTCAAGAGGGCGCCAATCAAAGCGATTGATCTCACCGGGCGACTGATCCGGCTGCTGTTCGTACAAGAACTGCATGTAGTACGCATTGAATCGCCAGAAATCGATCAATTCAATGAGGTCGATCTCGGCCTCAAAGGGGGTCTTCGACTGGTTCGCCATGATGGCTGCAAGGTTCTCAATACGTCGGGGTCCGGCCAAGAGATCCGCCGCTCGATGGAAGACCGCTGCGCGTTGGTAGCCGTCTAGCGATGCCCAAGCCGCTTGAGCGTCCAGCGCCGTGTCAATGGCCTGCTTGAGCTCTGTCTCGCCAGCCATATGCGCGCGTGCCAACACTCGTCTGTGATCGTGGGGGCAGCGAACCTCGAAGATATCACCTGTCTGCACAGGTTTCCCATCAATGATCAATGGGATTTCTTCAGTTTGCTGCTTGAGAGACTCCATTTCTTTGAGTAGCAGTTCGCGTTCGGGAGTCCCCGGAGCATACGTGGGAATTCGGTCCATCGCGTTCTTGGGCTTTTCTAGCTTCCATTTGGTGTGCATGGTTTTCTCACCCGATGCAAAGTAACAAATCGCTCATTCAAAGGCAATGAGCTCCGGCACTCCTCTAGGTTGAATGGATTAGGTTACGGAATGAAAGCTATTCGCTCAGCGCTTGAGTCGTATTGCGCAGGCGCCGAGCTAACTCCGTGAGCATCTTGAGCGCGATATCGGGGTAGGTAGCGATCAAGCCGCGCAGATCCCAGCGAGTCAGCATCAAGCAGTCGGTCTTTTCGAGAGCCACCACGTCTGCCGAGCGCGGTGCCTCATCGATGAGGGCCATCTCGCCAAAGAACTCACCCACGCCGAGTTTTAGTACTGCCTTCTTGCCCTTGCGTACCTCGACTTGGCCGCTCGTGATCAGGTAAAACCCAACTCCTCCTGGGTCTCCTTCGCGTACGATTGTGCTTCCCGGTTCGAATACACGCTGCTTGGCCGTACGAAGCACGGCATCCAATTCCTTCTCGGTAAATTGCCCGAACATGGGCGTCCCTTTTAGGAGTTTGACGACTTCTGCGCTAGCCATTTGCCTCGCTCTCCTTTCATACCATGCCTTTATGACTGAAGTTGTGATCCACACTATAGCGAGAGCGTGTTGCCTTGGCAAATGACCTTTCGATTTGGCTCTTTGATTTACAAAGATTATAGTGGTGTCAAGGGGGAATGCCTGGGGGAAAGAGTTCAGTGGTGAAAGGTTTTCTGGAGATGCTACGTTGATGGATTAGGGGGTGTGTCGAAGGGAAGATCATGGAAACGTTACGGTTTCGACTGCAAGTCGTCACGTCGCTGTTCCTATCGGGCGCGAATCAAGAAATGGCTGAGCTTGCCCTCACATATCTGGAAACAACTCAAGAATATAACTGCCGAGGTTCGGCTTGGAATCGATACACAGGCTCCGCTCAGGCCTTCGGGTGACGGGTGCGCCTCAAATTGCGGGTTTCTTGTTCGATCTTGTCCATGTCAACCTCTCCAGCCTCCACGTGCACCAAAGGCACTCCCAGAGTAAGAAGCACTTCCTCTGCCTCACGATAATGAAGACCCAGACGAGCGGCGACTTCCCAGAGGGTCGCACGCCCCTTCTGGTAGTCTTCCGCCGCTTCCTTCCATTCTCGATAGCGGAGCGCTTCCGCCACTAGCTGGCGTAGAGCCGTGGAGCGATCCTCTAAGTGCTTGCGTGCATAGCTGTCTACCAAGCGCAGCAGCTCCTTGGGGATGCTAATGGCGATCTCCTCCATCTTGGGTTCTCGGGTCTTAGCCATAGATCCCCTCTGGATTCGAATTCCTGCCAACTTCAAGTAGAGGAGCCGAGTTGCGTCGTCGATCCGTCCGCGTGCTCGCAACTCCAGAAGCAATGCCGGATACTCTGCAGAACTTATCTTCATCGCCTGGAGCAAGATAAGCAGGGCATCCGGAAAACGAAAGGCACTCAAACCGGCTCGTTGGGCTCGACGGATGAGCGTCTGATCATCGGAGTACAGGGTAGCCTTCTTCTCGCGGGCTAGCTGCAGGACGATCCCATCCGGGGAAGCCCCTACAGGTATCTTTTGAGGATCGACTCGTCGAATGATGTGGCTGTCAAAGAGCTGGCGTCTGGTCTCTTGAGCACCCGGGTAGCCCAGGCGCATACCCTGTTCGACGACCTCTCTGTAAACCACGTTGGGGGTCAGATAGCCTCCACTCAGACGCGAAAACAGATCCCAACGTCGGATCTGTTTCTGCCGAGATGAGGAACGACGCACCCACGACTTTCATCCCCCTGGCCCCTTTGGCTCGCTCCACTGATCTAGTATACTTTAGAATACTCAGTATGCCAATGACACATGTCGATGGAAGAGTGTTGACAAAGGCATTGTGATGATGCTATCGTAAATGAGCCGATCTTTGACAAGTGAAATGCAGGCAGGAAGAGAACTTTCCTGTATTCGTGTTGGAGAACGTGATGAACCCCGTCAGATAGGCGTAGGCCGAGTACCGCCAATTGGTATTGACACGATAGACACTTCTGGTTATACTTCAGTCCGAAAGGATGGTATAACTACATGGAAAACGTTAAGACGGCCATCTCCCTTCGCAAAGCCTTGTTCGATCAAGCCGAAGACCTCGCTCACAAGTT
>MFGX01000064.1:40697-40781 GCA_001778455.1 Candidatus Fraserbacteria bacterium RBG_16_55_9 | reverse complement strand
GAACCAAGACCTGCTCGCTCAGATCAATGCAGCGTATGCCGACGATCCAGAAACGTCAGAGCAAGTACTCCGCCGGAAGACACG
>MFGX01000064.1:40232-40686 GCA_001778455.1 Candidatus Fraserbacteria bacterium RBG_16_55_9 | reverse complement strand
GTAGAGGGCGAATGGTAGTCAATCAGGGCGATATCTACTGGGTTGACCTCGAAGAGCCGCGAGGATCAGAACCTGGCTATCGCCACCCGCACGTTGTGGTGCAGAACAACTTGTTCAACCGCAGCCAGATTCAGACAGTGCTCGTTTGCCCACTCACCTCCAACCTCAAACGCGCCCACGCGCCTGGCAATGTGTTGCTCAGCAAGAGGGAAGCGAATCTGCCTAAGCAAAGTGTGGTGAACGTCTCTCAGGTGTTCACGGTGGACAAGTCTCAGTTGGGCGAATACCTCGGGACGCTGTCATCCAGACGAGTGCTCCAAATCCTCGAAGGCATCAAGCTGGCGATTGAACCGCGCGAAGCTGAATCCGCATAGGGATGATTCATATTGCGACGAGACCAAGATGGATCTTCAATGCCTCTTCCACCTTCCTCATTGTGCTTTCTGAGACACGA
>MFGX01000064.1:39386-40208 GCA_001778455.1 Candidatus Fraserbacteria bacterium RBG_16_55_9 | reverse complement strand
TTTATCCAGCGTCCTGACTTGGCTTACTTGAATGACCGAATCTGTTGCCATGCCTCCCTCCTGTGCTGGAAGCATCACCTCAACGGGGTAGAGTTTCCCGCCTTTATTAGGAAGTGATGGGGACAACCGTGATGCAGGAAGAGTATTCGTTGGCTATGTCATTTTGGACGATCAAAACCCGCCGCTCTTTGGTCTGCTCATGGCCTTTCGTAGGTCGCAGATCGGCCCTCCAGACCTCCCCTCTCCTGAATCTCTTAGGACCGAGCTTTTCTTTGAGCTTTAGCATAGATCAGGTAATTGGAGTACGCTTCCTCTTCGGCTTCCGAGAACTCGGAAGCCAGCTCTTTATGCAAAGCGGCCCGAGCTTGATAACCCTCTTTGAGCTCTTCCCTGAGTCTAGCTCTCTCTTCAGACTCTAGTTTTTCGCGCACGGCTTCTGCCACAAAGCGGCTGACCTCTCCTTTCGGAGCTTTCTGCTTTACCTTCCTCACCAAATCGCTGGGGAAGGAAAACGTGACCTTTTGCGTGCTTGCCGTACGACGCATCATTTGTTTCTATCCTCCTCTCACATGGCATTATACCACCTCGATACCATAATACCAATACCACTTCTCTTATGTAAGATGCTATGTCTGAAATGCTGGAATATTCTAAGGACGCTCAAGAAGCGCATCAAACGGGAGAGTCTTTTGTCGTAAGAGTGTCTAGCGAGGGCTGCCGAAGTAGCCGTTCATCGGGCCGAACTTAGAGAGCGGCCAGACGCGTAGGAAGGGCTCTCCAATGAATTCCCGCTCGTCGACGAAGCCCCAATAGCGGCTGTCG
>MFGX01000064.1:35021-39378 GCA_001778455.1 Candidatus Fraserbacteria bacterium RBG_16_55_9 | reverse complement strand
GGGGGTGTTGTCCCCCAGCACGAAATAATGCCCCGCAGGAACGGCCCAGCTGCACTCCTTCGTGCGCTGGGCGGGCAGTGAGCCGGCATCGACGGGATCGCAGATGTAATCGTGCTGGAAGGCAGCATCCGTCAAGGGTTGGCCGTCGATGTAGACCTGGCCCTGGTAAATGCGGGCCGTCTGTCCACCCACGGCAATCAGACGCTTGACAAGGCGCTCCGTGCATGGCTTGAGCTCACCCCACGGAAAAATCCAGAACCCGGAACGACACATCACGCCTTCCTGAGTGTGCCAGAATACGACAATGTCCCCCGGCTTCGGTTTCTTGAGGCCTACCAAGTAGGGCAACCTGTCGATGAAGAAGCTGTCACCGGGCATGATCGTCGGCTCCATGGAGCCGGTGGGCACCCACATTCGCACCGTGATGAAGCTGATGGTGAACCAGGACAGTAGACCTGCAATAGCCAATATTTGCACCCACTCGATGATTCCATCAGATTGGGGTCTAATGGGAATTCCCAGACGCTTCAGCAGTCGAGATAGAAGAGGCCTACGAGTTGTAGCTGGCTCTCCCTCTTGGGGGGCATCGGGTTTCTCTTCGTATGGGTCGCGGTGATCTTGGCTCATCGGATATGGCTTGAATGTAACAAATGCCGGTGGGAAAGGCAAGAGTTAGCGCAGGTGGAGTAGTGTCTTCTCGGAATCGGGATCGAAGAGGTGTATTCTTTCCGTGTTGACAACCAGAGTCAACTCTTGGTCGAGGGAGATGCGCACATCCGGGTCGAGCCGGATCGCCACGTCCGAGCTAGAAAGCTTGCCGTAGACGATCAGCTCCGAGCCCAAGGACTCAATCACGTTGACTCGTATCGTGATGCGATCCGGAGAAGACCCAACTTCCCCTGGCTGAAAATCACCCGGACGAATCCCCACAATCACCTCGCGCCCGACATGGTCGCATACTAAGGAAGCTCTCTTGGGAGGAATGTTCATCTGAAAACCGTCTCCCTGAACGGAGAGAGTGTTATTCTGTCGGACGAGTTGGCCCTTCAGAAAATTCATTGCCGGGCTGCCGATGAAGCCCGCAACGAATACACTGGCCGGATGATCGTAGAGCCTTTGAGGGGTATCGACTTGCTGAAGCACGCCCTCTTTGAGCACCGCAACCCTCTGGCCCAGGGTCATTGCCTCCACTTGATCGTGAGTGACGTAGAGGGTCGTCCTCTTGAGTCTTCGATGGAGTGACTGCAATTCAGCCCGCATCTGCACGCGAAGTTGGGCGTCAACATTGGAAAGCGGCTCATCGAACAGGAAGGCTTTCGGCTCGCGAACGATGGCCCGGCCTACCGCGACCCGCTGGCGTTGTCCTCCGGAAAGTTCTGCGGGCTTGCTCCTCAGTTTATCCGTAATACCCAATATGCCCGCTGCCTGCTGGACTCGTCGATCGATCTCTGAGCGAGAGTAACGCCTGAGCCTCAGCCCAAAGGCGATGTTGTCGTAGACGCTCATGTGAGGATAGAGAGCATAGTTCTGAAAGACCATGGCGATATCTCGGTCTTTGGGCGCCATGTCGTTTACGAGCCTTCCGTCGATCCAGATCTCTCCTGAAGTCGCTTCTTCTAGACCCGCGATCAGACGGAGTAGAGTCGTCTTCCCACAGCCGGAGGGACCGACCAGAACCATGAGTTCGCCCTCCTCAATTTGTAGATTGATGCCTCTAATAGCCGCCACATCTCCGAAGCGCTTGGTGAGTTCTATGAGAATTACGTTGCCCATGACATCTCTTCTCCTCACCCCCTACGTGATCCAGCTAGAATCCCCTGCACAAAGTGCTTTTGTAGCGATAGGAAGACGATGAGTGGCAAGGCCATGGAGACGAACGCTCCCGCTGTGAGCAGCTGCCAGTCTTGTCCGTAGGCTCCAACCAGGCCGACCAACTTCACATTGACCGGAGCCACTTCGGGAGACGTTCCCAAGAAGATGAGTGCTACGAGGAGATCGTTCCAAACCCATAAGAACTGGAGGATCAGCAAGGAAGCCAAGGCAGGAACGCTCAAGGGCAGGACGATGTGTCGGAAGATCTTCCAGCGTGAGGCTCCATCCATGAACGCCGAGTCCAACAACTCATGCGGCAGAGCCCGAAAGAAGTTGCGCAATAGATAGATCTGGAGAGGCAGGCCATAGGCCGTGTGAACCAGCCAAATTCCAAGAAACGTTCCTGATAAGCCCACCTTGTTGTAGACCGTGAGCAGAGGGATGAACGTCATCTGCCCGGGAAGGACCATGAGGCCGACGGCGACCATGAGCAGCACCTGGCGCCCGCGGAACGGCATCCAGGCAAAGGCATAGGCTGCGAGCGCAGAGATTGCCAGGGGGATGAGAGAAGCCGGAATTGTGATCACCAGGCTGTTCCAGAAAGCCTGCCCTAAGCCCTCTTGCGCGATGACCTGCACATAGTTGTCCAGCGTAAGACTCGCCCATTTCGCTGGGTCAAACAGCGTGGTCCACCATCCGGTGCGCACGACGTCTTCATAGGGACGAATGGACGTGACGAGCAACCCCAACGTGGGAATCAGCCAGAGAAGGACCAAGCAGAAGACAGTCAAGTGCGATGCGAGTCTTCTCATCGGCCCTCTTTGGCGTAGAAGCGCCGGACATTGATGACGATCACTGGGAGCATGGCCAGTAGGATGATCACGGCAATAGCGCTTGCCGCGCCGAAGTTGTGGAAGTGGAACATCTCCTTATACATGCGATCCGCTAGCACTTCTGTGCCAAAATTGCCGTTCGTCAGCACGTAGATGATGTCGAAGACTTTGAGAGTGAAGACGGTCATCGTCGTTGCCACCACCAGGATCGTGGGTCGGAGCATGGGAAGAGCCACGTGCCAGAAGATCTCCCACTCGTTGGCTCCATCCGTGCGTGCTGCGTCCAGAAGATCTCGGTGGATGCCCTTGTAGGCCGCGGAGAGGATGATCATGCAGTATCCCGCCCAGATCCAGATGAAGACGGCCATGAGCGCCAAGTTGTTCACCCACGGGCTGCGGATGAGCCAGCCGATGGGGTCAAACCCCAAAGCGGTTCGGATGGCATTTAAGATTCCGATTTGAGGGTAGATCGGTGGGGTGTAGGCGTACACAAACTTCCAGATGACACCAGCGCCCACAAACGAGATGGCCATGGGCAAGAAAATTGCTGATTTGGCCAGAGCTTCATGGCGCACTCTATCGAAGACCACGGCCATCAAGAGCCCCAAAGAGACGGTCAACGCGGGAACGACGATGATCCACAAGAGATTGTTGCGTAGTGCAATGAGGGTCTCTTCTTGCGTGAAAATCCGTGCGTAATTCTGAAGCCCGATATACTGGGCGGATCGTGCATCAAAGAAGCTCAAATACAGAGTGACCAAGGTGGGATAGACCAAGTAGGAGCCCAGCACAAGAAGAGCAGGTGCCAGGTAGAGCCAGTGGCTCCACCCTCTGGTTCTCATAACTCGATCACGAGATGACTCAGCAACCTCCGGGCTCAATGACGCCGTTCGTGGCTGCACCGCTGGTGTAGGCTTGTTCGGCAGCTTCTTCCAGTTTCAGTAACACGGTGCACACATCCGCTCCGCCGACGTAGTTGAGCATGGCCGTCCAGAACGCTCCGGAGCCCACCGCCGCGGGCATCAAATCCGAAGCATCAAACCGAAACGCTGCTGCACTTCGCAAGAGCTCGGTCACTCGACTCGAAAGCGGATCCAACGCGCTTAGGTTGACATTCTGGTTTGTCGGAGGCTCTTGCCCTCCTTCATTCACCCAGATCTGCTGGCCTTCCCGAGAAGCGAGGTACTCCATGAACTTGCGATTCATCTCCGTGTCTTTGAACAGGCCGATGATGCTGCCGCCTCCGGATAGTGGGTTTTCCCGTGCCGGATCAATGGGCGGGAAGAGAAAGACATTGAAGTCCACAACGGGCACCAGGTTCGGATTCGCTTTCTGAATGAATGTCTGAATGAAGCTTGCTTGATGATGAAGAAGACACCCCGGCGGCTCGGTGAACAGCCCGTTGGGCGAGTCGCGGAAGTTGATGGAGAGGGCTCCCTCCGGCCCACCGAGCACGTAGGTTGGATTGCGCGCGATTTGGCCGAACAGCTCAAAAGCATACTTCAGCCTCGCATCCGTCCAAGGGATGTCGTGTGCAACCCACTGATCGTAGACTTCTGGACCGGCCGTGCGGAGCATGATGTCCTCAATCCAGTCCGTTCCGGGCCAGCCGCTGCCTCCGCCGCTCTCAAAGCCCATGCACCAGGCCGTCCTCCCCGCAGCCGCCGCGCCCTTCGTGAAGCCGATCAACTCATCCCAGCTCCCAAGCTCGA
>MFGX01000064.1:32678-34974 GCA_001778455.1 Candidatus Fraserbacteria bacterium RBG_16_55_9 | reverse complement strand
GAGCAAGCCGTATATGCGCAGGACCCCATCTGGGCCTGCAAACGTGCCGAGATTCACGAACGCGTTCGGGTGTTCTTGTTCAAGAAGATCCCTAAGGAACTCCAAGGGCACGACATCGCTTACGCCGGAGGTGGCAATTCCGGCCACGAATTCTTTTACTTGTCCGGGATTGGGAATCACGCTGATATCCGGCGGGTTCCCTGCTTTGACCCGGCTAAAGAGCACCTCGACCAGATTCGTCGGCCGATCGACCACGACATCAATACCGGGATTTACCTCTTCGAATGCCGCCGCGATCTTCTGGAAGGCATCCAGGCTGGGGCCCGTAAAGATGACCACGACTTCAATCTGAGTCTGCGGGGCCGCTTGCGTCGCGCTGGATGATGGAAGCGAGATTAATATTCCGAGAATCAACCCGACACTCAACAGGAACACCAATTTCCGCCTGAACATTTCCCCCTCCTCCTTGGGTACCTTTCCTAGAGAGGTGAAGAAGCTCGTCGCTTGACTTTCCACCTCCCTTGCACTCTCGGTTGGCTATCCGTCTCTGTCTGAAGCGCAGACTCGATGACCTCTTCTAGGGTCATTACTCGGCCTTGGGACCATAATTCTCGAAACTTCTCGTCACCCAGTGATGCGCGCGCCGCACCCACGCAGCGAGCATAAGCGACAGAGTCTGTCGGTGGCAGGGGAGTCTGGATGGCTTCGCGTAGGGCTTCTGCTGCTCCGAACCATCGCACCGCACGCTCAAATACCCCTTTAGCGCACTCCACCGAGGCCAAGCCCTCGAAGCTCTCGGCCAGGCTGAGCATGTCTCCCAACTCCTGGCGGAGCGCCAGTCCTTCCTGGTAGAGTGCATGTGCATCCGCAAGTTCCCCCTGAAGGCGAGCTACATTCCCAAGATTGTGAAGCGATAATGAAATACCTCGCTTGTTTCCGAGCTGTCGATGGAGGCATAGGCTCTCTTCGTACAGGTCATGTGCCTTTTCATATTCTCCCTGCTCGTCGTAGGCATGTCCCAGACTGTTGAGCAGATCTGCCGTGCCCTCCTTGTCCCCCAGCTGCCGCCGGAGAGCCAGGCTCTCCCGATAGAGCACGTGTGCTGCAACAAGGCCTCCCTGCAATCTGGCCACATTCCCCAGATTGTGGAGTGAGATGGCGATACCTCTCTTATTCCTCAGCTCCCGATGAAGCGCCAAGCTCTCCTGGAAAAGCCGTTGTGATGCCTGATAGTCGCATTGCTCGTGAGCTATGTAACCCAAGTTAGTCAGTGAGGCCGCGATGCCTTGCTTGTCATCCAGCTTCTGCCGGATGTCGAGACTCTCTTGGCAGAGCCAGTGCGCCTTCAGCAGATCTCCCTGGAGAAGAGCTAAGAATCCTGCCCCATTCAATGCTTTCGCGCGCGCGGCCGTCGGCGCATCGCAGGCTTTCGCCAACGCCTCGCCGAGTTTCCTGCGTCCCTCATTCCAGTGCCCATGTATATGCCAGAATCGCCAGAGTGCACCGACCAGCCGCAGGCACACTTCCCCATCTCTGCTTCCCAGGGACCACTCGATGGCCGCTCGCATGTTGCCATGCTCCATCTCCAAGCGATCTAGCCACGCAGCCTGCTCTGCATTATGTAGCTTCGGCTCCGCCTCTTCCGCCAGTCTCAAGAAGTGGTCACGATGCTTCCGACGGACGATCTCGGGCTCTCCGGACTCAAGCAGCTTCTCTTGGCCATACTGCCGCACCGTCTCCAGCAGTCGATACCGCGCCTCTTTGCTCTGCTCTTCAAAGACCACCAGAGATTTGTCCACCAAGCCTGTCAACAGATCGAGCATCTCCGTCGAAGAGGGACGATCATCCGTGCATACTGCCTCCACTGCCTCCAACGAAAAACTGCCGGCAAAGACCGCGAGCCGGCGTAAGAGCGTGCGTTCCGATGGCGAGAGCAAGTGGAAGCTCCAATCCATAGCCGCTCGGAGCGTCTGCTGGCGGGGCAAGGCCGTGCGGCTGCCCCCGGTGAGCAAGCGGAAACGGTCATCCAGTCGCTCGGCGATCTGGTCCACCGTGAGCGCATTCGTGCGAGCGGCCGCCAGCTCTATGGCTAGCGGTATGCCATCCAGGCGTTGGCAGATCTGGGCCATCTTCGTTGCGTTGCCGTCGCACGTAGTCAGATCTGTCCTGATCGCGCGGGCTCTCTCAACAAACAGGCGGATGGCGTCATATTCCATTAGCTTCTCTGAGGAGAAGGGCTCTTGGGGAAGCGAGAGGGGCGGCACACGCCATACCCTCTCGCCAGCGATGCCCAAGG
>MFGX01000064.1:22615-32668 GCA_001778455.1 Candidatus Fraserbacteria bacterium RBG_16_55_9 | reverse complement strand
GGTGGAGAGAATTTTCAAGTGGGGGCAGAATTTCAGCAACACATCGGCTAGCTCCGCGGATGCCTCCACCAGATGTTCGCAGTTGTCCAGCACCATCAAAAGCTTCTTGGGGCGGAGGTACTCCGTGAGGGTCTCCACGGGCGGCTGGCCTGGACGCTCGCGCAGACCGAGAGCAGAAGCCACTGCGTGCGGAACCAAGCTTGGATCTGCCAGTGGAGCCAACTCCACCCAGCAGGCGCCGTTCTCAAACTCCGGGAGGAGGGCCGTGGCCACCTGCAACGCAAGCCGTGTCTTTCCGCTGCCGCCAAAGCCCGTGAGCGTGAGCAAGCGTGTCCTGTCCAAGAGGCACTGGATCTCCTGAATCTCATCTTCTCGTCCAATAAAGCTCGTCAATGGAATGGGCAAGTTACTCGGGGGCAGATCTGGCGCTAGTCCCGCCAGCAGGGCTAAGCGTCGGGGACAGACTTGTTCAGCAATCCCTTTGCAAAGGGCTTTCGTTTCCGGAAGAGGTTCCGTCTTCAATTCAGCATGTACCAGGCGCTTGTAGTCGAGGTATTGCTCTAGCGCTGTATTGCGATCTCCATTGGCATAGTGCAAATACATTAAGCATCGGTGGGTTTCTTCCTGCAGAGGGGTTTGCAGGAGCAGCTGCTTGGCGTAGGCTATGGCCTCGGCGTATTCCTTGTGTCCGGCGTGGCGGGCGATCAGCTCTTGTAGAGCTTGGATGTAGAGATCTCTGACTCGCTCTCGCTCCTCCAGGCACCAGTTGTCAAAACAGTCTTCCACAAACTCTCCCCGGCAGAGGGTGATTGCTTCTCTTAAGAGTTGAGGGCCTTCTTCGCCGTTAGAACGATGGGCTTGCTGGATCTTCTGTTCGAAATCCCGGGCATCTACCCAACAAGAGGCCTCGGGGTTGAACTGAGCCGTAGCATGGGCGAATAGCAGATACTCTGGTTGTGCACGGGTCGCTTGGAGGGCTTTACGCAGCTGGCATAGCGCTTGTCTCACGTTTTGGCGGGCTTGTCGTTCGGGGGATTCGGGCCAGAAGAGGCTCGCCAATCGTTCACGGGTTTGGGGTTGGTCGCGGTGTAGCCAGAGGTAGGCCAGTAGGTGTTTCATTTTTCGCGTAGGCACCGAGATCGGCTTCAGTTGATCGAAAATCTCTGGCTTGCCCAGAAGATGGATTTTTAACATCCTCGGCCTCCATTTTAGTATTACTATATCATAATCATATTCGTATCGGCAAGGAGAATGACCATTCTATCTGTGAGAATTCTCACATGCAACATTAAGAGATCTCACAGACAATCAAGGACTCTTGCCTTAGAATGAGCACCATCCTATGGTCACCGTTACTGGTGTTCATAGCGAGGTGATCTCGGTTGGCTCAGACAGGCATGGAAGCGAAAGTCCTCGATCTGATGGGATCGATATCTGAAGGTGCCAATACGGAAGAGATCGCCGCACGCCTCGGCATCATCCGCCATACCGCCGCGAAATACCTGGAGATCCTAAGAGCCAAGGGCTTGGTGCGGTGTCGCAAGGTCGGTAATTCGAAACTCTGGCAGCCGATCACAGCAGGTCTCATCATTCGCCCTCTTACCACTCAAGATCTGCCGGCAATTGGGGAGATCCAAAGACGGCTTCAACCGGCGGATGAGGTTTCACAGGCCCACTTCGCACAAGTCATGGAATATCACATCGAGAGCGGTGATGCGGCGCTGCGGCTGGGAGCCGAGATGCAAGGCCAGCTGGTTGGCTTCATCGTTGGAGAGATTCGAGACTGGGAATTTGGTGGCGGAGAGAAGACAGGTTGGATCAAAGCCTTAATGGTCGCTCCAGAATACCACGGCAGAGGCATCGGACGGCAATTGGGCGAGGCTCTCTTAGAGCATTTCCGCAGCCGCCGGATCGAATGCGTGCGCACCCTCGTCGATTGGTACGCTGGCGAACTGCTGGCGTATTTCCGCACTCTAGGATTTGAAGTGATGCCGATGCTCCCCCTGGAGAAGAGGTACACTGGGCTCCATAGCACTGGCGAATCCCATTCTTCGGTCACCAAAGATCCAGTCAACGGAAAACCTTAAGGAGGTTCCCATGAGGACGGCAGCGATTGATTTCATGTACTACGTAGCCACGAAGGAGTTCATGGCCCAGTGGGACAAGGCCAAGGAGGGAGAGCTCATCTGCCGGATGGAGCGGGCCATCGGCGGCCTTCCGCGCTACGAGAGTATAGAAGAAATGCTTGGAGTGATGGACGAAGCCAACGTCGAAAAGGTCTTCATCACTCAGTGCAAGATGTGGTCCTACTGGAACAAGTGGATGTACATGGACACGAAGCTCGAAGACGTCCTGCAGTACACGGAGAAATTCCCAAAGCGATTTGTCGGGCTCGCAGGCTATAACCCGTTTCGCATCCAAGAGAGCCTGCGTGAGATCGAAACGGCCGTCAAAGAGCACGGCTTTAGGGGCGTCTACGTGCACATCTATGGCTTTGATATCCCGCTGAACGATCCCAAGATGTACCCGCTCTACGCCAAGTGCGTCGAGCTGGATGTGCCCGTCTCCATGCAAGTCGGGCATGTTCTAGAGGCCATGCCCTCGGATTGTGGTCGGCCGATCTACCTAGACCGCATCGCCTGCGATTTCCCTGAACTTAAGATCATCGGAGCTCACACTGGCTGGCCGTGGGTCGAAGAGCTGCTTTCGGTGGCCTACAAGTGGGAAAACGTCTACGTGGGAGTCGATGCCTGGTTGCCCAAGTACCTCAAGCCAGAACTCATTCAGTTCATGAACAGTCGGCTTGGGCAGGACCGCTCGATCTGGGGGACGAATGGACTGCCGTGGGGCGAATCTCTCAAGCAGATTGATGAGTTAAATCTGAAGGAGTCAGCGAAAAACAAGCTGCTCCGCGAGAACGCGATCCAACTCTTCAAACTCTGAGCATGGAATTCCCAAGCATAGTCCTTGAGCGAACGCACTCCGTAGCGAAGCTACTCCTAAAGCGCCCGCCGCTCAACATCTTAGACATCGCCGCAATGCGTGAGCTGAGCGTTGCTCTAGAAAGTCTCCGGCAAGATCAGAGCAGCAAAGTGGTGGTTCTCTCCGCCGAAGGCAAGGCATTTTCAGTGGGCGTGGACATCAGTGATCACACCGCCGACAAAGTGGATGCGATGATGACCGTGCTGCATGAAGTATTCGAAGGACTCTGGGCGCTGGAGCAGCCGACGGTGGCGATTGTGAAAGGCGCGGCTCTGGGCGGAGGCATGGAGCTGGCGATCGCCTGCGATTTCATCATCGCTTCCGAGGGCGCGCAGTTCGGGCAACCCGAGATCAAAGTGGGCGTCTTCCCTCCGATTGCGTGTCTGCTCTTGCCGAGGCTGCTGCCCTGGCCCAGAGCGTTAGAACTGATTTTGACTGGAGAATCCATCAGCGCTCAGGAGGCATATCGTTTGGGCTTGGTCAACCGGGTTGTTCCCGCGGAAAACCTTGCTGCAGAAGCAGAAGCTTTCGTAAGCAAACTTGCAAGCTTGAGTGGCCCGGTGCTCAAGCTGGCCAAGCGCGCCGCACGGATCGGTCTGGGACAGGGACGCGATCCAGGCAGTTCGAAGATCTTGGCCGAACTGGATCGACTCTATCTGGATGAGCTCATGAAACTAGAAGACGCGCACGAAGGCCTACGAGCGTTCATGGATAAGCGCAATCCCGCTTGGCAGGATCGCTGAGGCGTAAGGGTGGAAAGTAGAAAAGGAGGCGTAAGCTATGTTCGAGCCGTTTCGGCACTGGTATGAGCACCGGCACGAGTACGCACGCGAGTGGAAATCACGCACGAGCGGGAAAGTCGTCGGTTGTTTCTGCACGTATGAGCCCGAGGAGATTCTCTACGCTGCCGAACTTTTGCCTCTACGTGTCTATGGGAGCCATCAGCCAAGCAGCGTTACCGAACCCCATGTCTTCGGGATGTACTGTCCTTGGACGCGCGATGTGCTCGCACAGGGTCTGCTCGGCAAGTATACGTATCTTAATGGGATCACCATTTCGCAGAGCTGCTTGCACTTCCGCCAATGTTTCACCAGCTGGCAGAAGCACGTCCCCTGCGAGTTCTCCTACTATCTGCCCATGCCCCATGGCATCCAAAGCCCTCACGGGCGGAAATTCTTTACAGAAGAACTCAAGAAGTTCAAGCAAGCACTAGAAAAGTGGGTTGGGCGGGAGATCACCACGGGCGAGCTTCACGAGGGCATTGAAGTGATGAACGAGAACCGCCGCTTGCTCACCCAGCTCTATGAGTTACGCAAAGCAGAAGACCCGCCGCTGACCGGTCAAGAGGCTCTCTGGGTGGTTGCCTCGGCGCAGATGACCGACAAGCGGGATCACAACCAAGCACTCAAAGAACTGCTTCCGAAACTGGTGGATCGAAAACTGGATCGAGAGCCCGGTGTGCGACTGATGCTCATCGGCAGCGAAAACGATGACGTCGAGTTCATGGAGATGACCGAAACGCTGGGCGCGACGTTCGTCGTGGACGAGAACTGCGTGGGCACTCGCTACTTCTGGGGGGAAGTCGACTCCGAGCGCTTCGAGGACCCTCTGGAAGCGATCGCCGCACGCTATCTAGAAAGACCCGCTTGCCCGGCCAAAGACTGGCCCGAGCTCTCGCGCTGGCCACACATTGAAAGACTCGCCCGCGATTGGAGAGTGCAAGGAGCCGTCTTGATGCAGCAGAAGTTCTGCGACCCCCACGAGTTGGACATGTTCACGGTCAAGAAGCGTTTGGAGGAGATGGGTATACGTACGCTCTTTTTGGAGTTTGACGTGACGACTCCCGTGGGCCAGTTCCGCACGCGAGTGGAGGCGTTCTTGGAGATGCTCCGGAGCGAAGACCTCTTCGCCGAAGAGCTCCTTTAGGAGGTCGAGATGAAAACGCTGACGAAATACCCAATAGAGCCCTTGAGCTGCTGGCCCAAAGCAAAAGAACTTCGCGCCAAATACTATCAGGACTACGCGACGGCCCGCGAGCGCGGAGGCTTACGCTGGACCGGTGGAGCCTGGGCCTTTGATGCGATCCCCGCAGGCCTGGGCGAGGATGTGCATCCGCTTACCGGCGAGCCATACGGAGCTTCGATTGCTCACGATCGAAAGTTCTCGCTCGAGTGCATGGAGGCTGCAGAGCGCGTCGGCTTTGCCCGCGACTTGTGCTCGTATATGCGCAATTACTGGGGTTCCATTCTGCTCAATAAGTATGCCTTTGGTGGGGAGTTTCCCAAGCCCGACTTCATCTGGCAATCCCATATCTGCTGCAGTCACGCCAAATGGTACCAGGTTGCCAGCCAGCTCGAGGGCGGCATCCCCATGTACTGCGTGGATGTCTCTGTCGGACCCTATGAGTCGCTCACAGAAGGGAAACTCGAGTATCTGGTGGCGCAGATGCATGACGGGATCCGATGGCTGGAGAAGACAACCGGGCGAACGTACGACGATGAGAAGTTAATTGATGCTGTCTACAACGAGTGTCGCTCCACAAGCCTATGGGCCGAGATCTGTTGTTTGAACAAGCATACTCCGGCACCCCTCGACGAGAAGACGATGTACTCCCTCTACGTGCTAGCCACCCTACAGAAGAGCAGCAAGGCCGTTGCTGATTTTTATGAAGAGCTGCGTGATGAAGTTCGTGATCGTGTGCAACGCGGGATCGGATCTGCGGAGTATGAGCAGTGCCGGATTATCACGGACACCCAGCCACCTTGGGCTTTCCTCGATGTTTTCCGCTATTTGCAGAACACGTACGGCTGTGTCTCGATCGGCTCGCTCTACACGTTCGGGCTCTGCGGCATATTCGAGGTGAAAGAAGACGACACGTGGGGACCACGGACGACGCCGCAACAAAAGGGCATCCAAATTAAGACGCGCGATGAAGCATTGAGAATTCTCGCGGACTGGAACTTGAGTCGGCCCGAGTGGCAGCACTTCTACTCGCACGAGCTCAAGAGCGCGATGCTCATGCGCATGGTGAAAGAATGGAAAGTGGACGGCGTGCTCTTGCACTACAACCGCGGCTGTGAGGGGCTCTCGCTGGGCATCGCAGAGAACAAGCTTGCGCTACAGAAGGCAGGAATCCCTGTGACGCCCTTTGAGGGCAACATGGGTGACTGGCGTGACTTTGACAGGACGCGAACGCTGGCGCGAGTCGAAGCCTTCATGGAATCGCTCAGGGTTGAACGCATCGAACCCTCGATGCAAGGAGCGTGATGGAGATGATCACAGCAGGCATTGATGGCGGCGCACGGGCGATCAAAGTTCTGATCTTGCGAGATGGCAAGCAGCTGGCAAGAAGCTCGGCTCTTACGGGCTTCGATCAGCAAGCCACCGTGACTCAAGCATTGGAAAGCGCCTTGCAGCAAGCGGGCGTGGCGCGCGAAGAGCTTCAGCACATTACTGCCACCGGCATCGGGCGTAAAGCGATCTCGTTCGCCGACAGCGAAGTGACCGAGATGAGCGCAGATGCCAAGGCGACTGTCTCGCTTTTCCCGCAAGCGCGCACGGTTATCGACGTTGGGGCTGAAGAAGGAAGAGCGATTCGCTGTGAGCCGGACGGACGGGTCAAGGATTTTGCCGTGAATGAGAAATGCGCTGCCGGCGCGGGAACGTTTGTCGAGACGATGGCACGCACCCTGGAGATCAAGCTCGAAGAGGCAGGCGCACTCTCGCTCAAAGCCGAGAAAGTCATTCCCATGAATGCGCAGTGCGCCGTCTTTGCCGAGAGCGAAGTCGTCTCGCTGATTCATTCGGGGACAGCTAAAGAAGAGATCATTCGCGCCGTCCACGAAGCCATGGCCGATCGAATCTCTGCTATGGCTCGTCGCGTGGGCATCGAGAGAGAAGTCGCGCTCGTCGGCGGCGTCGGTCGAGATGCCGGGTTCATCAAGGCGCTCGCGGGAAAACTGGGAATGGAACTATTCGTTCCTATGGAGCCGGAGTTCGCCGGAGCGCTCGGGGCAGCTTTGATCGCGGCGGAACGCGCTCGCGCCTCGTAGGAGAAAAGAGGAGGGTGCTCTATGACCGAGGCAGTCGCAACGGCTCAGAAGCGTGAGTACTGGCGCTGGAGAGAATACGATTGGCGTGACGAGTCTCTGGATTGGAAGCGAGCGGGAGGGATTTCCGTCGGCATTGACGTGGGCAGTGTGAGTTCGCAGGCCGTCGTGATGTGCGATGGAAAGCTCTTTGCATACAGTAGCTTGCGCACGGGGTCTAATTCCAAGACGAGCGCGCAGCGGGCACTGGAAGTAGCTTTGCAAGAGACCGGAATGCCGCGCGAGAAGGTCAACTATCTGGTCGCCACCGGCTATGGGCGCGTCAATATCCCGTTTGCGCAAAAAGCGATCACGGAGATCGCATGCCACGCCCGCGGAGCCAACTTCATCTACGGGCCTACCGTCAAGACGGTCTTGGATATGGGCGGGCAAGACTGCAAAGCGATTCGCTGTGATGGGCGTGGCAAAGTCACAAACTTCTTGATGAATGACAAGTGCGCGGCGGGCACCGGGCGCGGCATGGAAGTGATGGCAGAGCTCTTACAAATACCCATAGAAGACGTGGGGCCCGCATCGCTCTCGTTGCCGGAGGAGCCGCCGCCGGTCAGCAGCACCTGCGTTGTCTTTGCGAAATCCGAAGCGCTCGGTTTGTTGCGCCAGAATTGGTCGAAAGAAAAAGTGTTGGGATCCTTCTGTCTGGCGATGGCCCATCGCACTGTGGAGTTGTTGTCACGGGTCGGCGTGGAGAAAGACTTCGCGATCACAGGGGGAATCTCCAAGAACATCGGCATTGTCAAGCGTATCGAGACCAAGCTTGGAGTTGAGGCACTGAAGCCGTCGATTGATCCACAGATCGCCGGAGCCTTGGGTGCAGCGCTCTTTGCGAAAGCCCTCTACGAGAAGGAGCTTTCGGGCAACGCGAAAACCGGAAGCTGAGATGCTAGCCAACTACGGCTACAAGGACGGCTCCGGCGAATACTTCATCGCCATCGACACAGACAAGTGCAACGGCTGTGGAGCGTGTGTGAAAGCATGCCCAGCAGATGTTTTTGAGATCACCGCCGATCCATTCGACCCGCTGGCCGAAAAGCAAGTCGCGGTCATCAAAGAAGATCATCGTAAGAAGATCAAGTACAGTTGCGCTCTCTGCAAACCCACGGGCGAGCGTCCGCCGCTGCCGTGCACAGCCGCTTGCGAGCCGCAAGCGATTGCGCACTCTTGGTGAAAAGAACTCTATGCAACTCACGATGGATGGACAGACGGTTTCCGTACGCGAGGGAGGAACTGTCTTGGAAGCTGCACGCCAAGCAGGTATTTACATCCCCGCGCTCTGTGCCCATCCTGATTTGGTGCCGGGACCACAAGCCCAGGCAATCTCGGCCATCTACCGCGGACTGAACCGGCTCGATAGCAACGGGGGAGCACAAACTGAGGGCTGTCAGCTCTGCTTTGTGGAAGTCAACGGAGAACTTCAGCGCGCTTGCGACACGGTCATTTCTGAGGAGGCGTCTGTTCAGACGGACACGTCGCGAGTCCGTGAGGCACGTCGTTCACATCTGAGCGAGATTCTCAGTGATCACCCTCATGCGTGCTTGATTTGTCCCCTGGCTTCCGGCTGTGACCGCCTAAACTGCACGATGAATGTGCCTGTAGAAGAACGCTGCTGCTCGCTCTTTGGTCGCTGCGAATTGCAGAAGATTTCTGAGTATATTGGAATTCCTCCCGAAACGCCTCGCTACACCCATAAGAACTTGCCTGTGGTTAAGAACGAGCCGCTATTTGAGCTAGACTACAATCTATGTATCAACTGCCTACGCTGCGTCAGTGCTTGCAATGATCTGCGCGGCGTTGGTGCCTTGGGCTTTGCCCTGCGCGAAGGGCGTGCGGTCTTCGGCACAGTCGGACCCACACTGATGGAGTCGGGCTGCAAATTCTGTGGAACCTGTGTTGCTGTTTGCCCTACCGGGGCGATCATGGATAAAGGCGGCGTGAAGCTCGAAGATGAAAGCTCACTCGTGCCCTGCCGTCAAGGTTGTCCCGCGGGCATCGACATACCGCATTATGTCCGCCTGATCGCTGAGGGCAAATACTCAGAAGCGCTCGCCGTCGTCCGAGAGAGAGTGCCGTTCCCCGGGGTCCTAGGATACGTCTGCTATCATCCCTGCGAGACCGTCTGCCGACGGGAGCAGATCAATCAGCCCATCTCTATCTGTCGGCTCAAGCGCTTTGCCGCCGAGCACGATGACGGGCGCTGGCGCGTAGGGGCGCACGGCCGTACGCCCCTACAGTCGTCTGGCAAGCGGGTTGCCGTCGTGGGTTCGGGACCGGCCGGGCTTACGGCAGCCTATTATCTAGCCTGCAAGGGCCATGCGGTGACCGTCTTCGAGGTTTTTCCGCAAGCCGGCGGCTTGATGCGTTACGGCATCCCCGCGTATCGACTGCCACGCGAGGTGCTGAATGCCGAGATCCAAGAATTGGCAGATGCGGGCGTAAAGATTCAAACCAACACACGCGTAGACAGCGTAGAAGAGCTCTTGAGGCAGGGCTTCCATGCGGTCTACTTGGCTGCCGGAGCGACGCGAGCGAGAAAATTGAAGATTCCCGGAGAGGAGCTAACGAAGGATGGGCTTACTTTCTTGCGGCGAGTCAATGCCGGTGAAGATGTATCCATCGGATCAAGAGTAGCGGTGATCGGCGGTGGGAACGTCGCAACCGATTGCGCGCGTACCGCTTTGCGTCTCGGAGCCCAGCAAGCGGTTATCCTCTATCGGCGCACCCGAGCGGAGATGCCTGCTTATCCTGAAGAGATCGATGAAGCTCTACACGAGGGTATCCAAATCGAGTACTTGGTGAGGCCCCGGCAGATCGAAGTGAGCTCTAGAGGTCTACGTGTGGAGTGTGTACGGACACAGCCAATCGCGAAACACGCGCAGCCCGAGCCGGTTCTAGGAAGCGAGTTTTTCGTCGAGTTCGACACGGTGTTAGTGGCTATCGGGCAAGAGCCAGAGCTAAGCATGCGTGC
>MFGX01000064.1:16170-22589 GCA_001778455.1 Candidatus Fraserbacteria bacterium RBG_16_55_9 | reverse complement strand
TATTTGCGGGCGGTGATCTGGTGAGTGGGCCTTCTTCAGTCATTGAAGCCATCGCGATGGGCCGACGAGCAGCAATCGAAATCGATCGTTACTTGGGCGGGGATGGAGATATTCGCGAATCCTTCACCACACCGGATGAAGATCAACCGGACGATCGACTGGGTAGAGAGCTGGAATTTACAGGTGAACGCCGCTACGAGGCGCCTTGCTTGTCCATGGCTGCTCGACAAGCGAACTTTACGCCTGTGGATGAGGGATTCTCGGAAGAGGTCGCGCGGGCAGAAGCGGCGCGTTGCTTGCGGTGCGACTTGCGACTCAGACTTTCGCGCGTGCCCTTTCCCCCCCGGCGTACAGCCCAACCCCTCACGGGCGATGAGATCACAAAAGTACCCGCTCGCGCAGGGGTCTATCAGCTACTCAGCCCAGATCAGATCGTAATTCAGATCAAAGGCGTGCCCGACTTGCGAGCTGCTTTAGAGGAACTACTGCCAGATGCGAACGCTCACCATTTTGCCTATGAGTTGGCAGACTTCTACACGCAGCGGGAGAGCGAACTCTTGCAAGAGTTCTTGCAGAAGCACGGTCGGCTTCCCAAAGGCAATGACGAACTCGAAGATCTCTTCTAAATCGCTGGAGAGCGAGAACTGGGAGCGGCGCGGAATCTTTTCCGGCGCACGCGCAGGTGAGTTGGCTGCTCTTTATGAAGAGCTGGGGTATGAGGTACTTGTGAGACTCTTAGACCCATCAGAACTCGCTGACACGCCTTGTCGCGAGTGCTTCTTGCTCTTCCCAGAGCGCTTCAAAGTGCTTTACACCCGGAGGTGAATCTTAATGGAAGTGAATCTCAGTGGAAAAGTCGCGATGGTCACGGGAGGGGCTCAGGGAATTGGGCGGGCCATAGCGTTGGAGCTTGCCCGCAATTGGGCTGATCTCGTCATCAACGATCTGGATCGTTCGGCTGCGGAGGCTCTGGCAAGAGAGATCACAACACAGAAGCGTCGCGTCCTCGTTGCCATTGCGGATGTTGCTGATTATGCTGCCATCAAGCGTGCCGTTTCCGATGCGATGACGCAGTTTGGGAAGATCGATATCTTGGTGAACAACGCAGGCTGGGACAAGGGGATCATCCCCTTCCTAAAGACCGATCCAACGGACTGGCAGAAAGTCATCGCGATCAATTTGACTGGAGTGCTCAATTGTACGCACACCGTTGCCAGTGAGATGTCGCAACGTAAGTCCGGCAAGATCATCAACATCAGCTCGGACGCAGGGCGAGGGGGTAGCTTTGGCGAAGCGGTCTACTCTAGCTGCAAATCGGGCGTGATCGCACTCACGAAAACGTGGGCTCGCGAGTTTGCCCGTGACAGGATTCGCGTCAACTGCATCTGCCCCGGTCTCGTGGATACGCCGCTCCTAGCGAAACTCAAGCAAGATGAGCTAGGCAAGAAAGTGCTTGATCGTATCGAGCAGGTGATGCTTCTGGGTCTGGGAAAACCCGAAGACATCGCAAATGCCGTGCTCTTCTTGGCGTCGGAGGAATCCAATCACGTTACGGGTCAAGTTCTGAGCGTCAGCGGTGGACTTACGTTCCAGGGTTGATCCCCTTCAGAGGACCTGAAGCTGTACAAGTTGACCGATGATCCACGCGTGACGAGAGTGGGTCGAGTCATTCGCAAGTTCAACTCGGAGACAGTGCCTCAAGTGTTGCGGGGTATCGGAATATAAGAGGATCTCCAAGGCGTGATTGTGAAAAATGACTGAGAAATCCGTGATCATCATCGGCGCTGGGCTGGCCGGCCTCTCCGCCGGTTGCTACGCGCAGATGAACGGCTATCAGAGCCAAATCTTCGAGCACCATAGTAAACCCGGTGGAGTAGCTGCCGCTTGGGAGCGCCAGGGCTACCTCATTGATGGGGGCATCCATTTTCTCATGGGGCACAGACCCGGACAGCCACTCTACGACCTGTACCGCGAATTGGGTATTGTTCAGGTCAATCGATTCCTCGATATAACCACGTATAGCCGTTTCATGGACGAAGCCAGTGGGCTTAGGGTGGATGTCACTGCGGACCTGGATCGCCTGGCGAGCGACTTGAAAATACTCTCACCTGCGGATGCCCGGTTGGTCGATGAACTCATCTCCGGTGCCCGCGTTATGCAGCGTTCTGGTGTACTGTTTGACGTTGGCATGGGCAAACCACCTGAGTTGATGAACCCACTGGACCAGCTCCGGCAGCTTTGGAGTATGCGCCGGGTCTTTAAGTACTTCTCTGGCAAGCATGCCAGACCGATGGCCGAGTACGCTCAGGCCGTGCATAGCCCCCTGCTGCGCCAGATTCTGGAGAATTTGTTCCTGCCGGAAGTCCCAGTCTGGTTCCTTCTCATGCTCCTGGCACTTCTGGCAGATAAGCAGATGGGGTTGCTTGAGGGGGGCTGCCTCGACTTCGTCCATTCCATCGAGGAGCGTTACAAGGCCCTGGGCGGCCAGGTGACCTACAAGGCCACCGTGGAAAAGATCCTTGTGGAGAATGACCGGGCCGTGGGCGTGCGATTGGCCGACGGACGCGAGCACCAGGCCGGTGTGGTGATCTCCGCTGCCGACGGGTACAGCACAATCTTCAAGTTGCTCGGCGGGTGTTATGTGGATTCGAAGATCCATGAACGGTATCGGAACTGGAAGCTGATTCGTCCCACAGTCGTGGTCAGCTTTGGGGTAGCGCGAGCATTTCCAAGTGAACCCTCCTCGATCGTCTTCTTGCTGAAGAATCCCTTTGCCATAGGCAGCCAATTCGTCAAGGGCTTCGCCCTGCGCATTTTCAACTATAGCGCTAAGTTCGCTCCACCTGGGAAGACAGTGGTCCAGGCCATGCTCGAGACCGAGTGGAATTACTGGAACGAGCTTGAGAAGGACCGGTCACGTTACGATGCAGAGAAGGGTAGGGTCGCTGGGGAGATCTTATCAAGATTGGAAGCCCACTATCCCAACATCTCCTCCCAGGTGGAGATGACCGATGTCTCTACGCCCTACACCACCTGGCGATACACATTGAACCACAAAGGAGCTTATATGGGCTGGTTGCCAACGCCCAGAGAGTTGATGACTCCCATACCGAGAACACTCTCAGGGTTGGCCAATTTTTACATGGCTGGTCAGTGGGTGATGCCGGGCGGTGGAGTTCCTCCTTGTCTCTATTCGGGTCGTCACGTGGTACAGATTCTCTGTCGACGGGACGGAAAGCCCTTTTTGACCTCGATCCCTAGAGTGTAGGGTGTCGTCGTCCCGACTGGCTGCTTGAGCATCCTCAAAAACAGAACTTTTACGGATTTTTGCATTTTAGAGGAGTGAAGTTTCAGTCGGTTCACTTTGTTACTTGTGTGGCACTTGGGGTAGAATTTCCCAGGTGATTACGCATGGCGCAGATCGCGGAACGCATTGAGATAGACCCCAAGATCCATCATGGTAAGCCCGTGATTGCAGGTACACGAGTCCCTGTTCATATGGTGCTGGGGCTCCTAGCCAATGGCCTCACCCCAGAGGAGATCATCCGAGACTACTACGACCATATCACAAAGGACGACATTCTTGCCTGCATTCGGTACGCACAAGCTCTCGTCGAAGAAGAAGTCCACGCTGTGTAGCTCATGGCACAATACCTAGCGGATGAGAACGTATTTACCGATACTGTCCGCTTGATGAGGAATCTGGGGCTAAACGTAAAGCGAGTCCAAGAGCTAAGCCTAACTGGAGCGAAAGACCCAGAAATCTTTCACAAAGCTCAAGAACTGAGCGCAGTCCTAGTGACCAATGACCAGGATTTTGGAGATATTCGAGCATATCCACCTTCATCGCACCAAGGAGTTGTCGTCTTGAAGATGGACCCTAATCCCAAGAAAGTGGAAGCGGTACACCAAGTGCTAAGGGAACTCCTGAAGAAAGAGCACCAATTTGAGCGATGCCTTTTCATTGTGGATACCCACAAGTATCGCAAGCGAACGAAACCTTAAGAAACTAGAGTAGTAGCGGGCTGGGAGAGGAGGATTCGAACCCCCACTAACGGGTCCAGAGCCCGTCGTCCTACCGTTAGACGATCTCCCAATAAACACGCAACATGATAACAAGTGCCTTCTGCTCTGTCAAACTCACAGCTCTCCACGGAAGAGCCGCTGGATGTCCTGCCATGTGATCAACACGATCAAGCCCATTAGGAAGATGAATCCGACGTAATGGACCCAGCCTTCCTTTTCAGCGGGAATGGGCTTCCCGCGTACCATCTCATAGAGGGCAAAGACGACGCGACTGCCATCCAGAGCCGGGAAGGGGATCAAGTTGAAAACCCCGAGCACGAGGCTAAGCAAAGCTACCAATCGGATGAAATAGTCGAACCCACGTGTGAGACTCCACCCCAAGAGATTGGCGATGCCCACCGGCCCCCGGAAGGCCTCACTGGCGCTTGCTTGGCCTGTAATGACTTGCTTGATCCCCACATACAGAAGAACGATCGTGTCGCGGATTTGCCTGAACCCGATGGGAATGCTGGCCCATATGCCAGGCTTACGCTGGGCCACCTGAAGCTGCAACCCTTGGAGGATCTCTGGCATGCCCATCCCACTGACGCTAAATTCCAAGGAGCGGGTCTCTTCCCCCTGTTGGAGGACAAGCCTTACATGGCCGTCGCCCCCGGAAGCACGCAGGAGAGCACGCAACAGATTGCTCAAGCTGCTGATCTCCTCACCATTGGCAGAGATGAGGCGGTCTCCCGGGCGCACCCCCTGCTGGGCCAGGAAGGAATCAGGCTTCACTTGCTGAACAATCGGATACGTGGCGGGCACGGGTTCATATTGCGGTTTCACTTGCTTTAGCTCATGGGGGGCGATTTGGGAAGAGTCGATGGGAAGATCCAGTCTGGTCTGTCCTCGTCGTACTCGTAGGGAAATCTGACTTTGCTTCTGTAGTACCGAGCTCATCTCTTGAAGGAACTCTGGCCAGCTGCCGATGGGTTTTCCATCTACAGCTTGGATGATGTCTCCCTTCTGGAGGCCCTGACGGGCTAACCCGGAGCCCTCGGGAAGTTCCGCAATCTGATTGAGAGGAAATGAGAAGTGAATCCCAATGAAATAGGGCCCGTTGGGGTTTTCCCGGTAGGGTGTGACTGCCACCGTCAGGCGTTGGCCCCCGCGGTCAATGACTGCTTCCAGCGGGTGTCCCTCAGACCGTTGCACAAGGGATTGGATCTGTTCGGGAAAGTAGATTTGCTCTCCGCGAAGTTCAATAAGCTTATCTCCACTCTGCAGTACACTGCGGGCCGGAGAGTCCGCGGCGACCTCGGCGATTTCCACAAAGGGTGTGCCAAAGAAGCTGAAGTAGGCGATCATCAAAAGAACGGCAGCCAAGATGTTCATGAGCGGCCCCGCCAGTACGATGGCCACACGCGCAAGCGGCGGTTTCGCCGTGTAGAGTCGATCCGAGGGGACTTGCTGATCTTCCTCGCTCTGGGCTTCTTCCCCGGCCAAGCGCACGAACCCCCCCAGCGGAAGAATTCGTAACGCGTACTGAGTCTCTCCCCATTTGCGGCGCCAGATGGCCGGACCGAAGCCGATAGCGAACTCATGCACCCAGACCCCAGCCCGCTTGGCCACGAGGTAATGGCCTCCCTCATGGATGAAGACGAGCAAGCTGATTGTGAAAGCGAACACTAAGATGGTGATCAGAATCGAAAGCACGATGAAATCCTTACTCCTCCTTCAGTGGTATGGCGCGAATACACAGGGTTTGACGCGTTTGCGGGTTGGCTCGACACCGCTCACTCAGGCGCCATCCCACGACCCAAAGGATTCCACTCTGATCACAGACGAGCGGAATCTGGTCGCGTTCCTCGCGTGGAATTTTCGCATCGACAAAGAAATCCTGCAACTTCTTGGTGCCTCCCAAGCCGAACGGCTCGAATCGATCACCCCGACGTCGGTTCCGCACGTACAGGGGCTCCGCTATTGTAGCGCAATCGATACGCGCTTCCAAGTGCTCGGGGTCCGGGTGGCTGCCATCGAGCAGAGCCAGCTCGAAGCGCCATCCGATCTGTTCGAAGTGATTTCCGGTCATGGATAACTCAAAGCAGTACGCTGCAAGACGTCTGCCCACGGACTTGCGGGTAACGCCGATCTGATGATTGTGAACTGTGAACCGGAGTCCTCCAGGCAAAGTCACCTGATTCCCAGAACGCCCTTTTTGTAGTTCGATGCGCATCTGTTCGATGTGGGCAGCCTCGATTCCCTCAAGATCTCCCTGAATTTGACGGATCGCACCCCGAAGCAGATACTCCTGAATCAGCTCCTCTTGAGATAAAACGTGATGCCTATCGAGCACAATCTCATCAGAGTCCGCGCGCACCAGGGCTTGTTGGAGTGCTTTTCCCGTCACACAC
>MFGX01000064.1:12419-16128 GCA_001778455.1 Candidatus Fraserbacteria bacterium RBG_16_55_9 | reverse complement strand
GCCACCGTCTCCAGCACGTTGGGGTTGTACTCATGGAGCAAGGGCAAGAGTTCCCATCGCACCCGATTGCGCAGATATTTCTTATCTTGGTTCGTAGGGTCCTCGCGATATTCAATGCCCTGAGTGCAGGCATATGCGAGAATCTGAGATCGAGAAGACTCGATGAGCGGACGAACATACCGCAAATTGCCATCACGGCGCACCGGAGGAATGCCTGCCAGTCCTCCCAATCCTGCACCTCGCAGCAAGTGGATAAAGAATGTTTCTACCCGATCATCCAGATTGTGGCCGAGCGCAACGACGTTCGCATCGAGTTCGCGCGCGGCTTTGGCCAGGAAATGATAGCGCGCTTTCCGTGCTCCCTCTTCCGGCGAGAGTTTCAAAGCGCGAATCGTCGCGGGGACGTCGATCGTTTCGTGAACCCACGGGAGATTGAGCGATGCCGCAGTCTCTTTCACAAAGCGCGCATCCTTCTCGGAGTCCAGGCGCATGCGGTGATCGAGATGCGCCACAGCGAGCCAGAGGTTCCAGTCGCCCCTCAATTCGTAGAGAATTCTAAGGAGCGTCATGGAATCGACCCCGCCGGAGACAGCGACCAGAACGCGGTCTCCCGGCTGAAGCATTCTGTACTTCTCAATCGTCTTTTGCGCTCTCTCAAGCATCTCTTTCATTGTGGCGTTCATGGCAGGCAGATGCAATGTTGGCTATACTCTTTGCAACCACCCAAGGGAGATGATAATGCCGATGTACTCTTACTACAAGAAATCTTTGAAAACAATGGCGATCCTTCTGCTGCCGATTCTTATTGCTGTTGGGATTGGGTCCTACCCATCGCATTCTCAGACTCTGAATCCCTGCGATGTGAAGATCCCTTCGGTTGTGAAACCTGAGTTAGTCTTGCAGAGATCGATCAAGGCGGGTGCAAACCTCGTCTATCTTACCCATGCGGGTGACGGCTCGCGGCGAAAGTTCCTTGTCAAACAACCCGGGAGAATTCAAATTGCCAAAGGCGGGGAAGAACTGCTTACGACGCCCTTTCTTGACATTCGCGATCGGGTCTCCTTTGGCGGAGAGCGCGGATTGCTGAGCGTTGCCTTCCACCCTGATTACAAGAACAATGGTAGATTCTTTGTGGATTATACGCGCAAACCTGATGATGCCACGGTAGTGGCCGAATATCATGTCAGCTCCAACCCGGACATCGCCGATCCCAACAGCGAGCGAGTGATCCTCATTGTGCCTCAACCTTTTGATACACACAAAGGCGGCCAGCTGCAGTTCGGCCCCGACGGTATGCTCTATATCGCGTTAGGAGACGGAGGCGGCAAGGGCGATCCCATGGGGAATGCTCAGAATCTGGGTACCCTGCTGGGAGATCTCTTGCGGATCGATGTCGATCACGGATCTCCCTATGTCATCCCCTCGGATAACCCGTTTGTGAGCGCAGCGGGTGCTCAAGGGGAAATTTGGGCGTCCGGATTTCGAAATCCGTGGCGCTTCTCGTTCGATCGCTGCGGTGGACGCCTCTGGCTAAGCGACGTGGGGCAAGAGAGCTTCGAAGAGATTGACCTCCTAGAGAAGGGCAGCAACTACGGCTGGAGCGTCATGGAGGGAATCCACTGCTACCAACCCACCGAAGGCTGTAACCAGAACGGTCTCCAACTCCCCATCGCCGAGTATAGTCATGACGTAGGTTGTGCCATCGTAGGTGGGTATGTCTATCGCGGGACGAAATATCCTGCGCTGGTCGGACATTATCTATTCGGGGACTTCTGCACTGGGAAGATCTGGTCACTCATTCTAACTGATACAGGCGATTGGACGATGACCGAACTGCTCGACGCAGATATTCGCATCAGCTCCTTCGGCGAGGACGAGCGGGGGGAGCTCTATGTCCTGGATCTCCCCAGCGGGAAAGCGTATCACATCACGGTCAAGAGCAACTGAGGGCGCTAGCGAAGCACCGTGAGCTTCCTCACGTTACTCTTTACAACTTCTCCATCGATCCCACAGACTGTCACGATATAGAGATAGATCCCGTTGGCCACAGGCTGGCCATCATTCGCTTTCCGATTCCAAGCCAGCTGTGTGCCTGCGACATCTTGGGAGAAGACCCTCCGTCCAACTAAATCGAAGATCTCTACGCTTAGGGAGGAGATTCCTTGATCGCTGGCCTTGAACGTTGCGATGCCCTGCGCGGCACTGGTCTGGAGTGAGATTGTGTTGAGCTTACGGCCAGCAGCCGAACTGGAGCAGACCGAAGACTGAGAGATCCAGAGGTCCACCAGCTCGAAGAAGAGACCATCTGTGACCTGATCAGATATCCACTGGTCAATGGAGACGAAGAACTCGGGATCATCGATCACGCAATTGCCATTTGCATCGAACTGACGTAGGCCGTTGTTGGTGGGTGGAGGAGGAGGCGGCGGGGGCGTATGGAAGGTCCGAGTTGTGAACTTGCGGGGCGAGGACCAGGGAGAATTGGACTCGATGTAGAGTTGATCGTCTTTGTATCGTGCACGCCACCAGTAGCTCATGTTGAATTTGAGTACCCCGGACGGAACAGGCAAGGCCGTCAATGCGTAGTAAACAAAGTCCGTGTCGTACACGATCGTGCCCTCGGCAAAATCCGCACTGGTAGCGATCTGCCATTGGGTGCGATCGTGATCACAGAATACGACATAGGGGGGGAGGGTCACGGAGATTTCGAGTGTGGGAGTCAATGATACTTCGGTCGCATTGTCTGAGGGATTCTTTGGGATGGGAGCAGGAAGAAGGCTACCGACACACTGAGCCTGCGTGCTCCACGCGATTCCCCCAACTACAACCGCGACCGCTGTGAAGATGCCTAAACCATGTTTGAGTTTCATGTCCTTCTCCCTTTGCTGAGATTATGGGCTGAGCTTCTGGATAGGAACTCTACACGAACCGAATGCTGGGGTCAAGGGGTTCTTCTATTTCCCGTAGAACTCCGGGCGGCGGTCCTCAAAGAGATCGTTGAGGCGAGTCACATGCTTATCGCTTGCTTGGGATGGGTCAATCCAGTGCCAGCCTTCGCGCTGCCTCCGGGAAGATGTGATCGAAGCAGATGAGGATGCCCACGTTCACACTCTCGACCTTAAAGAGCGGGAAGCCAAGCTCTGCAAGAACTCAGTCGTCGGGCCGGGGATGGATTCTGCTACGGCTTTCAATTCATCTTGACGGAGGAAGAGATAGCCGCAGTATTCCTTACATGGAGCGGGCAAGCATCAGAATATCAGCGAGAACGCCCGATGCCGTCAGCTCCGGCCCCGAGCCCTTGCCGCGGACGATCAGTGCGCTATCGCAATAGCGAGTGGTCTCAAAGGCCAGCACACTGTCGGCCACACTGGGACGCAACAGTTCATCACCGGGTGGAAGTTGCTCCAGGTGCGCTTGGCATCGGCCTTCGGCTACCTCGATCACGTAGCGTAGTTTGTGTCCTTGCGTTCTGGTTTGATTTGCCAATTTGAGAAAGTGTCCGTCGTGCTGGGCCAAGCGCTCCAAAAATTCTTCGACGGAGAGCGCGTCCATCTCCGGCGGGTAAAGAGGCTCTACTTTCACGTCCTTAAGTTCTAGCGGGTAGCCGAGCAGGCGAGCCAAAATGAGAGCTTTTCGGGCTGCATCCCGTCCCCCTAAGTCCTCACGTGGGTCAGGTTCCGTATGGCCGTGAGCTTTCGCATCCCGCACG
>MFGX01000064.1:11797-12402 GCA_001778455.1 Candidatus Fraserbacteria bacterium RBG_16_55_9 | reverse complement strand
GCTGACAGACCATGTTGAGCGTTCCTGAAACGCAGCCCCGAATGCGCTGTACTTTATCACCCGTATCGAGCAGGAAAGATTGCAGCGTGGAGATCACGGGGAGAGCTGCGCCCACGGTCGTCTCAAAGCACGTGCTACGACCTGACGTAAGTTCCTGAAAGATCGCGTAAGGTCCGGCCAGTGGAAGCTTATTGGCGAGCACGATTCCCAGAGCCCGCGCTCGTGCCTCTCTTAATACGGGCACAGTCGCTCCGCTGGCCGATACATCCACGACAATCGCGTTCGAGTTTGCACAGTCGTCCAGCAGCGAAGGGCTCCCCTTCCACTCGTGGCTGCCTTGCATATCCCGCAAGTGCGCACCCTTTGCTTTCGCTTCGACCAGTTCTGTAAGCGCCGCGTCTTTGATCCCTGTGCGATTGCTGAAGACGCCATCGCGATCGGCGATGATCACATACTGCAATGAGAGATGGAGTTGCTTCGCATGGCGCTCTCGGTTCGCGAGGACTTGGCGCACCAACGCTCGTCCAACACCACCCACCCCCAACTGAATGATCGAGATCCTTTTCAGCATGATCCCTCATCAAGCCTGAACTCCCTGTGAATCT
>MFGX01000064.1:11341-11727 GCA_001778455.1 Candidatus Fraserbacteria bacterium RBG_16_55_9 | reverse complement strand
CACGGAGATCACGTTGATCTCGGCCTTACCCAGAGACCCGAAGACTTTCGCTCCGATCCCCGGTGTGCCTCGCATGCCCGCTCCGACCACAGCCACGATGGCGACACCCTCTTGAGCTTTAATGCGATCGATGTTTTTTCTAGTCAACTCCAGCTCAAACTCTTCATGCAGCGCTTTGAGTGCCCGATCCGCTGAGCATACTTCAACCACAAAGCAAATGCTCTGCTCCGAAGACGACTGCGAGATCATGAGCACGTTGATGCCTTCCTTGGCTACAGCCGTGAAGACCTTGGCCGCCACGCCCGGCACTCCCAGCATGCCCCGCCCTTCGACAGTGACAAGGCTAAGCCCTTTGATTGCCGTGATCGCTTTTACCGTGCGTCCAT
>MFGX01000064.1:10832-11175 GCA_001778455.1 Candidatus Fraserbacteria bacterium RBG_16_55_9 | reverse complement strand
GCGTCAATTCTCCCAGAATCGCAAGACCTTGCAGGAGCATTTGAATCTCCTGAAAGTGCTTTTCGATGGCGTCGCTTACGAGTCGGCAATGTGAGGGGTCTTGGATCAACTCTTTGGTCACCGAGAGGTGGCGAGCCGCCAGAATGCCCAACTGCTTTACGGCTTCTTTCTCTCGACCTTGGTGGGCTTCAAAAGCGCAGTGAATCAGCGCGTCGGTCACGCCGGCCATGGCAGAGGTTACAACCGTAGGCTTGCGGGCCAAGCGTGTCTGTACGATCTCTGCAACGCGTGACATGGTAGCAGCGTCTTCGACGGACGTGCCACCGAACTTCATCACAATCAT
>MFGX01000064.1:5243-10765 GCA_001778455.1 Candidatus Fraserbacteria bacterium RBG_16_55_9 | reverse complement strand
TGTTGCGATACGCGCCAACCACTCCTGTGCGTCCATGGGGGACCGCAGATGCACCACAGCGAGATGGGCGTATTCAGGTTCCCGTAGAAGCAGAGGATACTCTCTTCGCCTTCTCCAGTAGGTGCGAAGCACCCAGAGAAAGAGTGACTCGCGGCTAAGGAATTGGTCACGCCATCGCTCGCGGTTTCCGTTCCATAGCTCCTCTTGCCTGAGGAGCCGCCGGAATGTTCGCTGTATCACTCGCCTGATGATTACCCAAAAGGAGTAGTCCAACCACACGATTGTGTCTGCTCGGCTCCAGACGATATCGCGCACCTTGCTGTAGTTTCCGTCGACGACCCACCCATCCCCTTTCAAAGATTGGGAGACGCGCTCGCGGAAGATCTCAAGAGGAGCCGGACTCCAGCCAGCGCCCCAATGGAGTGCGTCCAGCTCCACATGCAGTACCCCAAGGCACCCGGCGAGCTGCTGGGCGAGAGTGGTCTTGCCGGAGCCCGTCGTGCCGATGACGGCGATACGCTTTCCGCCATGGGCAAGAACTTTCAGCATCGATCTCCTCCTCTCTTGTCAATCGAAATATCCCTGGGCTTTGAGGAGCTCGGCATTCAAGATAGCTGCTCCGGCTGCGCCTCGGATCGTGTTATGCCCCAAGATGACGAATTTCGCATCGAATATCGGGCACTCTCGGACGCGGCCCACTACCGTGGCCATCCCCCTCTCTATCTCAACATCCAAGCGAGGCTGGGGGCGATCCGCTTCGTCTTTCAAGACAATGGGGCGCGCCGGAGCCGTGGGTAGCTGCAACTCTTGTGGCAGCGCGCGGTAGTTTTTGAAAGCTTCCTTGATCTCGTTGAGGCCCGCTTGCGCCCTGAGCTTTACGGCAACCGTCTCTGTATGACCGTCGAGCACGGCGACACGAGTTGTCTGGGCGCTAAGCTTCATAGGGTGAAACTGGATTTTACCCTTCGCGACACGCCCAAAAATCTTACGAGTCTCTGTCTCGATCTTCTCTTCTTCGTTCGCGATGAACGGGATGATATTCCCCACAATGTCGAGCGAGGGCACGCCGGGATAGCCTGCGCCGGAGACAGCCTGCAGGGTCGTGACGCAAGCGCTCTCTATGCCAAACTGCTTCTCTAAAGGGGCCAGGGCGAGTGAAAGCGTGATTGTCGAGCAGTTGGGATTCGTCACGATGAAGCCTTTATAGCGCTTGCGTTGGGAGTCAACGAGTTGCAGATGTTCGGGATTGATCTCCGGGATGAGCAACGGAACGTCCTCATCCATGCGGTGGTTGCTGGAATTGCTGATGACAGCATACCCTGCTTTAGCGAATGCCTCCTCGATGGAGCCAGCGACTCGGCTATCCAATCCGGAAAAGACAACGGGAGCATCAAAACCCGGCTCTGGATCACGCACGAGGAGATGCTTCACGCACTCGGGCAGGAGCGTAGGGAGTTTCCAGCTGCAGGCCTCGCAATAGGGTTTCCCAGAGGATTTTTCAGAGGCCGCCAGAAATTCGATCTCAAACCAGGGGTGGTTGTCCAGCAGCTGAACAAAGCGCGGGCCAACCATGCCAGTCGCTCCCAGGATGCCGACCTTGAGCTTTCGTTCCATGATTTTGCCTCTGGAGGCGTTGTGGGTTAAACATAGAGCAGCATCGGGAGCTTGTCAAGCCAAATGCAAGAAATCGAACGTGGAGGACAAATGCGCTGGAAAGGGATCATCTCCCAGTATGGCGAGTATCTGCCGACTCTTGCCTCCGAAGCGATCGTCACGCTTCATGAGGGCAACACGCCGTTGTTGAGGGCACGGCAGCTGGAGGCGCATCTCTCGCAGGCTCTTCGGATCTATTTGAAGTGCGAGGGTTCCAATCCCACGGGTTCCTTCAAAGATCGAGGCATGACTGTGGCTGTCTCCAAAGCCGTCGAAGAGGGCAGCAAAGCGGTGATCTGTGCTTCCACAGGGAACACCGCAGCCTCGGCTGCCGCGTATGCCGCTCGCGCCGGGCTAAAGTGCTATGTGCTCGTCCCCAAGGGCAACGTGGCCTTAGGAAAACTTGCGCAAGCGACGATGCACGGTGCGAAAGTGCTCCAAATCGAGGGTTTGTTCGATGAGGCTCTTGAGCTCGTGCTCCAGATTACTGAGGCCCACAAAATCACGCTTGTGAATTCGCTAAATCCCTTTCGAATTGAAGGCCAAAAGACGGCAGCGTTTGAAGTCTGTGATGAACTGGAGGATGCTCCGGATTATCACGCGCTACCTGTGGGCAACGCGGGAAACATCACGGCGTACTGGAAGGGATATAAAGAATATCGCGAGCGAGGTGTGATCGAGAGACTGCCCAAGATGTTGGGCTTTCAAGCGGAGGGTGCAGCTCCGATCGTTCGTGGTCAAATTGTCCGAAACCCAGAGACAGTTGCCACGGCCATCAAGATCGGAAACCCGGCAAGTTGGCAAGCGGCTGTCGCCGCGCGCGATGAGTCTGGCGGCCTGATCGATGCCGTGAGCGACCAAGAGATCTTGCGTGCATACAGTATGCTGGCGGAGCTAGAGGGAGTCTTTTGTGAGCCAGCATCGGCCGCATCTGTGGCGGGCCTGTTAAAACTCGCAAAGAATGGATACTTCGCTAGCAAGGCAACCGTCGTGTGTACGCTGACGGGACACGGCCTCAAAGATCCCGAGCGTGCGATGGACTGCGCACCGGAGCCGATTCAAGTACCGGCAGAAATGAGAAGCATTCTTGCGGAGATGGGGATATGAAATACGTCATTCTCGTCGGCGACGGCATGGCTGATGCTCCCGTGCCGGAGTTAGGGAATACAACGCCGCTCGAAGCGGCTTACACACCCCACATGGACGCGCTCGCACAAGGCGCAGTCGCTCTTGGCCTAGCGAGGACAATCCCGGATGGCTTCGAGCCGGGAAGCGACGTGGGCAATATGACCATCCTGGGCTACGATCCAAGGCAATACTTCACCGGGCGGGCTCCCATCGAGGCCGCGAGCATGGGGATTGAGCTGGGACCCGAAGACGTAGCCGTGCGCTGCAATCTGGTGACGCTTGCTCAGCGCAACGCCCAATGGGTGATGGAGGACTACAGCGCCGGGCACATTCCTACAGGTGAAGCTCACAAGATCATCGAGAACCTACGCCCCCAGCTTGAGGATGAAGATTTCGAACTCTACCCCGGCGTGAGCTATCGGCACCTCTTGATCTGGAGAGGCGGTCTTACGGAAGTCAAGGGTGTAAAGCTTACTCCTCCGCACAGCATTCCCGGCCAGCCGATTGAACCCCATCTGCCCCAAGGCAACGGGAGCGCAGTCTTTCTCAATTTTATGGAGCGTGCCCGTGCACACCTCAACACGAGAGCGGGGAAAGCCAACGCGATCTGGCTCTGGGGTGCAGGGCCGAAGCCTCAAATGCCCACGCTTCAAGCGCGCTTTGGCCTCATGGGTTCAGTGATTTCTGCGGTCGATCTGGTACGCGGATTGGGTGTCTATGCTGGGCTCAGAGTGATTCGCGTGCCTGGAATGACTGGCTATCTCGATACGAACTATCAGGGCAAAGCCACAGCCGCGCTTCGTGCTCTGGAAGAGGGTGACGATCTCGTCTACGTACATGTGGAGGCTCCTGATGAGGTAAGTCACGAGGGAAATGCACAAAAGAAGATTCAGGCTATCGAAGACTTTGACAGTCAAATTGTGGGCCCCATTGCCGAAGGCCTCAAGCAATTTGGTGATTACTCCATCTTACTACTTCCAGATCATCCCACACCCGTGAGTCTGCGCGTGCACACCCGAGATCCCGTTCCCTTCTTGATCTATCGCAGCACTGACGTGGCGCCCAGATCTTCCCAGATCGCTTTCAGTGAAACTTGCGCCAAAGCGAGCGGAATCACTGTAAGCGAGGGACATACGCTCCTGGGTATGCTCTTGCACCGATGAGCCTACGGGCTGCCTTTGCCGGTGCTGGCGCTCTCGGCCTGCTTGGGCTCATGCTCGCCCACTTCACCAACGACATGTATGCCAACTTTCTTCCAGTTTTGATTCCATTGCTGCAAGAGAAATTTCATTTGAGCTTCTCCCTTATCGCGTTGCTTTCATCGACCTTCACGGCCACCGCATCTTTCTTGCAGCTCCTCTTTGGATATCTCTCAGATCGTGCTTCTCCCTGGCGCTTTGCCCTCATCGGGCCACTCTTCACGGGAGCTTTCATGAGTGTAGTGGGGATCCTGCCGGGCTATGGCTGGATCATCATTGCACTGGTCCTCGCTGCCGTGGGAACGGCCATGTTTCACCCACAAGCCACGGCCATCTCCGGCCAACTCTTCTCCTCTCGCAAAGGCTTCTACGTTTCCCTCTTCATCAGCGCAGGGACTCTCGGCTTTGCTGTAGGCCCTGCGCTGATGGCGCTTTCTCTTAACTCTTGGGGCCTGGACGGTACCCCCATGGCTCTCCTGCCCTTGGCGGTGTTGTTTGTTTTGACCTGGCACCTGCAACGGAATCTCTCTTCGGTTCATGATCATAGCGGTCGTGTACGTCCACACGCCGAGAAGACTTCATTGCGCGGTCCATTCCGCACTCACATCAAGTCTCTCTCCGTCCTTTGGGGACTGGTGGTCCTGCGACATCTTGTCATGCTCGCATTCCAGACGTTCTTTCTCATTCTCTTGAGCCAGCGCGGCGCGGATTACCTCACGGGAAGCTTCATGCTCTTCGCCTTCTTGCTTATTGGTGTCTTAGGTGGATTGCTCGGCGGCTACTTCTCGGATCGTTGGGGGCGTTGGCCTGTGATCCTCTGGACCTTCTGGACAGGGTTTCCCGCGATGATCGGCTTTCTGGCAACCACTGGATTTCCGTCGTTTGTCTTTCTGCTCCTGGGAGGCGCCCTACTGAACGCGTCAAATCCGGTCATCGTGGCGCAAGCGCAAGAACTGGCTCCGGAGCATGCGGGCATGGCCTCGGCCATCGTCATGGGAGTGGGCTGGGGCGTGGGTGGATTGCTTGTCAGTCTTGTTGGAGTGTTGGCAGATGTTTCGGGGAGTCTAGAGCACGCGCTTCTCATCTCCACGTTGGTGGCTTTTGCCCTCACAGCGATCCTGGCGACAGCCGGGCGGAGGTTGTTGATGGCGTAACGGTTTTCCGTTAGTCTACAGCGATATCTCATGAAAGTCAGGGAGCTAGACGCTCACCTTATCAACAAGATCGCTGCGGGCGAAGTGATTGAGCGCCCAGCCTCGGTGGTCAAAGAACTCATCGAAAACAGCTTGGATGCAGGGAGCACTCAGATTGAGATCCTCATCGAAGTCGGAGGCATTCAGCGTATCGGCGTCTCCGACGATGGGTGTGGTATGTCTCGGGATGATCTCTTGCTGTCGATTCGCCGCCACACGACGAGCAAGATCTATTCTGAAGATGACCTGTTCAATATCAAAACCCTAGGTTTTCGTGGAGAGGCACTGGCCAGCATCGTGGAGATCTCACGGTCGGTCATCGCCTCTCGAAACGAGGAAGCTCCGGAAG
>MFGX01000064.1:0-5148 GCA_001778455.1 Candidatus Fraserbacteria bacterium RBG_16_55_9 | reverse complement strand
GCAAGTTCTTAAAGAGCGAGAAGACAGAATTCTTCCACATTGTGAGGACAGTGAAGCGCTTCGCATTGGCTTATCCTACTGTGCACATTCGGCTGCTGCATGGGAGCAAGCTTGTCTTAGAGTCCCCGCCGGCCCGAGAGTTGCGTGACGTGATTGCCCAGCTGTATGATCCCGATCTCGCAAAAGCTCTCTTGGAAGTGAAGGTGGAGGGTCGGGAGGTTTGTGTGCATGGTCTGGTCGCTCCTCCCCAGCGAGCCCGAGCCGATCGCAACGAACAATACGTCTTCGTCAACGGCCGCTTCGTCCGAGATACCGCCATTCAGTTCGCCATCTCCAAAGCGTACGAGGGCTTGCTCGAAAGAGATAAGTACCCCGTCACGTTTTTATTCGTAGAAATCGACCCCCAGATGGTTGACGTGAATGTGCATCCGAAGAAAGAGGAGGTCCGGTTCTCCAATCCATCTCTAGTCCAGGCCGAAGTGAAGCGGGCCGTCAGTAGCGCGCTCCTCACGAAAGGGATGATCCCCTCTCTTAAAGAACCGCGTCCTTCCGTAGGGGGCTCGATGGAGCAGCGTGTGCACCTCAAAGGACGTCCGTCTACGGGGTCTCCATTGGATCTCAAGAAAGAGATCCTTAAGAGAGCCTCGCAAACCAAGCCCATCCCCCCGGAGGCTCAGTTGAGAGGTGAACGAGTCATCGGCCAGCTCCACGGCACGTATATCGTCGTGCAGACAGAGCAAGGAGTTGAGCTCATTGATCAGCATGTGGCGCACGAGCGCATCTTCTTCGAGAGGTATCTGGAACAATTGACAGCGGGTCGCGTGCGGCGACAGAGACTGCTCATCCCGCTCACGCTGGAGTTCCCTGTCGATCAGGCAGATCTGCTCGCGAAGCACCTCGCTTCACTGGAGGAGAAACTGGGCGTGGGCCTGGAACGGTTTGGTGGAGGCACGTTCATCTTGCGCGATTGGCCGGAGAGCTTAGCGGAGGAACTCACGAAAGAGAATGCGATTCACACACTAGAAAGAATCCTGGAAGCGCTGGAGCACGAGGCCGAAGTGGGGTCGGAGGAGCTGGCCAAACAGATGGCTGCTGATCTGGCCTGCGAGTCCGCGGTTGTGAAGAATACGCCGCTTAGCCTACCAGAGATGGAAGGCCTCGTCGCTCAGCTCCGCCAGATGAAAAACCCGTATCGTTGCCCTCACGGTCGCCCGATCATTGTGAGCTACTCGCTGAGTGAGCTAGAACGCGCCTTCGGCAGGCGCTGAAAACTCTGTCTCGCTCTGCAGCGTTACGGCTCGTCTCTCTCTTGGGGAGCCCCTCCCAAGCTAAGTGCTTTTAGACTGGTACTGATATCCAGGCTGCCCTTCTTAAAGCCTTCGGCGTCCATCGTCCATGAGCCTACGAGGTCAAAGCGGTCCAACGTGCCGCTCAGTGTCAGGGCTTCCTCGCCGAAGCCCGTTGGTTCGAAGTGCGTGGAGCTTGTGAAATCCACGCCTTCCCGTGAGCCGCTGAGTTCCAGATCCGCGCCGGCGAAACCGCTGGTTCCGAAGGTCGCGGAACTCGAGATATCCACCTCTTGGACGGTTGTTGCCAGCGAGATCATCTCCTCAGAAAAACCTTCCGCGGTGAAGGTTGTTGTGCGGGAGATTTCATACTCCCCGACCTTGGCTGTCATGGACCACTGCTCCTGCTCTAGACCTTTTGCTGTAAGGGTGGTCGTGCGAGAGAGCGAGAGATCGCTGACCGTAAGCCCCATGCTGAGGACTTTCTTTGAAAACCCTTCGGCAGTGAGCGTCGTGCTGCTGCTAAGGGAGACTCCCTCGGCTGTTTGAACGCTGGCGTTTAGTGTCGCGCTGGAAAAGCCTTCGAGTTTGAAGGCTAGCACCGCAGAAAGATCGAAAGGATCAAGCTTACGAGCCAGTTTGACTTTCCCGGATTCCCAGCCCTGAGGTCCGAAAGAGTTCTCCATGGAGACGTTGACGTCTTGCATGGTCGTACTTGCCTTGAGAACCGCATTGGCGAATCCAGCTATCGTGAAGGCGAGCGTGGCGGAAAGATCCACGTTCTCTACTTTCGTGTCGATGGTCGCTGTGAATGACGAATCGGCAGTAGAGAAACCGGAAGAATCAAAAGCCAGGCTGGCAGAGATATCGAGATTGAACGTCTGAGCAGAGCCTGCCAGTCCTACTGCAGCTACGAGCACAAAGCAAATAGCAAACACACTCAGCCCTGTACGCATTGCTGACCTCCCCCTTTTATGTGATGATCACCCTGCTCGGAATATAGCGGAAACAGCAGGTATCTGTGCGTGGTATGCGTTACCTTTAAGCGTTTCAAGAGTGCATCATTGGCGGGCTTGTTCGAAGATAGCTAGAATGGGTGCATTTCCCAGAACGGGTTGAGGGAGGAAGTATGCTCGCATTGTCAGAACGGGTCTCGCACTTGGCGGTCTCGGCCACGCTAGCAGTCAAACGCAAAGCCGACGAGCTGAGATCTCAAGGGGTGGATTTGGTCGATTTCGGCATCGGAGAACCAGATTTTCATACGCCGGAGCACATCAAGCAGGCAGCTTACCGCGCGATAAAAGAGAATTTCACAAAGTACACCGATGCCGGCGGAACCCGTGAACTACGCCAAGCCGTCGCGGAGAAGTATCAGCGCGATTATGGAGCCTCTTTTGACCCCCAGTGCGAGATCATGATCACCTGCGGGGCGAAGCAAGCGCTCTACAATGCAGCCCTTGCTCTCTTTGAGCCTGGTGATGAGGTAATCGTCCCGACACCCTACTGGGTGAGCTACCCCGAGCAGATCAAGCTGGCGGGAGCAACCGTTGTGTATCTGGACACTCGGGAGGATTCTGAGTTTAGCCTGACGACGAAAGAAGTTGAAAGAGCCCTCACACCACGCACGAAGGCTCTCATCCTCAATTTCCCGAACAATCCTTCCGGAGCAACCCTGGTTCCCGGTGAGCTCAAGCGCATGGTGGAGCTGGCCCGCGCACGCCATTTTTACGTCATCTATGACGAATGCTACGAGCAATTCATCTACGATGGCTCACCTCTTTCAGCCGCATCCTTTGGTAAAGAGAACGTGATCCTTGCCGGCTCGTGTTCGAAGACGTATGCCATGACCGGCTGGCGGATTGGCTGGGCGGTTGGGCCTGCTCAAATCCTGCACGCCATGGAGAAGATCCAAAGCCAGTGCACCTCGAACCCCACTTCCATTGCACAGCGAGCAGCTCTGGAGGCGCTCACAGCGGATCAAGGTTGCGTGAGCGAGATGATCGCGGAGTACCGCCACAGGCGAGATGTGATGGTGGAGGGTCTGAACGAGATCTCCGGCATCCGGTGCAAGCTTCCCAAGGGATCTTTCTTTGCCTTCCCCAACGTGGCCGGGCTTTTTGAAGGCCCAATTCAAAACTCGACGGATCTCGCACGCCACCTACTCGAAAAAGCGGGGGTTGTGACGATTTCCGGGGTGGAGTTCGGTCGTGACGGGTTCTTGAGAATCTCGTATGCCACATCAATGGATCGCATCGAAGAGGGCCTCCGACGGCTTAAGAGACTCTTTGGCTGACGGCTCCTGAATGTAATTAATTTACTTGACTGCCTGCGCGCACCGCCCTAGGATGAAAGTTAAATATCGTTGCAAAAGGAGGTTGTGCTGTGCGTGCTTTCAAGCTGTTGGTAACTTCTCTCATCCTTGCGCCTTTCGTGTTGGCTTCAGCTCAGCCCATCGATTCCTGTGCTCCATCGACTCGTCTTGTGGATTCCCTCATGATTGCTTGGATCGATTGCTACAACCACGATGAAGTGGTCGTCCTCCTAAATGGCAGCAACACAGACATCGACCTGACGGGCTATTGGCTGGAAACCCGTCGAGGATTCAAGTTCTTCTTCCAGAACTCCAGTTGGAATCCCTATTGCTGTGTGATCAAGTCTCATGACCTGTTGAGGCTTCACTCCGCGCATGGGAACTTGCAGCCTTTCTCCGGTTCAAGAGATTTGCATTGGCTGACAGCCTATGGAGAGCCGAGCGGCCAAGAAATCTGGACTGAGCGAGGGGGCGTTGCCCTGCTCTTTAGCCCGGAGGGCGAGGTCGTATCGCACTACGAGTACGGGAACGGGCGAGATCCGTAAAACGGGTAAGTGAGAGAGTTGAATCCCGTGGGCTATGGGGCTACACTGGATCGTCTCGCGCCCGTAGCTCAGTGGATTAGAGCGCTGGCCTCCGGAGCCAGAGGTCGCAGGTTCAAGTCCTGCCGGGCGTACCAGAAACACCTCATAGTAATGCGGGATACTTGACCCTCGTCTGCCCTTGCAGTAGGATAAGCTGTTCAGTTCAAAACAAATAGACTCTTCTCGATCGGCAGGAAGGAGGAGGTTGGCTGTGAAGAGGTTAGTAGTTTCCCTTACGTTGCTCTTTGTCGTTGCGTTGGGTCAGGTCGCCTTGGCTGCGGAGTTTTCCCAAATGCGTATTGCGCATCTCTCCCCAGATGCCCCGGTGGTGGATGTCTGGGTCGATGGAGATCTTTCGTGGGCGGATGTGGATTTTGATATCATCACCGGCTATCTTCTGCTCCGCGCAGGGGAACACCGCGTTCAGCTTAGCCCAGCAGGGAACTCTGAACCCATCATTGACATCCTGATCACGCTGGAAGGTCAAAAAGCCTATACTATGGCGACTTTGGGCCCATGGGATCGCGGGGATCTTACGCCAAGCCTCTTCGTGGATGACCTTTCCCCGAGCCTACTGGCAGCAAAAGTGCGCTTTCTGCATGCCTCCCCGGATATGCCAGCGGTAGATGTCGCTATAGCAGGTGGAGGACCGGTTCTATACCAGAACTTGGCCTTCGGGCAGGCTACGGGCTACCTGAGCATGGTTCCAGGGCGCTATGACTTGGAGTTTCGCCAGACGGGAACGGACACCGTTGTCTTGAGCATCTCTGATTTTCCGCTCAATCGCATGACGAATTGTACGGTGTACACTCTGGGCTCCATGGAGACAAGGTTGATCGCGTTGCCCGTGGCCGACATGCCTTCACGGGTGAGCATTTTCAGCATCTGGGTCGGTGCGCTCCTGTGGGCTGCGATCGTGGCGTGGTTCATCTCGACTTTGAAATAGTCATACCGCAATGAGCTAAGC
>MFGX01000063.1:6996-7164 GCA_001778455.1 Candidatus Fraserbacteria bacterium RBG_16_55_9 | reverse complement strand
TCGACACCGTCGAGTTTGATAATAGAGTCCTCGGATTTGAACTCCCGGCTGGCCAGTTTATAGGGTTTCGTGATCTCGACCACTTCGCGCACGCCTGGCAGAATCGCGAACTGATGGGGATCAACTCCCCGCTTATCGCCGATGGCTCCGAGAATGGTCTGATTCACC
>MFGX01000063.1:4161-6927 GCA_001778455.1 Candidatus Fraserbacteria bacterium RBG_16_55_9 | reverse complement strand
GCGGCGTGTGGCTGCATGACGATGACCATCTTCTCAACCTCCCTGAACGCATTTTCAGTGATAAACAGCTCTGGTTTTGCCAAGCACGCGAGTGGCCTATGAGAGTGAATGAAGTGTTTAAGCCCCTGGGGGGGGCCCAAAGGTGGGGAAGATGAAGAGCGAGCAGAGATTGCGGCGCATGCGATTCGTTAGGACGCTCTTTTGTTGGATCATTCTGCTCAACCCCTCTTTACGGGTTGGGGTACTTTAGCAGAATAATTGGGGATTGTCAAGGGCTTGGATACGATCCCAGAACCCTCAGATTCACCACGCACCCCTTCAATTCTCCGAGCACCTTGCGGACTTGCATATCGTCCTGATACCCCTCAAAGTCGAGATAGAAACGATAGTGCCAATTCTTCGTGCGTAGCGGGCGAGACTGCAGCGTTGTGAGATTGATCCCGCTCTCAGCAAACGGGGCCAGAGCGCGATGAAGCGCTCCCGGCTCATGCTTTAACTCGATTACAAGCGATGTCTTGCATGATCCTTCTGGACGTGAAAGACTCTTGTTCCGACTCACGATAATGAAACGCGTGGTGTTCTGTTTCGATGTAGCAATGTTCTCTTTCAGCACAGTAAGCCGGTAGAGTCGAGCGGCGAGTCTTCCAGCGATAGCTGCGTTTTTCGACTCTCTCTGCTCAGCAACCCACTTGGCTGCTCCGGCTGTGTCATAGAAGACGTGGCGCTGTGCGTTCAGAGTTACCAGAAACTCCTCGCATTGCCAGAGCGCTTGAGGATGAGAGTAGATATGCTCAATTTGATCTAGCTGGCTACCCGGAAGCCCCAAGAGTGCATGCTGAATCTGCAAGAATGCTTCTCCCGTGATGTTCAGGCAGTAATCTGATAGCAGATCGTAAACTTCGCCGATGCTACCCGTGAGCGAGTTTTCTATCGGAAGGAAACCGCAATCCGCCTTACCAGAGGCTGTACACTCAAAGACTTCTTTGAACGTCGGCGAGGGGATGACCTCGTGATCTTGGCCAAGATGAGAGAGAATCGCTTCGTGACTGTAGGCTCCTCGCTCTCCTTGAAAGGCGACTTTCATCTATGCGCGCTTGACGGCCAGCGAGATGCCGTTCCCGCCACCCATGCAGATCGTGGCTAAGCCCGTATTGGCACCTCGATCCCGCATCGCCCAGATGAGCGTAGTGAGGATGCGAGCGCCGCTCGCGCCAATGGGGTGCCCCAGCGCAATTGCGCCGCCATTCACGTTGACTCGCTCCCAGCCCCATTCCAGCTCTTTCCCATCAGCGAGTGCTTGCGAGGCAAACGCTTCATTGACCTCAATGAGATCAAAGTAATCGACTTTGACGCCCATCTTGCCGAGAAGTTTTCGAGTGGAGAAGACAGGAGCGTAGAAGAGATCTAATGGCTCTGTGGCCGCCACGGCGTATTCCACGATCTCTGCCAGAGGTTTCCAACCTCGCTTGCGGGCCTCCTCGCGCGTTGTGAGCAAGAGAGCCGAAGCCCCATCGTTTAATCCCGGCGCGTTTCCCGCTGTGACCGTGCCTTTCTCCTTGAAGGCGGGTTTCAACTGAGAAAGCTTTTCCAGCGATGTATCCGCTCGGGGCGACTCATCACGGTCAATCGGGCCATCTTTAGCAGTCAATGGGATTAACTCGTTCTTGAACTTGCCCTGCTCCGTGGCTTGGATCGCCTTGCGATGGCTCTCCAGAGCCAATCGATCCTGATCGGCCCGCGAAATGGAGGATTTCTCGGCAGTGTATTCGGCGGAGTTTCCCATGTGATGCCCCTCAAAAGCACACCAGAGCCCATCGTGGATCATGGCATCAATGAATTTCTGGTCACCATAGCGCAGGCCCTGTCGGGCGCCTTTGAGCACATACGGCGCATTGCTCATCGACTCCATCCCTCCAGCGATCATGATCTTAGCATCCTCGGCTTTGATCGCTTGCGCGGCCAGTATGACGGCTTTGAGTCCTGAACCACAGACTTTGTTGACGGCCACAGCAGGGACGCTGGGTGAGAGCCCACCACGAATGGAGGCTTGCCTCGCCGGAGCCTGCCCCAAACCTGCCTGGACTACGCTTCCCAAGATGGCTTCATCGACTTCATCACCCTTCAGGCTGTTTCGCTCCTTCAATGCCCGGATCACATGAGCTCCCAGATCGGTCGCACTGAACTGGGAGACCCGTCCTTGAAATTTCCCTATGGGTGTGCGCACGGCATCCACAATGACAACATCTGTTTTGGTGCTCACAACCATTCCTCTCCTTTCTGGGCCTGGTGGTTACAGTATAACAAGAAGTACGTGCCGGACGGATGATCTCAGACAGGCCAGAGTGATTTACGTGATCTGGAGCGCTTGGCGTAGACCCTCTGCTGCGCGCCCGACCGCCTTAGATCCGAAGTCGAAGGACAGGCCAGCCGCTCTAAAAAGCTGGGGCAATGGTTGCGAACCGCCGAGAGCCAAGGCCCTGCGGTAGGCTCGAACGGCCTCTGCCTGATCCTGACGAGCTTGGAGCCAGATCCCTAGCGCCCCAAGTTGAGCGATCCCGTACTCAATATAGTAGAACGGGTGGAGGAAGAGGTGCAGCTGCCGATGCCAAGCGTACCGGAGCGCATCTTCATAGCCTTCCCAACTCTCGATCCCGCCGAAGCGCTGATGGAGCTCGAGCCACTGCTCTTCGCGTTCTTCCCGAGAGTGCTCCGGGTGAGTGTAGATCCAGTGCTGAAAGGCATCGATCGTGGCAATCCAAGAGAGGA
>MFGX01000063.1:3181-4138 GCA_001778455.1 Candidatus Fraserbacteria bacterium RBG_16_55_9 | reverse complement strand
TCCTTCCGAGAGCGTTCTGCCTCTGGAGACGAATAAAAAGCGCTCAGATAGGGTGAGCCCAACAGCTCCATGCTCATCGAGGCCACCTCCGCGAATTCCATGGGCCCATGACGATAGGCGTGGAGCGGTTCGTTCCGAGTGGCAAAGGCATGGAAGGCGTGACCTCCCTCGTGGAGGAGTGTACGGACATCCGCATCTCGCCCCACCGCGTTCATGAAGATGAACGGAAGGCGATGCTCCGAAAGGCTGGCTTGATACCCTCCGGGTGCCTTACCCTTACGGCTCTCCAGATCCAGAAGACCCAGTCCCGCCATATGTTCGAACTGTTCTCCCAATTCTGGATCGACTTGCTGGAAGATCTCCTCACACCCCGCGACGAGTTCCTTCGCCGTCTTGAAAGGTCGAAGGGGCGGGCGTCCTTCCGGGTCCACATTGAGATCCCACGGACGAAGCTCCGGGAGTTTCATCTGGCGTTGCCGCTGGAGCTCTCGCCTCAAGGGAACGATGTGTTTCTCCACGGCTTCGTGAAACCGGAAACAGTCTTCCGGAGTGTAGTCAAAGCGCTCATAGCGGCGAAACGCGTGATCCCGATGGTTCTCAAAGCCAGCGTTCACGGCCATCTCTTGCCTGAGCGCGATGAGCTCATCGTAGATCTCATCAACCCCTTGGCGATCACGCAGGCGACGCTCGGCGATGAGTTCCCAAGCCTTACGGCGCACATCGCGATTGAGTTCTTCTAGATATCGCCCCATCTGTTGGAGCGTCTGTTCCTTGCCATCGTACTGTACCGTCATCGCCCCACAGATCTTCTGGTAGCGTTGGCCGAGCTTGTCGTCTTGGGTCTCCAGTGGCACGTTCTTCTCGCGAAAGATTTCCACGGCATTCTTGGTGCTTCGATCGAAAACACCATAGCGCTCTTTCGGCAGCTGCTTGCGGGCTGGGCTCCCCAAATAGAGC
>MFGX01000063.1:470-3175 GCA_001778455.1 Candidatus Fraserbacteria bacterium RBG_16_55_9 | reverse complement strand
AGACGCTGGAATCAGGGCTTGAGGCGCGGTTCGATCTCCTCTACGAACTGTAGGTGCGCCTTCTCATCCTCCGAATTGTCTGTCTGACACGTCATGCGGATGTAGCGAACATTGCCCTCTTCATTGAGAGCTGCGGAAAACTCCGACTGGTCCAAAAGCCATCCTTCGAGGTCTTCGCGAGTCTTCAAAGAGCGGCGCTCGAGTGCGTCGAAGAGGGGTTCGAGGGTGGACCACTTCCCAAAGTCAACTCTGCTGGGGATGAAGCGTCGAGGGAACTCCAACGGCAATTGGATGGGATTCAGAGCCATTCCAAAACCTCCTGGTAGTCACTTCAAGATGGAAAAACAGCTTGAGTGTACCACAGGCACTGCAGTTGCGACAAGCCGGGACCGCTCACTCCGCTTGCTCTTGACGTCCTGCCCATAGACAGCGCACGTACATGATCTGACCGGCGTGATAGAAGTGATGTTCGATCATCATGCGGAAGAAATCTTCTAGTGTGCGCTCACCCTTGCCCTCGGGAGTTGGGTACGTGCGCGCAAGCTCTTCGTCTCTGAGAGAGTCGAGCGTTTGCTGGAGGGCTTGATAGCCCTCTTCTGCTAGTTCCAGCGCAGCGGCCAGATTGCCGCCCTCACTGTGGAAGCGCACCTGAAGATCTTCCCAGGTGAGCTTACGCTGGCCGAGAGCATAATCGAGCTGATAAAAACTGTCGCCTCCGACGTGAAAGACGATCTCGAGAATAGAACCCTTCATCCAGGGGAAGCCTTTGTACGCAGGGGGCACCCAGAGGGCTTCTTCCGGTTGAATTCCCTTGAGCGCAGATTTCAGCGAATGCCAGCGACTGCCCTGATATGCGGCTTCCAGATCGCGTTTGAGATGTTCAATGATCGCTCGTGCGGGCATACGCGTAATTTTACTGTATTTCGGAGTTATTCTTCACGTCGAGAACTCGCGTAAGATATACAATGAATCGTATGAATACCCTAAGCCACTCGGCGGCGGACGGCGTCCGCATCGAAATCGCAGTCTACCGGCTGGTGCTCCGCCATGAGCGGGTGACTCGGTTGGCGAAGGTCTTGCTGGGTGCGGCTGTTGCATACGCACTCATGCCCTTCGACCTGATTCCAGATTTCATACCGGTTCTAGGCCATCTAGATGATGCTATTATTGTGCCTGCCCTTGTCCTGCTCGCGTTGCGGATGATTCCGAAGGATGTGGTTGAAGAATGCCGGCGCCAGGTGAAGGTAGCCATACCAGACAGTTGATCTATTAAGCGCAACTTCCTTTGGTTCCGCTGGGCTTCGCGAGCGATACGATCTACAAAGGTTGCTTCGCAAGCACGTAGGGGTGATTGCTCCTGTCGCATAACCACCTTTATCCGAAGGACTTATGCAACGCCCATGATGTGATATACTGTCTACTGAATGGATCTCTCAACGCTCGACCGCCTATTTCAGCAGATTCAGGAGGGCTGGGACATCCCGACGCCCCAAGGGCTGCTTCGGGTGAAGCAGGAGGACGCAGCCGTGACGCTCCCGAATCTGCCCTATTCGATGGTCAAGAATCTGGCACACGTCGTCTATTGGCAGGAGTTAATGCTCAAGGCGCTTGCGGGCGAGCACAGGCCTCCGCAGATGGAGGTTTGGAAAAATGATTATCGTGATCCAGATCCCTCGGAGTGGCCCGACCTGCGGCGCCGGTTCGTCGCGGGGTTCGAACGGGCGCGCGCCTATTGCGGCCCGGGGTTTAGCGCCCACAAGCTAAAGAGCGACCAGGAAGCCGTCGACACATTACTTACCATCGCCATTCACGCTAGCTACCACATGGGCCAGTTGAACATATTGAAGCGCGCAGGGAGAGCCGCGACTCGTCGTTAATTGGCAGGACGTAGGGAGAAAGGGAACAACCGAACCCTGCATATCTATGACGGACTGGCTGAGACACTCAAAATTCCCCAAGTAGTCAATACAGTAAAAATCCACCCTCCCATGACCCCTAAGAACCCTTGATCTATCGTGCAGTGGGTGGTACTGTAGTAGTCACTAGAGCTATTTTGACTACTTCTAAGGGGTTGTTGAATAAGTCAACACTGCACAATTAAGGGGACACGGATGACTCGTTCACAAATAATAAAGAGGTTGAGGGTAATTCAGAAGCAGATTCAACAAAAGGAATTTCGGCTAAACAAGCGGGATCTAAAAGAAGATGAAGACGGTTCCTGGTTTGGTGAGCGAGACGAATACTCTCATAGAGAAGAATGTAACATCTGCATGATGTCAAATTTAATCACCGATCAACACCACATTGTTGAAGTAGCTGAAATCGCAGATTTTATCGTCACGCAGTCAGCATTTAAGGTTCTTGAGAACGTTCCATTCTTCCATACGAGTTCACCAACGGTGTGGTTATGCCCAAACCATCATACTCTGGTCCATAAACTAGAATCATTTGACCGCTTTCTCGTGGAAGATTTATTCGAGAAGTGGGATGGAAAGAGTGATCCGGTACACTGTTTCGGTGCAGTTCCGCAGGTCATCGCAATCAGTCAGTTAATCACCGATGAATACGAATGGCAGCGCTTTAAGGAGCTAATGGCAAGGCGAGAGCAAGAGAGGAAGAAGCTTTTCAAGGGGATTTTGGAATATTGCGCAACAACAGAACAATCTTCGCAAACTACTACACCCTCGAGAAACGACACCAACAAT
>MFGX01000063.1:0-435 GCA_001778455.1 Candidatus Fraserbacteria bacterium RBG_16_55_9 | reverse complement strand
CCTCACCCAAGACGAGTTCACGGCCCCCTTCTACTTGGCCTACCGCTACGGCCGGCGATTGAGCCACGACGATTGCAGATTCACGATTCAGAGTATGGCTTGACGCGTTAGTAAGCTCCTGCCTATAATCGAGAAGAATCTCGGAGAGTAGCGCAGAGGCTAGCGCGCTTGGTTTGGGACCAAGAGGTCGCCGGTTCAAATCCGGCCTCTCCGACCCGACGAGGGGAGGAGCCTTGGCCAAGGGGCAACGTACAACATATCAATCTCTCTATCGAAAGTGGCGCCCACAGAAATTTTCTGAAGTCATCGGCCAACCCTACACCACTCAAACGCTACAAAACGCCATCACGCAGGGCCAGATCGCCCATGCGTATCTCTTCGCAGGCCCTCGCGGTACGGGTAAGACGAGCATCGCACGCATCTTCGCCAAAGCCA
>MFGX01000062.1:10984-11248 GCA_001778455.1 Candidatus Fraserbacteria bacterium RBG_16_55_9 | reverse complement strand
CCCAGAATCTACACCGCGCTGCTGCTGACTCAGAACTCTGTGGGAGAATAATTCTCAAACTTGCAAGCCTTGACCACGTGTAGTTGAACTAGAGCGGAAGGCGCCTGACTGTCATGCTCATGCATTCATCCTTCTTTTCATTCACCCATATCGACAGATCTTTCCCGGTGGCACTAGGTGGATTCGGAAGTCCAGCTTGAGTTTCTCCACTTCCGCTGTGATCACCTTGAGCTCTTTTCGATAGCGCGAAGAGATGTGAAACAC
>MFGX01000062.1:10266-10905 GCA_001778455.1 Candidatus Fraserbacteria bacterium RBG_16_55_9 | reverse complement strand
TCCTCCGCCTCCAGAAACGTGGCTTCGTGACAGAGAATCTCCGTATCCCTCACGTCGTCTGGATCGAGAGGCGCAGAGTCTCCCCCATACGAAAAGAGCTTCTGCGGATATGTGGCCGTGATCTCTTCACGCCCCTTCTCCCGCACGAGCTCTTGGATCTTCTTCTCGCTGAGTTTCTGATACTTTTCCTTCAAGCGCCGACGGGTCTCAATCACATTGTAGCCCAGGGATTTCTCGCCGCGGGTGTGCGTGGTTTGAAAAGCCTCCACATACCGATCGTTCTGCCCCTTGAAGACGGCGACTTCGTCGCCTGCTTCCATCGGATGCCAGATGAGCTCGTAATCGAGTTTTGAATTGGTGCGGGCAATGTACGCCATAAGCTCGACCGTGCGCCAGTTCTCTTTCGGGTAGTAGATGTGCAAGGGTTTTTCTGTGTCTCCCATGCCACTGTTGCGAATGTTGATCAATCCAATCAAGCCGGAGATGTGATCTGCATGGCCGTGAGACAAGAATACATGCTCGATGGCAAAGCACTTGTTGCCCAGGATGCTGCTCAGCCCTTCGCCCGCATCGAAGGCGATCCGATCCGGGGCGTAATAGAGCCACGTAGCGTAGAGACCCTTGGAGTAGATGAGCAGC
>MFGX01000062.1:9787-10173 GCA_001778455.1 Candidatus Fraserbacteria bacterium RBG_16_55_9 | reverse complement strand
GCATGGAGAGACTGTGAACCGCATTCTGGGGATCGACGAGGCAGGACGAGGTCCCGTAATCGGGCCGATGGTATTGGCGGGCGTGTTGATTGACGAATCACAAGATGAAAACCTTTCGGAGCTGGGTGTGAAAGACTCAAAGCAACTCAGTCGCTTACGAAGGAGCGCTCTTGCCCCAGAGATCGTAGCTCTCGCAAGTGAAGTGCGACTGCTCACCATACCCGCGAGACGGCTTGATGGAAACCTGACTACAATCGAGCTGGAGGCTATGACCCAGCTCATTCTCGACCTTAAGCCCACCATGGTCTATCTTGATGCGCCCGTCCCACCAGGCGGAATTGCCCGTTATGTGAGCGCCTTACGCTCACGCACTGGAGATCACACGC
>MFGX01000062.1:3334-9644 GCA_001778455.1 Candidatus Fraserbacteria bacterium RBG_16_55_9 | reverse complement strand
AGACTAAGAAATTCCTTGAAGACTGGTATGCCCATCATGGGACATTTCCTGAGTGTGTGCGTCACCGCTGGAGGACTGTCCAGCGGCTCATTCACGATCACAAAGCGCAAAGCTTCTTTATTGGCGATGATCGCGGATAACCTGGCTCTCACTCTTCCATTGTCGTACACTCCTAGATGATGAGCGAAGAGCGCCCTTATTATGGAGTAGATGAAACGTTGCGGGCGGCGGTGAAGCAACTCTCGGTCTGCTCGGATGGGATCTCTGAGGAACTTGATCAAGTGATTCAAGAGCTCGGGCCACATCACGTAGCGCACTTCCTCATAACGACAGGAGATGCACGTGCCGACGAGAACTTGAAAGCGTATCTCAGAAGATATTGGCCCGCGTATTTCGAGCTGATTGAGCGGTTGATTCGTGCTGCGCGCCGCTCCCCAGAGAACGAAGACCTACAAAGTGACTTCGGCCAGTCCTGATGCAAGTTCCATCTCATCAACTACCGTGTTGGCAAGCCGGCTTTCGATCGGCTATGCTACCCGCTATAGAACGCGCATTCGCCGCTGCCGAGGTGATCACCCTGAGCAAACCTAAAGTCTTGATCTGTAGCGGATGGCCCTACGCCTCGAACGTTCCTCATCTCGGGAACTTGATCGGGTGCTTGCTTTCCGGCGACGCGCTCGCTCGCTACTACCGTCTGAAGGGCTGCGACGTCCTGCACGTGAGCGGCTCCGACACTCATGGAACGAATATTGAGTTCGAAGCCTTCAAGCGCGGCGTGAGCCCCAAAGAACTCTCCGACCGCGTGCATCAACAGATCCTCGAGATTATAAAAGCCTTCGAGATCGATATGTACTACACCACGACCGAATCGCCCACTCACTACCGCTTTGTGCACGATCTTTATAAGAAGGCTGAGGCGAACGGCTACATCACCTCCCTTGAGGAAGAGCAGGCATACTGCACGCACGATGGGAAATTTCTGGCAGATCGTTTCATTCAGGGGACCTGCCCGCACTGCGGTTCTCCAAACGCGTACGGCAACCAATGCGACGATTGCGGCACGCTCTTGGAGCCCAGCGAGCTGAAAAACCCACGATGCCGCATCTGCGGCCAGAGCACGATCAGTTTTAGGAAAACACGCAACTGGTATCTCGATCTGCCAAAACTAGAGCCCCAGTTAAAAGCGTTTATCGCAGCCAAGGGATTTCAAGATAACGTGGGCAAGTTCACAGAGAACCTGCTGAAAGAAGGACTGAAGCCTCGTGCCGTAACACGCGATCTGGAGTGGGGCATCCCCGCTCCGTTCCAGGGCGCAGAGGGTAAGGTCATCTACGTCTGGGCTGAAGCTGCACTCGGGTATGTCTCGGCCACCATGGAGTACTTCGAGAAGCAGAGCAACCCCAGGGGCTGGGAGCCCTTCTGGCTCGATGAGGGCAAGAGCGTCAAACACGTCTATACCCAGGGCAAAGACAATATTCCCTTTCACACGATCTTCTTCCCTGCCCAACTCCTCTCTTCCGGTACCAGATATCATCTGCCGGATCAGATTTCGGCCACAGAATATCTCAACTGGATCGGAGGCCAGAAGTTCTCTAAGACGCGAGGGATTGGGGTCTACAGCGATGAAGCATTGAAACTCCTCCCGGGTTCTTACTGGAGATTCTATCTGCTCCTCTTGCGCCCAGAGCAGCGTGACATCGATTTCAGCTGGGAAGACCTGGATAAAGCGATCAACGGAGTTCTCGCGAATAACATTGCCAATCTCATTCACCGGGTAACCTCGCTCGCTCACCGCAGCTACGGCGGGATCATTTCGCCGACCGCGATTGCATCTCCAGTTTCGAAGGCCATTGAGGGGACGAAAGCGAAATATCAACAAGCTTTCGAGGCTGGATCGATCGCTCAAGCCCTGCGGCATGTTGCCGATTTGGCCGTGGTGGGCAACGAGTATGTCCAGAAGGAAAGGCCTTGGGAGGGGCAGAAGCCCGAAGTGATCGCCAACGCGTATGCACTGGCCAAGGCTCTCGCCATCTTGCTCTCGCCCTTTGTGCCCTCGTTCTCCGAGCGGGTCTACCGGGTGTTGAGTCTAAATGCCCCTACGTTGGATGACGTGGGTCGGCTTGAGCAGAGAGAAATTCGCCTCGGTCCACCAGAGCGCTTGCTGGAGAAGATCGATATCGAAGAGGTGCGCGCGGCATACGACCAGATGAAAGGAGACAAGAAGCCTTGAAATGGCGTGCTCCTTTGTATAAAATAGGCGCGCACTCATATAGAAGGGTGGAGTCATTCATGTCCAAGTATGCCATCATCGAGACCGGAGGAAAGCAGTACCGCGTAGAAGAAGGCCAGCCCGTGATTACAGAACGGCTGCCCGACTCCCAAGCCGGCTCCAAAGTTGCCTTCGACCGCGTGCTCGTCATCGGAGCCGAGGGCAAGACGAAGATCGGCCAACCCTACGTGAAGGGGGCAAAGGTCAGCGGCACCGTGGCCGCAGAGTTCAAGGGCGAGAAGATCAAAGTATTCAAGTACAAGCGCAAGACACGCCAAGCCCGTCGACGAGGTCACCGACAGATCTACACCAAAACCCTCATACAGGAGATCCGAGGATGATTGAAGTCGAAATCCTACGCGACAACGAAGGACGCGTACAGGAGTTCCGCTGCCAGGGAGAGCCCTCCGGCGAGGAGATGGACGATGGCAAATTCGTTGAGATCGGAGTTTCCACGCTGATGAGGACGTCGATCATCGGCCTCCAAGAGTACCTCAAGCTCAACCCGGAGGTCGAGGACGAACCGGACCGATTGGTCATCCGGCTCAAGCGCGATTATCTCTTGAACCGGGAGATTGATGCCGTACTCGAAACCATGCTCCTGGGCCTTAAGGCCATTGAAAAACGCCACCCCAATTCCCTGGGGGTCAAGGACGCTCCCAGCCGAGTGAAAGTCTGAGCGTAAGGAGGAACAGATATGGCAACGAAAGTAAGTGGTGGAAGTACAAGAAACGGCCGAGATAGCAATGCCAAGCGCCTGGGCATCAAGCGCTTTGGCGGACAGTTCGTCAAGAGCGGTGAGATCCTCGTCCGCCAGCGAGGTACCGTCTTTAAGCCTGGCCCTGGTGTGGGAGTAGGACGAGATCATACGCTCTTTGCCAAGGTCGAAGGCCACGTGGAGTTCAAGGGGAGGTTTGTCCGCATTCAGCCTGCGTCCGCATGAGTTTCTCCGTAGTTCTACTCTCTTCTTTATACCCCTCTGATGTTCATTGATGAAGCGAAGATCTGCCTCGTCTCCGGGCGAGGCGGCGATGGGTTGATCTGCTTTCGCCGGGAGAAGTATCGCCCAAAGGGCGGCCCGGATGGCGGGGATGGCGGACGAGGAGGAGATGTCGTGCTTAAGGCGACCTCCCGCATCAATACACTCCTCTCGTTTGCACATAAGATTCATTGGAAAGCGGAGAACGGCGGACACGGCGGGTCAAATCACAAGCGCGGCCACGCCGGGAATGATCTGGTTGTAAACGTCCCCGTGGGTACGGTCGTCAAAGAACTTCGCACCGGGGAGCTACTGGCCGATCTCGCTCGACCCGGCCAACAAGTGGTGATCGCCCAGGGCGGTGAGGGTGGTCGAGGGAACTCTCATTTTAAGAGCTCGACGCGTCAAGCCCCTCGAATCCGTGAGAAAGGCGCTCCCGGCGAGGAGCACTGGGTGAAGTTGGAGCTCAAATTATTAGCGGACGTCGGGATCACGGGATTCCCCAATGCCGGAAAATCCACCTTGCTATCGAAGATCTCCTCCAAGCGCCCCAAGATTGCCCCGTATCCCTTCACCACGCTTGAGCCCAATCTGGGGGTCGTTTCCGTGGATGAGTACACGGGATTCGTTGCCGTGGACATCCCCGGCCTGATCGAAGGAGCACATACGGGTAGGGGCTTAGGCGATCGTTTCCTGAAACACATAGAGCGGACAAGGCTGCTTCTACACTTGGTGGATATCTCTGGCTCCGAGGGGCGAGACCCGCTGGAAGATTATCAGGTGATCAACAGCGAGCTTAAGGCCTTCTCGCCGTTGTTGGCTGAAAAACCTCAGGTTGTCGTAGGAAACAAGATTGACTTGATGGACGAAGAGGCGCTGAATGAAACGTGCAAACGCTTTCGGGCGATTGGAGTCGAATTTCACCCGATTTCGGCGGTCACCGGCCAGGGAGTGCGTGAGCTGATCTACCGCTGTTACGAAGAGCTTAAGAAGCTGCCATCTTCAGAGGAGTTCGTGGAGTCAGAGCCGGAGCGCAGAAGACGGCGAGTCTATCGTCCAGGGGCGCCCGGGACGGATTTCATCGTGGAGCAAGAGGAGGAACGCTTCTTGGTACGTGGACAGGCTGTGACCCGCTTGAGTCGTCTTGCGCTGGAGGAACCTGACGCCGTCGAATATCTTCAAGAACAGCTGGAACGACTGGGCGTCTTTGCGGAGCTCAGGCGTAAGGGAGCCCACGCGGGGGATCGAGTTGCCCTAGGGACTCAGGAGTTTGAATACCAGCCGTGAGCTTGACAGAGTGCAAGGGATTTGCTATCTTGGGTCAACCCGGATGGGAAAGAATCTCCTGCACCAGCTCCGGCTTCAAATCTTAGGAGGTAGGTATCGCTAACCGGCCAATTCGCAGGAACGAGGCGATTCGGGCGGATGTCGTACGGGTAGTCGATGACAAGGGGGAGCAGATCGGGGTCATGCCATTGGCTGAGGCCATTCAAGAGGCCCAAAAGCGGGGCAAAGACCTTGTAGAGGTCGCTCCTCAGGCAAGTCCGGTCGTCTGCAAGTTTTTGGACTTCGGCAAGTACAAGTATCGGCAGGAGAAACGGGAGAAGAAGAAGCAGAAGGTACAGAAGCTCAAGGAGATGCGCTTTACCTCCCAGATTGAGGAGCACGATTTTGAGACCAAGGTGCGCCACATCCGACGGTTCTTGGAGCACGACGACAAGGTGAAGGTGACGGTGATCTTCCGCGGACGGGAGATCGTGCATATGGATCGGGGTCGAGAGCTTCTGGCGCGGCTGGTGAAGCAGACCGAAGGAATCGGGAAGGTCGATCAGTCGCCCAAAGTGCTGGGCCGATCGCTTCAGATGGTGATCGTGCCTACGGGAATAAAGGAGAACGAACATGGCAAGAAGGAAAAAGAGCCACAAGGGACTCGCCAAGCGCTTTAAGATCACCAAGAACGGGAAGATCTTGGGATCCAAGTGCGGGTATCATCACAAGCAGGTGAAGAAGAGCTCCAAGCGAGTGCGTCTCGCCCGAAAAGGGATTCAGGTTCACGGCGCGACGCGCAAGCGCTTCTTGCAGATGCTGGCAAGCTAAGGAATACCTAGCAGGAGGGAGAGACGATGCGCGTCAAAGGCGGACGCATTCGGAAAGAGCGACGAAAGAGGATTTTTAAGCTGGCCAAGGGGTTCAAGGGCAAGAAGCATTCCTGCCACCGAATTGCCAAGCAACGCGTCATGAAGGCCCTGCGGAATGCCTACATTGGTCGCAAGCTCAAGAAGCGAGACTACCGCGGCCTGTGGATCGTCCGAGTGAATGCGGCCAGCCGCGCGCGGGGGATCGCCTACTCTCGCTTTATGCAGGGGCTCCGCGATGCAGGGGTCAATCTCAACCGCAAGATGTTGGCTGATCTAGCCGTGCGCGACGAAAAGACGTTTGATCAACTCGTCGAGCTGGCCAAGGCCAATCTCTCGTCGTAGCACGCTCCATCGCCCCAGGACATGAATTTCCAAGACCTCCTCCTCCAACTTCAAGAATTCTGGAGAGCGCAAGGCTGTGTGCTCGAGCAGCCCTACGATGTGGAAGTGGGCGCAGGGACATTCCATCCGGCGACGTTCTTCGGGGTCTTGGGCGAGCAACCTTGGCGGGTAGCGTATATCGAACCCAGCCGACGGCCTACCGACGGTCGCTTCGGTGATAACCCCATCCGCATGCAGTTTTACTATCAATACCAAGTCATCTTGAAGCCCGCCCCCGATGACGTGCAAGATCTCTACCTAAAGAGCCTAGAGAAGCTCAAGATCGATGTAAAGACGCACGACATCCGCTTTGAGAAAGACGACTGGAAGAGCCCGACGTTGGGCGCTTCGGGGCTGGGGTGGCAGGTCGTGCTCGACGGCCTGGAGATCTCCCAGTTTACGTACTTCCAACAGATGGGGGGCATAGAACTCTCCCCCATCTCGTGCGAGTTGACCTACGGCACGGAGCGAATTGCCATGGTCCTGCAGAACGTCGAAACGGTCTGGGACCTCAAGTGGAACGATGAGCGCACGTACGGGGAT
>MFGX01000062.1:3098-3300 GCA_001778455.1 Candidatus Fraserbacteria bacterium RBG_16_55_9 | reverse complement strand
ATAATTTTGAAGCGGCGGATGTGCCCACGCTGCTGCATCTCTTTGAAGTTCATGAGACGGAAGCCAAGAGGTTATTGAAAGCCAAGCTGGTCTTCCCTGCGTACGAGCACACGATAAAATGTTCTCACCTGTTCAATCTCCTGGACGCTCGGCGCGCCATCAGCACCACAGAACGAGAACGCCTTATCCAGCGGGTGCAGAA
>MFGX01000062.1:0-3085 GCA_001778455.1 Candidatus Fraserbacteria bacterium RBG_16_55_9 | reverse complement strand
GGCTCGCTTGTATCTTGCCCCGCTGAAGAAGCCTTCTGAGCGCCCGAAGGTCCCTGCGGAGTAGAAGCAAGGAGCAAGCGATGCTAAGAGATCTGCTCTTAGAGATTGGCACAGAAGAGCTGCCCCCGCGGGAATCTCCCCGCCTGGCAGATCAACTGAAAGCAGCAGCCGAAGAGCTTCTCAAGGAAGCCCGACTCCGCTTCCAGGCCGCTGCCGTCTACTACACCCCGCGCCGACTGGTTCTGCTCGTGAAGGGCTTGGATGAAGGCCAAGAGGAGGTCATCCGCGAGATCAAGGGGCCGGCCAAGCGGGTGGGGCTCGACGCCCAAGGTCAGCCGACCCAGGCAGCGTTCGGGTTCTGCCGCAGCCACAGCGCTCAACCAGAGGACCTCTTCGTCAAGGAGACCGAAGAGGGAGAATATCTCTACGTAAAAAAGACGATCCCTGGCCGGTCCACCGCAGAGTTGCTTCCCGAATGGCTGCCTCAATTGATTGCCAAGCTCACGCCTTCGGAGACAATGCGCTGGGACAATTCCGGGATTCGCTTTATCCGACCTATCCGCTGGCTCTTGTGCATCTTTGGCGAGGAGACCATCCATTTTACCTATGGGCGCACCCGCTCGGACAACGTCACCTATGGGCACAGGCTCATCGGGTCCGCTGCCCTCTCCGTGAGAGATGTTCGCGAGTACTTCGAGGTGATCGAGAAGAGCGGCGTGATCCTCGACCAGTTGGAGAGAAGATCTCACGTAGAGGCGTCCCTGAAAAAGATCTCACAGAAGCTGAAGGCGCGGTACGCCTTGAGCGAAGAGCTTTGGGGAGAGATCGCCGATAATCTAGAGCACCCGACTCCCATTTTAGGCCAGATCCACGAAGAATTTCTCAAGTTGCCGCGAGAGATTTTGCAGACGACCCTCGTCGAACATCAGAAATTCGTACCCTTCACCATTGGCGAAAGAGCTTCGCCCTATTTCGTTGGTTTTCGGGATGGGGGCGATGACCACGACGGGACGGTCCGACGAGGCTACGAACGCGTGGTCAAGGCACGCCTCACAGACTCAAAATTCTTCTTTGAGTCGGATCGAAAGCGAACTCTGTCCGATCGCGCCCAGGAGCTGCGCAGCGTTATATACCAAGAGAAGCTGGGCTCGATTTGGGACAAGGTCGAGCGAATGAGAGCCATCGCCGCCGAGATCGCCAAGCGCCTAAGGTATTCCGAACTGGAAGAGATCGACCGCACGGTCCGCCTCTCTAAAGCCGATCTACTGACAGCTATGGTGGGGGAGTTTCCTAATTTAGAAGGGATCGTGGGCGGGATTTACGCAGAATTAGAAAATGAGCCTTCGCTTGTCAGCCGCGGGATCTACGAACACCATCTGCCCAAAGCAGCCGGAGATCCCGTGCCAGAAAGCGTAAGCGGCATTGCCACAAGCTTAGCTGACAAGATCGACACCCTGATCGGCTCGTTGCTCCTTGGAGAGGAGCCCACGGGCTCACGCGATCCCTATGGATTACGCCGCAAAGCCAACGGGATCATTCAGATCGCTCTGGATCGGGAACTCGATCTCGATTTCTTCCAGTTGATTGGCGATCTCGAACATCTATATGCCTTCCTGCACGAGCGCAAGCCCATCCCGTGTGTGGAGGATTTTCTCAGTGAGAGGCTCTACTACGAACTGCGCGGAGATTACAAGGTCGCGTATGATGTTGTGGATGCCATCATCGCTACGCGGGATGGGAATTTTCATCGAGTGCTCCAAAAAGCGCGGAGCCTGGGGAAGATCCGCGATGAGGAGCGATTCCAGTCGCTGGTCATTGCCTTCTCGCGCGCCTCGAACATCACGCGCGGCCAGAAGGCGCACGGCTTTGATCCATATCGCTTTCAAGAGGAGGCAGAACGCGAACTCTGGCGCGCCTATCTCAAAGCCGAAGGCCAGATCAAACAACTCCTCCCTCAGCGCGACTATGAGGGCATCATCGAACGCTTGATCGCCTTGAGGGAGCCCATTGACCGCTATTTCGATGACGTGCTCGTGATGGCCCCCGATGCCTTGGTCCGCCAGAACCGCTTGGGGTTCCTCGCCAAGATCGTCGAACTCTTTCTTACCGTGGGAGATCTCTCGAAGATCGTGGTCGAAGGCCAACCTTCCGCATCGAAAACGAAAAATGCCGACCGCTAAAGTTGGAAGCACGCAGGTCTACTTTCAGTTGGGAGGTCGGGGGCAAGCGCTGGTATTCGTGCACGGCTCCGGTGCTGATCACACTCTCTGGAAGTACCAACATCAAGTACTCGAAAGCAGCTATTCTGTCGCCTCGCTTGATCTCAACGGCCATGGCAAGAGCCCCCGACGTGAAGGCGATGGACTTATGACATACACTCAGGATGCGCTAAGTGTGATGGAAGCCCTCAACGAACCTGTATTTCTTCTCGGGCATTCCCTAGGTGGTGCCATCGTGCTCAACGTCGCCCTCCAGAAGCCGGCTAACTTACAAGCCGTCGGCCTCGTTGGGACAGGAGCGAAGCTGCGCGTCAATCCACAGATACTCTCTACCATAGCGACAGATTTCGAAGAGGCTGTTAGCGTGCTATTGGAATGGGAGTTCAGCCCAGGTGCGCCCATGGCGCTTCGCGTGTGGCGAAGAGAACAGATGTTACGCATCGGCCAAACGGCTTTGCAGCGCGATTTTACTACTTGCGATGCCTTCAGCGCGATGGAATGCCTGAGTGAAATTGACGTCCCAGCACTCGTCGTCTGCGGAGGGGATGACAAACTCACGCCCGTGAAGTATTCTCAGTATCTCAAGGATCAGCTCCGGCGGGCTCGGCTGGAGATCATCGAGGGAGCAGGGCATGATGTGATGCTCGAGCAACCGGAGGCGCTCAACCGCGTGATTCGAGGGTTCCTCGAAGAACTTTGATGGAGGGGTCTTCTCATGTCATTCGCAATCACCCAAGCGTGCATCGGTACGAAAGCCACTGAATGCGAAAAAGTCTGCCCGGTGGACTGCATTCACCCCAGAGAGGGCGAAGTGGGCTTTGCCGAGGCGGAACAGCTCTATATTGACCCGAAAGTCTGCATCAACT
>MFGX01000061.1:17105-21933 GCA_001778455.1 Candidatus Fraserbacteria bacterium RBG_16_55_9 | reverse complement strand
AATTGGGGCTCTAGCTCAGTTTGTCTGAGAGTACGTCTCCGCAAGAACTCTTAGCATCTCTTGAGCGAACTTCTTCGGCTCCTCGAAAAATGGGAAATGAGCCGAATTCTCAAACCATACCAGTCTCTTCTGAGGCGCTTGAATCGACAGATAATATTGCTGCACCAGCGCGGATGGTGTTGTGTAGTCGTGCCTTCCCACAAAGAAATAGACCGGAACGTTCACCTGTGTGATCTCTTCCATCAGCGGCCCCTGAACGGCATTGTACTTCATATTCCGATTGGAGAAACTTGGACCTTGAGCCAAGGTGCGCAGATCGAGCAAGCTATACACAGGAGAAGTTAGACCTGCCCAGACGAAAGGAGTCCAATCTGAAGCACCATACAACACGCCGCCGAACTGGAAGACCCATTTCTCACGAACTGCCCCTCCTTTCGCCTCGAGCTCGGGAATCGCTTCTTCTCGACCTGTCTCTCTTGCGCGATCCCGAATGAACTGATCCGCGATCTCTCTGGCCTTCTCTGCATTTGTAACTTGGCCGATTCCTACATAAGCGTAAAATAGTTCGGGATACCGCTGGACCACCAACATCCCTAGATAGCTTCCCCAAGAGTGCCCTGCAATAAAAGATTAGGTAATACCCAAGGAGTTGGGACCATAGTAAACTTGGGAGATGCTCAATCACAGGCCATTGCAGCTGGCAATCAGCGTGACAAGATCCAGGGCCTTTTTCTGTCAGCTGCGCTGGGGCGGACGGCGCACCTGTCCTCGGTGCTCCCACCGCCAGCTCTACCGGCTGAGTTCGGACCAGTTCAAGTGCCGAGCCTGCCGCTACAAGTTTGGAGAGTTCACCGGTACCTACATGAGCCGGGTACGGATCCCCTTGGAGGTGGTTGCTCATCTGCTCTACCTCTTCGTCCTGGGAGTTCCGGCCTACCGGGTCCGCTGGTACGTCCCCATCAACCTGACCACCGTGGAGCGGACCTTCCGTCTCTTTCGGCAAGCCCTCTACGACCGAGCGGCGCAGAAGTTGGAAGCCCTGAGGCTTTCGGGAGAACTGGAGTTGGATGAGGCGATGTTCGGTGGCCATCGCAAGGGGAAGCGCGGTTGGGGAGCGCATGGGAAGCACATCGTCTTTGGCATCTACCAGCGCGCTTTGCAGGTGGTCACCTTCCCCGTGCCTGACCGCCAGTGGCAGACGCTCCACCCCCTCATCGAGCGACACACCGAGAGGGGAAGTGTCTACTACACCGATGAATTCCAGGGCTACGTCGCGCTGGAGCTGCGGGGCAAGCACGAACGGGTCACCCACAAGCGGGACGAGTACGTCCGAGCGGGAGTCCATCTCAACGGGATCGAGGGGTTCTGGAGCTTCGCCAAGACCTGGCTCTACCATTACCGAGGGGTGCCGCGAGAGTATTTCCCCCTCTACCTCAAGGAGAGTGAATTTCGCTTCAACCATCGCCATGAAGACCTCTTTCCCTTGTTGGCTCGGTCCCTGGTACAATTGGTCCCAGATCATTAGGTATTACCTTGCAGAAATGCATTATCAGATGAATCCTCACACTCTCGCAGGAATGGGAGTCCCTAGAACGAGAACTCTGGGAGCTCGCCAACACGCAAGAGAGACCTTGACAAAGCTCCTACATCTGCTAATCTGATAGTCAGAATGTATGCCCACAGAGACCATCGTACAATCGAGGAGGATGGCAATGCCCATCAGTAAACTCGGCAAGCGCCGCCAGGTGGTCATCCCCCAGCAGATCTGTGAGGCTCTCGGACTTCGCGTGGGTGATTTTGTCGAAATAAGACGCCGGGGTAACGTCATTGTCATCAAGCCTAAGAAACTTGTTGATCGTGATCTTTAGTACTGGTTGGAAGAAGGGCAAAAGCAGAACCATCGGTCCTTTCACCAGGGTCAGAGAGGTAGTGAAGGCGCTTACGAAGGCTAAGTTGTAAGAATAGAGTTTACGGCTCGCTTGACTCATAATGCCATCGTGCTATAATACAATTGTACTTGTATTGTAATGTTATCGTACTATGAAAGGAGTGCTATCAATGCCCATGCAGACCGTTCAAGTGAGGTTGACCGAGGAGCAGCTGCGCTTGATCGACGAGAAGGTCAATGAGGGGATCTACCCCAGTCGCTCCGAGGCCATCCGCGACTACGTGCGCAAGGCTGAGGCCCTGGAGTTGTTCGGTCGGTTCTTTGAAGCGACTCGCAAGCCCGCCTTCACCGAAGAGGAGCTCGATCGCGCCCGAGAAGAGCTCTGGCGTGAGAAGTATGCCCCGCGCCTCAAGAAGCAAAAGAGTCGCTAGATGAGCTCAGGTTCAAAGTCCCCGAGCTCTTTTGTCTTTCTCCCTTATGAAAATTCTCTTTGATACCAGCGCCTTGCTGCCTGGATTGCGCTACCCTGAGTTGCGAGAGAAGGCTATCGGCCGCATCATCCACGCTGGCGCTCTCCCCGTCGTTACCGACTACATCCTCGACGAACTCCGCTTGAATATTCAGAAAAAGTATACGGCAGAAGAAAAGGCGGTTGCACTGGAGCTCCTTCTGCAGATCTTGAGCATGGGCGTCTTGGAGATCAAGACATGGGATGAGTATGCTCCTCATTTGGACGAGGCTCTCGAGCTCGTACCGGAAAAGGATGCCCCGGTGTTAGCAGCCGCGATGCTGGTGGATATTGACTACTTGCTCACCACGGACAAGAAGCATTTCCTTGAGAACAAGAAGCTCCAAGGCACAGCCTGGAGAAAGAAGATCAAGACGCCGAGGGAGTTTCTGGAAGAGACTGCGTAAGCTGCGTATACTCTCGAGACGTATTGGTCTTTGACAAGTTGAGGTGGGCGTTGGAGTGGGGGGGGCCAGTGGCTGCGTTCGGTCATCAGTGCTTATGACGTACTAACGGCTTTCGCAAACCAGCGTCACTGGAGGGGTTCGAATCCCCAAGGGAGGAATATGTTAACAACTACTAGAGTAGCACTTCAGCGTATCGTCAGATCCGTTGATCGCTTCTTGTCACATGTGCTTCTCAGAGCAGCGCTCCTCCTACTGGAGCTGTGGGAAGCTCTCCCCCAGCCCAATGCCCATCTCACTATTTCCCTAATATAAGTGCTTTGAGCGCCCGCAATCGGCTGACCCGGTTACCACCATTCTCCCCCGCCGGCCATAGGCCGGGCATGAAGGTGCCTCTTCTCTCCTTTCCTAGTCCGCACTACACTATTTGAATCCCCTCATCCCAGCATCTCCCCGCTTCCGGCCACCCCTGGCCTGAGCCGGGGAGGTGGTAACATTGAACCCCAAGGAGGCATGAGATGCTCTACTCCTCACGGCTCCGCGACGATCAGATCCGTGCGATCTACCAGCTCAAGCTCCAAGCCAAGCGGCCCATGACGAAGCTCCTCCAGGAGGCCGTTGACCAGTACCTCAAGCACGTCCAACGTGCACACCCAGGACAAACCCCAAGACCCTCACTTTCCAAACATAGTCTGTGGAGGCCAGTGTAGCCAGAGCTGAGTGACGAATACCGCGATGTTCATTCCCAGGGCAGCGAGTGTGTTGAAAGTGGGCTATGTCCCAAAGAATAGCACGATGCCAAGAGCGGAGACGATCGAGGAAGCAAGGGCGAGTTGCCTCCACGCATCTGCGGGCACGAGGATGCCCCAGAACGACAGGGATGCCCCGACGAAATTGAGACTCCGCATCTATCCGCATCTAAAAGCTAACCCCACTTTTGCACGGCCGCTGCAATCGCCGGACCTGCCTTGGCCAAGTCCTCAGCCAGCATTACCGGAATGAACTCGACATCGGCCTTCAGCCAAAGAAACAGGGGTTCCGCGATCGCCGCGATCTTCGACGCGTCATCAAAGTTTACCACGATATAGCCGCCACGCTGGCCATCGACTGTCGTGAAATACGCTGTTTCGGCCTTCATCTCCGACAAGACCCGCTGGAGCTTCTCACCAAACTTTGGGTCACGCAACGCCGCGTTACCGGACTCAATGGGAATCTGGAACCGCACGATATAACGCATGTCAACCTCCTCTGAGATGGCCACTGAGATCTTGATAAACACGTGTCTGCGAGGCATAGCATACCCCAAAAAGGGAGTTATTACCCAACGCTTCACGGAGACGGATGGCACGACTTACCGACAATGGGATATGTGCCATTTGCTTTCCTCGTAAAGTTTGCTACAGTCGAGATAAGGGTGATTTCCCTCGCGAGCTAATCAGTTACGACGAATTTTCATAGAAATCCCCGGGGGGGTGACAGATATGGGCTTTGAACGCAAGATGTACGATGTCAGCAGCATGAACCTCAAGTGCGCTCAGTGCAGCAAGGAGATCAAAGAGCTGCCTTTCCAGCCAGATGGGAGCCGGCCAGTCTATTGCCGGGAGTGCAATCAAGGACGCACTCGGTCAAGCGGCGGATCCCGTGGCGGATTTAACCGCGGCGGCCGTGGCTACGGCGGCAGGTAAAGTGCGTGCGTAAAGGCGAAGGCCGTTGGGGCAACGCTCCAGCGGCCTTCATGTTTCTCCTATACCTGCGTTCTTGACCTATTATCTATGCCAATTTGAGTCCCGGGTGGGGAGAGAGGGTCAGTTCTTTACCCTGAGGATTGGGCTGGTAGCTATGATGGAAGTGTGCCGCGGCTGCGATCATGGCTGCGTTGTCTGTGCAGAGGGCCAGTGAGGGGAAGTGCACTTCGTGCTTCTCGGCTTGAGCCTGAAATTTCTCTCGAAGGCGCGAGTTGGCCGCGACGCCACCTACAATGACTACGCGGCGAACTTTCTTGGTCCGAGCTACTCGCATAGTTTTTTC
>MFGX01000061.1:14577-16941 GCA_001778455.1 Candidatus Fraserbacteria bacterium RBG_16_55_9 | reverse complement strand
ATGGCCGTGGGATCGCCCTCTTTCGCGAGTCGATCGATAGCAGCTCCTGCGGGGTACCCGAGGCCAATCAACTTTCCCACTTTATCGAAGGCCTCTCCGGCTGCGTCATCGCGCGTTTCGCCCAGAATCTCATACTGACCCCACTCCCGCACGTAGACGAGCAACGTATGTCCTCCCGAGACGATCAGGGCAACGAACGGCGGCGGTGCACTCTCGCCGTTCTCGATATGGTGTGCGAAGAGGTGCCCTTCAAGGTGATTCACCCCAACCAGTGGAATGTCCAGACCGTACGCAAGCCCTTTTGCGGTTGAGAGTCCAACCAGTAGGCATCCGACCAGACCGGGGCCCTGAGTGACTCCGATGAGGCAGATCTCACTCAGTTCAACGCGCGCTTGCTTGAGGCTCTCTTGGATGATGTAGGGCAGTTTGCGCAGATGATCTCGGGATGCGACCTCCGGCACGACGCCTCCGTACTTGCGATGGATCTCTGCTTGAGAGTAGACGACGTTGGAGAGCACTTGGCGGCCATCTACGAGCACGGCAGCCGCTGTCTCATCGCACGATGTTTCAATGCCCAACACGTACTGGCTCATAAGTGCTAAATGACGGCTTCCGGCTTGAGGGCAGCGATGTAGGGCAGATTGCGATACTTCTCGGCATAATCCAACCCGTATCCCACCAGGAAGGCGTCTTCCTGCAGACGAAACCCCACGTAATCGAGTTCTACTGGAGTGCGGCGGCGGGCTGTCTTGTCGATGAGGGCGCAGAATCTTATGGAGGCCGCACCCCGCGCAGTAAGCTTCTGGGCCAGATGACCGAGCGTCTGGCCGGTGTCCACGATATCCTCGACGATCAGAAGATGACGTTCGCATACGGAGTTTTGGAGATCTCGAACGAGCTGAAGAGTTCCGGGCTTGGAGTCCTTCCCGTAGCTCGCGATCTGCATGAAATCGCACTCGACAGGTATAGGCATCGCGCGGATCAAATCAGACAAGAAGATGACGGCGCCACGCAAGAGCCCAACAGCAATCGGCGGATTTCGCGTGAGAGTTTCGCTCAAGTTACGCTCATAATCACGCGTAATTTGAGCTCCTAACTCTCGAACTCGTACTTGAATGGCCGCCTCGTCCCAAAGAACTTTGAGAATCTCCGGCGCCTGCTTCATCTCTTCGATTTCGCTGTGGGTGGCTTTCTGATCGAAAACTGGCTCTCCAGATGCTCCAGGCGCTCGGTAATTCCACCGTACTCCAGCTCTTCAATGCCGACCATGGCACGTCCCGAGAACCCCTGGCGCCGGATCTCCAGTGTCTTTTCAGAGGCTTTCTGTCGAATCAGATCCCAGAATGGATGATCGAACACATCCACCGCCTCCGTGAGTTTTCCGTTGTGCACGCAGAAGCTTAGGCATGAAACGAGTGCCGGTCCATCAAAGTACGCCACAGGGGAAGCGTGCTTCACCGGCATGAGCGCCACGTTGTGACTGCCCCGGCAGTCTCCGGCAACGTAATGGGCGAGCGCAAACGGCGCAATGACTTCTCCGGTCGCAGGGAATTGAGCTTGAGTCCGTACGAGCATGACCGGGTCATCTTTGCCCACATATTTGCCGGCAATGTTGTGAAGGCGGGTGGTGCTGCAGGCTACACATGGCTCTCCCGTTGCGCGTGAGTGGATCGACTCGACCACAAAGCGGTGATTATCTCTTAGGAGCGCGGCAAGATTGTAGAGATCTTCGGGCGCGTTCAGCTCGATGACCTTGTCACCTTCCGTGTAGTTCACATCCATGATGATGAACTGAAAACCCTTCGCCATGCTGGGGCTGAGCATCAAGCCTGGGCAGTACATGGGATCGGCAAAGCCGAGATAGAGCGGCAGATTGTAAGCTCCCGGCTCGGTCTTGTCCGCGGCGAAGAGCAGGAAGGGTTCGTTCGGTCTTTCTTCAAACTCGAGCTCGGCCACGGCAGGGCCAAGCCCCCGGATGTTACCGGAGAAGCTATCTTTCAGAAGATCTTGTCCAGCGCCGTAGAGACCCTCTCCCTTCGCTACTTCCGTCCCTTGGCGAAAGGCCTCCCAAGCCAACGAGTGAATCTCTGGGTTGTTCGCGCCCCGCTGGTGGGACATCAGGATGGCAATGTCGTCGCCTGTGTAGGTCGTGTACGAATCGATAACCAGTCCTTTGCTCTTGGCAGCTACGTACTGCCGAACCCGTTCCAAGACGGCTTTGCTGGGGCAGAGGTGGCCGCCGATGGCCCCGATGTCTGCCTTGATGATTGATAGCGTCGTCTTCATCCCATCACCTCGAATTCTGGATTAAATGAGTTGAATTTCGCTGTTATCCCCGATGACAAAGTGATACGTTTCCGGAGG
>MFGX01000061.1:13708-14565 GCA_001778455.1 Candidatus Fraserbacteria bacterium RBG_16_55_9 | reverse complement strand
TCAGAGTGAGATCGAATACAGCATCGTGATGGCGGATGCGTCCGACCCCTTCGATGGAAGCACCCGCCATCACGATGCTGTATTCGATCTCACTCTGATGGACCTGCACATCTCGGTCAATGGCTGTAAAGGGACCGACGAACGAGTGGCGGATGATGGCTCCGGGACCGATCATCAAGGGCCCGCGTAACTGGCTGTCGTGGATCTGAACTCCTTCGGCAATCGACACCCGGCCCACGGCGTGCGAGCCTTCTGGCACAGGCGAGCGCATGCATGCCTCGACTCCTTCCAGTACGAGGCGATTGGCATCGAGCATATCCTCCGGTCGTCCTACATCCTTCCACCAACCCTTGACGAGATGGGGGCTTACGCGATAGCCCTGCTCAATGAGCCTCTGGATGGCATCGGTGATCTCAAGCTCGCCCCGCCCCGAGGGCTCGATTCTCTCAATGGCGTCGAAGATGTGCTGATCGAAGAGATAGACGCCCACGATCGCCAAGTTGCTGGGGGGCTTTTTCGGTTTTTCGATCAACTCAACGATCTTCCCGTCTTCGAGGCGAGCCACCCCGAAGCTGGTGGGATCCTTCACTTCCGCCAGCAGCAGAGTCGCATTGGCACCTTCACGCTGGAAACCCTGCACGAGTTCCTTTACGCCGTTCTCTAGCAAGTTATCCCCGAGATAGACCAGAAAGGGATCTTTCCCCACGTACTCGCGCGCGCAGGCGACAGCATGAGCTAAGCCCTTGGGCTGCTCCTGGAGAACATAGTCGATAGAGAGTCCCCAGTTGGAACCATCACCCAGTGTAGATTGAAATTCCTCTTCGACGTTGGGGCTCACCACCACGCCGACCTCGTGG
>MFGX01000061.1:9877-13692 GCA_001778455.1 Candidatus Fraserbacteria bacterium RBG_16_55_9 | reverse complement strand
TGGCTTCCAGCGTGTGAAGGATGACAGGTCGGTTGGCTACGGGAATCAGGTGTTTTGCACTGGTGTGAGTGAGGGGCCTAAGGCGTGTTCCCTCTCCCGCGCACAAGACGACCGCTTTCAAGATCATTCTCCTTTCTGCTTACGGTAGCAAAAAAGATGGTGCTCCGTCAAAGCCCCTTTAGTGTCTAGTTGACTGTTGTATTACTTGGTATCATAGTAGAGCATGCGCCTGGATCCACCGTTGGTGTGGGAGCAGCAGATCATGGGAAAGCTCCTCCAAAAGCATAAAGTGACGCCCGAAGAGGTGGAAGAAGTCTTCTTCGATGACTGGCCCCACTTCAAGAAACATGAAGAGGTCTACCATGCCTATGGGCAGACACTGCCGGGGCGTTATCTGTTTGTGGTCTTCCTCTCTCTGGATGGAGGAAAGGCTAAGCCCATCACCGCTTACGAGATGACCAGAAAGCAACGAAACTACTATCAACGCGTGAAGGGAGGAAACTAGATGGCCAAGGTTGCGACATCGAAATCCAAGATGAAGAAACTGCCGGACATGGCCGACTGGAGTGACGAGCAGATAGCCGAGTTCTGGGAGACCCATGACTCCACTGACTATCTAGATCAGATGGAGGACGCTGAGGTCGATATCCGGATTCCTCCGGATTTCCGGGTGATCTCGCTGAGGTTGGAGCGTGAGGATGTCGAGCGGGCAAAGCGGCTGGCACGTCGCAGAGGAGTGCCTTACACGGTGCTTCTACGGATGTGGATCAAGGAGGAACTCAAGAAGACGGAAGCTACTCGCTAGCCTCTTCGTAATGGAAGACTCTTTCTCCCGCTAGATACGTCTCCAGCACTTGGATTTCTCGGATATTTTCGGGTGAGGAAGTGGGATCTTCGGAGAGCACAATGAGGTCCGCCCATTTGCCCGGCTCGAGCGATCCCAGTTCGTCTTCTTGAAAACCTGCATAGGCTGCGCCCAGCGTGTAGGCGTGCAGTGCTTCTTCTACCGAAAGCCTCTGCTGCTCATACAGAGCGTTCACCGCAAGATGAATTCCATAGAGCGGGTTGAAGGGCATGCCATCAGAGCCGAGTGCCAAAGGCACTTTCATGTCGAGCACCGCGCGATGAGGGTCAATTCTGGCATCGCGCTCTAGGCCGAGACGGGTCTCGTAGAGTCCTCCGGAGCCGCTCCACTGGAGAAAGTTGGGCTGCATGGATGCAATGACTCCGAGCTCTTTTGCCTTCTGGAGTTGCTCTTCTGTGGGCAGCTCCAAGTGCTCAATGCGCGCTCGGTCGCGCGGCCCCACGCTTGCAGCCTTGAGGGCATCCACCGCTGCTCCGATTGCTCGGTCGCCGATGGCGTGGATCATGAGCTGAAAGCCATTTTCATGGGCTACCTTAACCAGGGCATTCAGCTCACTCTGCACATAGTTGAGTTTTCCGGTGGCAGCTAGACCGGTAGAGCTGTCAATATATGGCTCGAAAAGTGCTGCATTGCGAGCGCCGATCGAGCCATCGGTAAAGATCTTGATGGCTCCCAGTTTCAGAATCTCGTCACCGAAGTCCGATGAGAAGCCCAACGCGATGAGGGAATCAAGGTGCTCCACTGGAGCATTCATGCGGACTCTCAAGTGGAGCTCTCCGCGACGATGAAGTCGCTGATACGCCCGAATGTGCTCTGTCCGCACCACATCATGAATAGCTGTAATGCCCAGTGAGTGGGCAAGGCGCACACCTGCTCGAATGGCCTCCTCGATCTCCTCCAGCTTTGGCGTAATTTGTTGCAAGAAACCATTCACCGCCCGCTCTCTCAATAGACCCTGTTGGGGATCAAACTCATCGGAATCGGCAGTAACAGATACGAGCTTCAACGCTTGGCTGTTCGCGATCAACATATGGCCATCCACGCGACTGAGCGCCACCGGGTTTTTGGGCGCAATGCGATCGAGGTCAGCACGCGTCAAATAGCGTTTCTCAGGCCAAATGCTCTCGTCCCATCCGCGCCCTCGGACCCAGACTCCCTCTCCACGCTCTTTCACGGCCTCGCGCACCCGCTCCAGGGCTTCGCTTAGAGAGCGTGTCTCGGAGAGGTCGAGGATGTAGCCCGTCTCCTTGAGGCCTTGGCTCACTAGGTGCATGTGGGCGTCGATAAACGCAGGCATGAGTGCCTTCCCTTTCAGATCGATGACCTCAGTTTGAGGGCCTGCGAGTACTCTAATATCTGCTGTCCGACCGACAGCCTCAATGCGTCCATCTCGGATAGCCAGAGCTTGCGCTCGTCCTTTACTGATGGTGAGCGCTACTCCATTTATGAGAATTCGATCTGCAGGCATTTGCGTCACTTCCATTGCGCGAGATTGTAGCTGAGCCACCTAAACGAGATCAAACGCGCGCGAGGGTTGATTGCCAGAGAATCTTGCTCTAGAGTATCCTAGGGAGGGCATCCTGTGAACTGGAGATCTCTTTTAGAAGCTGTTCGTGATGGCAAGGTTTCCGTTGAAGATGCGCTATCTCAGCTGAAGGATCTTCGCAGCTATCTCGATATCGGGCATTCCAAACTGGACATCCATCGTTCACTGCGTCAGGGCATTCCCGAAGTGATCTTCTGCCCAGGGAAGACTCCCAATCAGGTCGTGGAGGCTGTGGGGAAACTTCAAGAGCATGAGTCGCTGGTAATTGCTACAAGAGCGGAGCCGGAGCACGTTCAGGCCATCCAGCGACACTTCCCCAAGGCTGTCTATCACAAAGCGGCGCGTGTAGTGTCGTTGGGAGAACCGAGGAAAACTCAGGGTGGGCAGATCTTGGTGCTCACAGCAGGGACCTCCGATTTGCCCGTCGCGGAGGAAGCGGCAGTGACAGCAGAACTCTTGGGAAACGCAGTCGTCAAAGAGTTTGATGTGGGTGCAGCGGGAGTCCATCGCTTGCTCGATCAGACAGAGGAGCTATTAAATGCGAATGTGCTCATCATCGTGGCCGGAATGGATGGGGTCTTGCCGACGTTGGTTGCGGGTCTTGTGGATAAGCCCGTGATTGCCGTTCCCACCAGTAGAGGGTATGGGGCAAGTTTTCAGGGGCTGGCAGCGCTACTCACCATGCTGAACAGCTGTGTGCCGGGTGTAGCAGTCGTCAACATCGACAACGGCTTTGGAGCAGGGGTGTTGGCGAGCCGGATCAATCATATGAATCTGTGAGCGTCTGGCCTGGTTTGTGGACAAAGCCAAATCACTTCTTCGCCTTGAGCTTTAGACACACAGAATTCATGCAGTATCGCTTGCCTGTTCCAGTCGGGCCATCATCAAATAGATGCCCCAAGTGTGATCCGCAGCGAGCGCATACCACCTCGGTTCGATCCATACCATGGGAGGTGTCGCGGACGTACTTGATTGCGCCGGGCAACGCCTCATCAAAGCTTGGCCAGCCCGTGCCGGAGTGGAACTTGGTCTCTGAGGAGAAGAGCGGGTTCCCACAGGCGGCACAATGGTACATACCTTCTTGTTCCTCATGGACGTATGCGCCCGAGAACGGCGCTTCAGTCCCCTTCTGGCGCAGCACCTTATACTGCTCGGGGGTAAGGACCTGCCGCCACTCCTCTTCGGACTTAAGCGTTGGTTTCTTTGTATCTTCCATAGAGATCCATGCTAACTGTTTAGACTACGAATTCTAAACACGATGCTGGAGCGCCGGGCTATGCACCTGACGCTCCAGCCGCGTCCTATCTGAATGTCTGAAGTGAGATCGGTTAGCGCCTCGCCAACGATTCCTTGAAGGATTTCCCCGGTCGGAACTTGGGAACCATCTTCGCCGGCACCGTCATC
>MFGX01000061.1:7107-9855 GCA_001778455.1 Candidatus Fraserbacteria bacterium RBG_16_55_9 | reverse complement strand
GACACGGGTCGTGCTCTTCTGTTGCCGAGGCTCGAAGGTGCCAAAACCTGTAAAGGTCACCTTGTCCTTGCTAGCACAGCAGCCCACGATCAGGCCAATCGCGGAGTCTAGGGCCGTTCGGGCCTCCTTCTTGCTGAGTCCCGTCTTCTTAGACAACTGATCGACAAATTCGGCCTTGTTCATCCCTCTCCCCTCCTTCCCTCTCTGAGATTGGCGCGAATTATAGGGCTTTAGCGCGAGAAAGTCAAGTTCAAGAGGCTTGGCTTGCCGAAGACCGCTCACTTGCCACACCCCAGAGTTCAACGTCACCGCACTGGGGGCAACGTAGAGTATAGAAATACTCCGCCCGCGGTGTACCGTCGAGCTTGGAAGGCGCTTCCTCTCGGCGCTTGCGGAAGAGTCTCCCCACTCCATCGCATCGCGGACAGCAGAGCGTGGTAAGAATCGCATTCTCGGGAAGTTTGACCAGCGGCATGAGTTCATCACCTCAACTAGCATCATAGCCCATGCACGCTTGACCCTCCAGAGCCGCTCCACTTAGAATGAGGAAGATCAAGTTATGGCAAGCACCCTGGACATCCCGAATATCAGAAAGCTGACTCTGGAGATGCTCCTAGAGATCCCGCAGGACAAGATCACAACCTATCGGGCGCTGGCCCTGGCCTTGGGAGATGCGATCGCGGTGCGAGCCGTAGGACAGATCATGGCTGTGAACGAACAGCCAGACATCTACCCCTGTTACAAGGTCGTGCATAGCGACGGTCGCGTCGGCGGCTACAGCGCACCCGGAGGCACGTCCACGAAGATCGAAAAACTCCAGGCCGACGGTATACCGATCCAGAATGGCTGCATTTCGAACTTGAGTGATCACGTCTTCTTTCAGTTTGAGACGAGCAAGCCGCTCATCCCGTTAAGAAAGCTGCAAGAGGAGCTTTCGGAGCGCGTTGTTCGAAACCCTATACGCCGCGAGTACCAGACGATCGGCGGAGTGGATCTCTCCTACGATGGCCCTTGGATAGGCGTTGGGGCTTATGTGGGGATGGAGATCGTGAGCGGGAGGCTCCTCGCGAGCGAGATCGCCCAAGTCGAGATCTCTTTCCCCTATATCCCAACTTACCTTGCGTTTCGGGAGCTGCCTGTGCTCTTGCCTCTCTTGGAGCGTGTCCAAGCGGAGGACAAGCTAGCGGATGTCATCATGGTCGATGGGAGCGGCATCTTGCATCCTCGGCACGTGGGAATCGCTTCCCACTTGGGTGTGCTCCTCAGCGTACCCACCATCGGGGTCACCAAGACGCTCCTCTACGGCGAAGTGGACTTCAACGATATGAAGCCCAAGGAGGTGCGCTCCATCATTGATCCTAGGAGCAAAGAGTCGATCGGAGCTGCCGTGAAGACTCGCGAGCGAGCCGACCCAATCTTCGTCTCTATCGGTCATGGGATCGATCTCGACACAGCTGTAGGACTTGTTCTGAGACTGTCCCATCAGAGGTTGCCAGAACCGATCCAGCGGGCCCATCTGGCCAGCAGAGAAGCGGCGCATCCTCGTCCAGGGTTTCAGGCTCAAAAAGCCCTAAATTTCTGATCTCGAAGGAGGATCAAATTGTGAATCGAGCGGAAGCCCTCAAGCTTGTTCAGGAGCATACGAAGAACCAGAACCTCATCAAACATATGCTGGCCGTGGAGGCGGCGGTGCGATCCTATGCACGCAAATTGAACGAGGACGAGGAGAAGTGGGGTATCGCTGCGCTCTTACATGACTTCGACTATGAAAAATACCCGAACCCAGAACATCATCCGACGCAGGGTCACCCGTCGTGGGGAGTTGCTCTTCTAAGAGGGAACGGCTACCCTGAAGACATCTGCCAAGCGATCCTAGGCCATGCAGACTACACGGGAGTGCCCCGCGAGACGCTCATGGCCAAAGCGCTCTTCTCATGTGACGAGCTGACCGGTTTAATCGTTGCGGTGGCGCTGGTGAGGCCTTCGAAGAAGCTGGCCGATGTCACCGTAGAGTCTATCAAGAACAAGTGGGACGCAAAGGCCTTCGCGCGCGGAGTGAAGCGCGAGGACATCGAGCGGGGGGCCCAGGAGTTGGGTGTTCCGCTCGACGAACATATCCAGACGGTGCTTTCGGCCATGCAAGGCATCTCGGATCAATTGGGACTTTAGGGAGGAGACATGCTCAACCCGCAAGCCAGGTTTGCCGCTCTTGGTCTATTCATGTTGACTCTCTTGCCCTCGGGAAGTTGCGATTTCTTAGGGTTGTTCCCTTCGCCCGCCGTCCACATCCAACTGGGTCAGGTCTTTCAGATTTCGATGGGTCAGACCGCGCTTCTACCTACCGATGGACTCTCCGTCACTTTTAAAGACGTTCTCGAGGACTCGCGTTGCCCGGTGGATGTGGTCTGTGTCTGGGCAGGTAATGCCAAGGTCACGTTGGACGTCCAGCAGACGGGCAAAGCCACACAAACATTGGCACTAAATTCTACTCTAGATCCTCGTGAAGCTGCCTACGAAGGTTATCGGATTCGATTCGAAGACTTGATGCCTCAGCCCAGATCCGATCGCCCGATCCGTCGTGAGGACTATCGCCTGAGCTTGAGTATCACAAAGTAAGTTCCCCTGTGGCAAGCAAAGTTCGGCAGCGCATCAAGAAAGTTCTCATCGCGAATCGTGGAGAGATCGCGGTGAGAGTGATTCGGGCCTGCCGCGAACTTGGAATCGAGGCGGTGGCTGTGTATTCGGATG
>MFGX01000061.1:5436-7021 GCA_001778455.1 Candidatus Fraserbacteria bacterium RBG_16_55_9 | reverse complement strand
GAAAAACTCATCTCCATCGCTAAGAAGACGAAATGCGATGCCGTTCATCCTGGCTACGGATTCTTGGCAGAAAACGCTGATTTTGCTGAGTTCGTTGAGAAGAGCAATTTGGTCTTTATCGGCCCGCAGCCGGAATCGATGCGCCTCATGGGTGATAAACTGAGTGCACGAAATACCGCCAGAAAACAGGGAGTGCCCACTGTCCCCGGCGTCTATGAGAAGATCACCGGTATCCACGAAGCAAAGAAAGCCGCGACAGAGATTGGCTACCCACTGTTGATCAAAGCGGCTGCCGGAGGCGGCGGCAAGGGCATGCGACTCGTTCTGAGCGACAGCGAGCTAAAAAGTTCCTTTGAGCGCGCCATTTCGGAAGTTCACAAGAGCTTCGGCGATCCCTCAGTGTACATCGAGAAATTCATCCCCCAGGCCAAGCATATTGAAGTGCAAGTGCTGGGCGATGGTCATGGAAATGTTGTGCATCTCTACGAACGAGAATGTTCCGTACAGAGACGGTATCAGAAGCTCATTGAGGAGACCCCCGCTCCGCTGCTCAGTGGCAGAATGCGTAAGGAGATGGGAGAAGCTGCTGTCGCCATTGCCCAGGCTTGCGGCTATTGCAGCGCAGGGACGGTGGAGTTCATCTACGATGTGGACGAGGAGCGCTATTACTTTCTGGAGATGAATACCCGCATTCAGGTAGAGCACCCGATCACGGAGATGACCACGGGCATTGATCTCGTGAGAGAACAGATCCGTATTGCAGGTGGCGAGAAGCTGTCATTTGCCCAAGGCGATATTCATCCTCGAGGAGCGGCACTGGAGTGCCGCATCTACGCAGAAGATTTCGATCGGGAATTCATGCCCTCCACGGGACAGATTGAGGGACTGATCCTGCCATCGGGCCCTGGAGTGAGGGTGGACAGCGGCATCTCACGAGGTGATTTCATCACATCGCATTACGACCCTCTTCTCTTGAAGCTGATCGTTTGGGATCGAGATCGCCCTTGCGCTCTTGTGCGCATGAGGAGGGCTTTGGAAGAGACGTGGGTCGTTGGGGTAGCCACTACCGTGGGTTTTCATTTGAGCGCTCTGGTGGACGACACATTTGTGCGAGGAGACCAGACGACGGATTTCGTAAGACGCCTCCCGCGGCAAGAACCATCGCCGGAGCAAGTCGAGATCTTAGCTGTGGCAGCGGCTCTCAAACGTGCGGGACAGATGCAGAACTTGAGGTCGGCATTGAGTCTTGCAGCCGCAGAGCAAGAGCAGTACTGGAAGTGGGCCTCCGAATGAAATACGTCGTGGACGTCTCTGGCAAATCCATCGAGGTTGAAGTTCTAAACGAGGGAGAGAAAATTTGGGCTGTCATCGGAGAAAAGCGCGTTCCCGTGGAGTTTTATCGCCATGCCACGGATGGTATTGACACATTGATCTATGACGGTCGAAAGTTCTTGCTGTGGGTAGTTGGAGAAGGCACGGGATACGTCATTTACCAGCATGGCCGGGCGTATTCTGTGAACCTCGAACCCGCTTCGACCAGGAGGCTGCGGCATCACCTCCGGGAGCATTCCACCGCGAAGGCGAA
>MFGX01000061.1:5096-5400 GCA_001778455.1 Candidatus Fraserbacteria bacterium RBG_16_55_9 | reverse complement strand
GAGGTTAAGGAGGGTCAGGCAGTTCAGAAGGGAGATGGCTTGTTAGTGATAGATGCCATGAAGATGGAGAATGAAATCCGCTCGCCGTGCGATGGAGTGATCGAGAAAATTGCTGTGGCGGCGGGTCGCGAGGTGAGCCGCGGCCAGCTTCTTTGCGTGATTCGTCCCACCCACTCTGAGGTGACTTCTCGTGAGTAAAGGTGCCGCTCGCCCACACAAAGAGAAATACACTACAGACTCAGATATCGAACTGGGGTCCTTTTACGGCCCAGATGATCTGCGCGGGCTCAATGAGAACGCTCAG
>MFGX01000061.1:3667-4972 GCA_001778455.1 Candidatus Fraserbacteria bacterium RBG_16_55_9 | reverse complement strand
GCTACCGCTACCTCATCTCGCAAGGTCAGATGGGTCTTTCAGTCGCTTTCGATCTCCCGACGCAGATGGGGTACGACTCCGACCACCCGCTGGCAGAAGGGGAAGTGGGCAAGGCTGGAGTCGCAATCTCTTCCCTGGAAGACATGGAGAGATTGTTTTCGGGGATCCCACTGGGAAAGATCTCCACTGCGATGACGATCAATGCTCCAGCGGCCATTCTCCTGGCGATGTATATTGCCGTGGCAGAGCGGCAGGGCGGACGGCCCGAGAGATTATCTGGAACTGTCCAGAATGACATTCTCAAAGAATACATTGCGCGCAAGACCTATATCTTCCCTCCGGCCTTCTCCCTGCGATTGGCCACGGATACGATTCTTTACTGTGCGGAGCACCTGCCTCGCTGGAACCCTATCTCGATCAGTGGTTATCACATGAGGGAAGCCGGAGCCACTGCCGTGCAAGAGGTCGCGTTTACGCTCGCCAATGCCATTGCGTACGTCGAAGCCGTGCTAGACCGCGGAGGAGAAGTGGATGATTTCGCGCCTCAGCTCTCGTTCTTCTTCTCGTGTGACCGTCACTTTTTTGAAGAGATTGCGAAATTCCGCGCGGCCCGCAGGCTCTGGGCTCGCTTCATGAAAGAGCGTTTCGGGGCGAAGAAGAAGGAATCGTGGATGCTGCGCTTCCATACGCAGACGGGCGGCTCTACGCTTACGGCTCAGCAACCGATGAACAACATTGTGCGCACGACTCTGGAGGCGCTGGCAGCGGTACTCGGTGGGACGCAGTCATTGCATACGAACTCGTACGACGAAGCGCTCGCCTTGCCTAGCGAGCAAGCCGTGCTGGTCGCCCTCAGAACTCAGCAGATCATCGCAGAAGAGTCCGGCGCGGCGGATACCATCGATTCCTTAGGCGGCTCGTACTATCTCGAATGGCTGACGGACGAACTGGGTAGACGGGCGGAGCAGTACATCGAGAGAATCAGCAAGATGGGGGGAATGCCTCGAGCCATTGAGACGGGCTATGTTCAGCGGGAGATCGAGGAGAGCGCCTATCGAAAACAGCGAGAGATGGAAACCAAAGAGCGGCTTATCGTTGGAGTGAACCGCTTTGCATCATCAGAGAGGCTGCCGCTCCAGATTACAAAAGTGTTGCCGGGCGTGCAGAGGCGCCAGATGGATAGACTGAAAAAGCTGAGGGCGAAGCGAGATCAGAGCCAGGTAAAAAAATCTCTGGAACAGCTGCGCCAGGCTGCCCATACCGATGAGGATTTACTGCCCTATATTCTGGAGGCAGTGAGAGCGT
>MFGX01000061.1:3275-3600 GCA_001778455.1 Candidatus Fraserbacteria bacterium RBG_16_55_9 | reverse complement strand
TCTATGAAACTTTGAACTAATCCACGATGTGATGATGTCCTACAGAGAGGAAGATGGCCTTGCGATGGGCTTCCTCATCCGCCCAGTCAAACAGCACCCGGCCACTCATCGAATACGAAATCTCCCAGTGACCATCGGAAGCTCTCTTCTTGAGCCGCAGTGAGGGGTGGCTGGGGTTATGAGCAAAGAGCGTTAGCGCTTTGGCAACTTGCTTCTGGTCTCTATACTCTAACTCGATCAGTTGCAGTATGAACGTTGGTGAGGTCACTAGCTCAATGGGCTCCATGTAAGGAGTTCTCCTTCAGATCTTGCCCTGCTTACGTAG
>MFGX01000061.1:3078-3247 GCA_001778455.1 Candidatus Fraserbacteria bacterium RBG_16_55_9 | reverse complement strand
CCCGACTTGAAGGGGCCATAGACTTCGCCTGCCTCTATCTCAGCCATCGCCCGCCGGATGCTCGCCTGCCACGTGGGTGTGAAAGCGTATGCTTCATCCGCAGGGACTGTGATTGTCTTCACCGATTCGATATAGACAGATTTCCCGCTGGTCCGGAAGCGAATTTCGC
>MFGX01000061.1:1111-3063 GCA_001778455.1 Candidatus Fraserbacteria bacterium RBG_16_55_9 | reverse complement strand
TCCATCACCGCATCCGGGATAGTGACTTGCTTCTTTGCTTTGACTCTGGCCTTGCCCAGATCCTTCACTTTCGCTTTGGTCGTCACAATTCATCACCCCAGTTTTATTCTACTGTAAAACTGTTAAACGATCAAACTGGAAGAATTGGGCATTTGAACCATGACGCTCTATACTACTCCTGCTCATGGGAGGACTGGTGGTTGATGAAACTGCATCACATCGGCATTGCCGTCCAAGAGCTCGAAGCAACGGTGGAGCGCTTTCGGGTTCTGGGCCTCAAAGAGACAGAGCGAGGGATTGTTGAGGAATTCAAGGTGGCCGCCAGCATGATTCCTGCAGGGGAAGTCAAACTCGAATTTCTGCAGCCCTTGGGCGATGGGCCAATTCAAAGATTCCTGGAGAAACGGGGCGAAGGTCTCCATCACGTGGCTTTCTCCGTAGAAAACCTCGACCAAGCGCTGTCGGCGCTCAAGACTCGTGGAATCGAGTTGATTGACGAAAAACCGCGCGCGGGTTTCGGAGGACTCCGGGTGGCCTTTTTGCATCCGAAGAGCTTTGGGGGGGTATTGGTCGAGCTTGTAGAAGAGCGAGGCTAGCCCTCGTAACTCCAGATGGTCTCCTCACCCTTGTCCTTAAGCTCGATGCCCAGCTCCTTCAAGCGACTCCGGATCTGATCTGCCAATTGAAATTCCTTCTTGATGCGAAGCTGATGGCGCAGATCAACCAGGAGTTGAACCAGCTCCCCTTGCATCTCGCCCTTGGACTCGCGCCAGGGGGATTCTTGGAAGAGCCCCAAGGGCCTCCCAAGCGCGCGGATGAGATCATGAGTGAGTTTGAGTAGCGGCAGATCTCCGGCTGCGATCTCTTGGCGAAGAACGTTCGCCTCCTTGATCAGTTCGAAGATGACGCCCAAGGCACCTGCTGTATTGAAATCGTCATCGAGGTGCCTCAAGTATTCCTCGCGGGTCTGATCGATGAGTCTTAGGAACTCCTTGCCGTGCTGGGTGAGCGTGCTTTTGTCGAGAGCGCTACCATTGCCGTTCCGTCTCTCCAGTTCGTACTCGATCTCTTCTAGGAGGTGATAGACTCGCTCTACAGCTCGCTTGGCATCGGCCATCGACTCATGAGTGAAGCTGATTGGTGTGCGATAGTGCTTGCTTAAGTAGAAGTAGCGTACGGCCTCCTTGCCATACTTTGCGATCACGTCCCGGGCGTACTCGAAATTACTCAGGGACTTGCTCATCTTCTCGCCACCGATTCGCAGCAGCTCGTTATGCACCCAGTAGCGCACGAAGGGTTTGCCGGTCGCAGCTTCGCTTTGTGCGGCCTCGTTCTCATGATGCGGGAAGATCAAGTCCGTCCCGCCGCCGTGGATGTCGAACGTCTCACCCAAGAGGCCCATGGACATGACTGAGCACTCGAGGTGCCAGCCGGGGCGGCCTTCACCCCAGGGTGAGGTCCAGTGAGGTTCTCCCGGCTTGGCGCTCTTCCACAGAGCAAAATCGAGCGCGTTCTCTTTGCGCTCATCGACTTCCACCCGCGCACCGGCCTGAAGCTCATCGATGGGTTTTCCAGACAACTTCCCGTAGTCTGTGAACTTCTTCACATGGAAATAGACATCGCCATCCACCTCATAGGCGTATCCCTTCTCGATCAGGGCCTGGACGAATTCGATCATGGCAGAGATGTTCTCCGTGGCCTTGGGCTGGCGATTCGCGGGTTGGATTCCCAGTCTCTCTAGGTCTTCGAAGTATGCCTGGGTGTATTTTTCGGCCACTTGCTGTGAGGTCATCTTCTCTGAAGATGCGCGGTTGATGATCTTGTCGTCCACATCCGTGATGTTCTGCACATAGAGGACTTGGTAGCCACGGTATTCGAGGTAGCGGCGCAGGGCGTCATACAAGATGAAGGGCCGGGCGTTCCCAATATGGAAGTAATCGTAGACTGTGGGG
>MFGX01000061.1:749-1042 GCA_001778455.1 Candidatus Fraserbacteria bacterium RBG_16_55_9 | reverse complement strand
TTATAGAGTTTCATGATGGTTGCTCCGTGGCTGGAGAGTATAACGATCCACCTTTAGAATGGCAACATCTTGAGTTCTTCGCCTGTTACAGATGCCTTGATCGTGATGGGGGTGGCAGCGCTGCCGATCAGCGAGTTGCGCGGGGCCATACCCTTAGCGATCGTGCACTTTCAGATGTCGCCCCTTCTGGCATATCTCTTGGGAGTGGGTGGAAATCTCATCCCCGCTGCGTTTCTCTTGCTCTCACTGGAGTCGCTCGTGTCCCTACTCGGTCGAGTGAGGGTATGTAGAGA
>MFGX01000061.1:0-738 GCA_001778455.1 Candidatus Fraserbacteria bacterium RBG_16_55_9 | reverse complement strand
GGCTCTTCGCGCGCACAAGGCGCCGCTTTAACGCGCAATTCGCCCGCTGGGGAGCGGTGGCGTTGGTGGTGTTTGTTGCCGTGCCTCTGCCCATGACCGGAGCCTGGACTGGGTGTTTGGTTGCGTTTCTCTTTGGGATCCCTTTTCGGCAAGCTTTCCCGCTGATTGGGCTCGGGGTAGGAATTGCGGGCTTGATCGTGACGCTCAGCACACTAGGGGTTCTACAGCTGTTCAGCTTTGTCCCCTAGCGTAAAGTTGTTCTATGGTCTTCATTGGCAGAAATAGCCTGTCTGAGCGATCGGGGAAGAGCTGGAATCCAAAATGGAGATAGAAGTTTCGTGCGTTTTCATTGATAGCATCTACCACAATGGCGAAGGAAGCAACCTTGGCTGTCTGACTTAGACTCCGGTGTAAAGCGTCCATGAGCAGTAATTCCCCCAATCCCTTTCCTTGGTGCATTTGATCCACCGCTAGACGTCCGAGCAGCGTGGCCGGAACATCAGGATAGCGAGGCAGTCTCTTAGTTAAGTCTGGTGGAAGCTCCTCAAGATGGATGCTAAAGGCAGACAAGGTGTAATAGCCAAGCACATCAAGTTGATCTTCTTCAATAAGCACGAAAGGGGCAGCTATTTTGCGTTTGCGATCTTGGTCGGCTTGCTCATGCAGATAGCGATCTAGCAGCTCAATTCCACAACAGAAACTTGACCGATCATGTCGCTTCTTATTGAACGGCTCGAT
>MFGX01000060.1:5819-10169 GCA_001778455.1 Candidatus Fraserbacteria bacterium RBG_16_55_9 | reverse complement strand
GTGGCGCGTCTTTTCACTCAGAAGTGTCAGGAAAGTCATTCCACCTGATCCAACACGGCGTCATCCAGCAACCGGATTGCTTCCTCAGTTCGATCCAGAAATTTTCGGCCCGTCTTCGTCAGTCCTTCTTGCAAGAGCCCATGCACGACAAACGGGAAGACGGCCGTGACATCGGTGAAGACATACTGAGAGTTCACAGAGTATTCTGCGGAAGTCTTCCCCCACGTGTGCGCCTCTCCCGCCGTACAGGAGCTCAACCCCCCGTTCTGCACGTGCGCATCGCAGAATTGCACATCGCAATCGTAGCCCTCGACATCCAGCCCGCAAATCTGCGATAGATACGGCTCCGGCTGCAGCGAATAATTCTTGGGCACCCCGCCCCCCAAAATGACGATGCTCAGTCTCTTCGACCCCTGTTTCTTCGCCAACCAGTGATAGGCTCCGAACTCATGGATGTCCGTCTCGATGTCTATCCCAAATTGGAATTTTTCGCCCAGGCGTCGCTTGAGATAGGCCACATTGAGGTGAATGGATGCATCTTGAGGAGCCCCACAGAAGATAGGCACACGGTGAAGATGTGCTTGCACCACCAGGCTGCGCGAACTCTTGGGATCACGACGGAAGCGTTCTCTTTCGATCTCGGCAACATACTTGCCCAAGAGATCGTGAAATCGCGGCGTGGTCATTCGTTGCTGAAAGGCCTTCTTCCTCAAGAGCTTCTGGACGAATTGATCGGTGCGATAAAGATCGTCTTCCGGGAAGACCAGATCGTAGATGCGCGTATACCCCTGTTCACGCAACAAGCGATCGCCCACGTTGGGATCGACTGCGTAAAACTCGCCCTGGAGGGTACGCTGCAGATCGTGATAGATGTTCGCCCCCGTTGTAGTCAGCACGTCCACCATACCCGCTTGAATGAGAGGGATGATGCAGGTCGTCGCAAGATCCGCAGGAGTCATCGCACCCGAGACAGTCATCACGATCGTATGGTCTTCACGAACCATTCTTCGGATCAGGTCATACGCGGTCGCAAGTTCCCTCCCGACGAACGCCTTGAATGCTTTCTCTACGAGCTGTTTCGTTGTCTCATTGCCACGAATCGCTTGGTTCTCCACCTTGGGGCCCAAGAAGCGTTGAGATCGCTTGCGCGCCATGAAGTTCTCCTCCTGGATGCATGATGATCTTACCGGCGACGGTTGGGTTTGCCAATTTGACTTCACTTGCGCTCGACCACATAGTAGTGCGTATGGGAGAGCAGATAGAGGCTTGTATTCTCTTTAGTGACATCCGCGACTTCACGGAATACACGGCCAAAAGAGGGGATCAACAGGCATTTGATCTTCTCCAAACACACAATGCCATCGCGGAGACCCGTATTCGAGCCTGCGGAGGCCAAGTGCTAAAGACCTACGGCGATGGGATGATGGCTCGCTTTGATCACTCCATCCAGGCCGTCGCCGCCGCAAGAGACATCCAGCAGGATTTCAACACGCACACCCAACACTATCCCGACGAGCCGCTTCTGGTGGGGATGGGCCTCCATCACGGGCAAGTCATTCAAGAAGAAAGTGATCTCTTCGGACATACAGTCAACTTAGCCAAGCGGCTCTCCGATGAAGCCCTCTCGAGTCAGATTCTGACCTCGAGGGCGACCATCGACGACCTAAGCTCGGTGAAGCATTCCTTCCAATGGCGCGATCTGGGAGAAAGAGACCTCAAGGGCATAGGTAAAGAAAGATTGTACGAAGTGCTGTGGCGAGCCGAAGTGGCAAGACTGACGACGAAGGATGAGAGCCTCCACCTCGTCTTGACCTCGGACAACAACCTGGTGATCGAGCTGAGCAAGGGAATGCAAGCAGAGCTGGACCGAGTTCAAGAGGAATTGAAAGCAGAGAGGGTAAAACATACCGGTCTGGCCCGCTGGTTCCTGCGGAGAATGGAGACGCTCGTTCCGCATGTGATCGACTGGGCACTCTTACGCGCCGGTGTAGGACTCGAACACGGAATCCATCAAGTCCAGATGTCTGTGAAGGAAGGCGATCTAAACATCCGGATTGGTAACAGGCCCACCTTCAAGATTCAAGGGATGAAACTGGACCCCGAAGAAGTGAGACAGTTCATGCACAAAGTCGAGACGAGGAGACGGGGAAAGCCTTGATCCCGTCAGTGGCTTTTTAGATACGCTTTGATTCCCGCCAGCACGGCCTGGGCAATCTGAACCTGGTACCACGGGGACTGCAGCCGCTCTTCTCCTTTGGGGTTGGTGACAAAGCCGGACTCCACGATCACGGAGGGCATCTGAGCCCAGCGGATGTAGAGAGGCTGGCGCTTTACCCCTCGACTGGGTATCCCAATGGGCGAAAGTCGCGCCATGATCTGCTGTTGAATCATTTGAGCCAATTGAAGGCTTCTAGAGTACATGGGATGCTCCGGTGAATCCGCGACGAGCGTCTCGATGCCTTCCACACGGGAATCGTTGTGGGCATTGGAGTGAATGCTGACATAGAGTGCTGCTTTCAGTCGGTTCGCCAAGTCTGTTCGCGTTTTGAGGGGCAGGGTTTGGTCGCTGCGGCGGGTGAGGACAACTTTTATGTCCGGATCTCCCAGAGCCAGAATTTCAAGGATGCGGGCAATCTCAAGGTTGATCTGCTTCTCGCGGACTCCATTCGGTCCATGCGCTCCGGGATCGACCCCTCCATGCCCCGCGTCGATCACCACAAGCCACTGAGGGTCCGAGCGGCCCTCCAGCGCAGCAAAAGCGATCAGTGTAAAACTGGTAACCAGACAGAGGAATACAAACAGCGCCCCCCTGAGATGACGCATCTCCAGCCTCCTTAGAAGTGAACTAGCTTGAATGCACAGTCGGAAGATAACACAGGGAGGGAAATCCCTCGGGTGATGTGAATTACGCTGAGGGTGTGGACGTTTGTTACGAGATGTAAACGCGGGCCACGCGGCGGGATAGAGCGGTCAGCACGATCTCCGTGAAGCGTGCGCCGGTCCGGCGGGCGATCTCCTCCGCGGGCAAGGCATCGCTGATCAGCTCGACCTCATCGCCGATCTTCACGTTGGGAATATGCGTGACATCGACCGTAAGTTGATCCATGGAGATGCCACCGACCAGCGGAGCATACTCACCTTGAATCACCACTTGCCCTTGGTGGCAAGCCAACTTCGGGTTGATTCCATCGGCGTACCCGACTGGGAGCGTGGCAATCTGGCGCTGCGAATCTGTCCGATACTTACGACCATAGCCAATGTAGCGTCCCGGCGGCATCTCTTTTACGCAGACGACCCACGTCACGAGAGTCATTGGAGGACGAATCCCTTGCGTCCAGGGGCGGCTCACTTCCGGATAGCCATAGAGCAACACACCGGGGCGGACCATGTTGTAATATCCGGTCGTGACCTCGTTTTCGTACTGAATGAGCGCGGAGGAGTTCGCGATGTGCCGCAAGGGCGGCAACTTCTTCGCACGTTCAAGTTCTTTCAGTAATTGATTGAAGATGTGAATCTGCTGCCGGGTGTACTCTTGATCGCTGGGTTCCTCTGTATAGGAAACGCTGAAGTGGCTAAAGATTCCCTCGACTTCGATGTGTGGGCAATCGTGCAACGAGTGGACGAAGTCGTACGCCTTTTCGGCAAGCACGCCATTTCGCCCCATGCCGGTATCCACTTTGACATGGGCTTTCACCGTCTTCTTCGCTCGCGCGGCGGCTTGCTCGAGCGCCTTTGCCATCTCCAGAGTGGAGACGTTGACCGTGACATCCGCCTCCACGAGCTCGCGCGCCAACTCGGGGCGCGAGGCCGAGAGGATCAAGACGGGAATGTGGATGCCGGCTTGGCGTAACTCCAAGGCTTCCAGTAGGTTTGCGACTCCCAAGTAATCCACTGCCGCTTCTTCCGAGAGGCGAGAGATCCCCACCGCTCCGTGCCCATAGCCGTCGGCCTTAACAGGGAAGAGCACTTTCACTTTGCCCAAGTGCTTCTTTACGATTTCGATGTTGTTGCGGAGGCGACCCAGATCGATGCGCGCTTCGGCCATGTGAATGCCCATGAGTGATCGAAGCCATTATTGAGCTTTCTCATGGCATGGCAAAGGACAGGGTTCGGGTGGGAGTCAGACAGGTTTCTCTATGGAGTGACCCCAAGCGTCAGTACGGAGGGAAATCAATGCAAGCCGAGGGGACGCGGTCGGCGTGTGGTGTGGGGAGCCCTCTGCCTAAGAAGGGCGAGCTGGAGTTTGGCTCTCCAATGTGCTCTTCTGAGCTGTCGCTGCACCCGCAGGAGCTCCAAGCGGCGGCCTGTGGAGATCACTCCCTACCTCCGTTTGACGTCTCGTGATCTGCC
>MFGX01000060.1:5562-5765 GCA_001778455.1 Candidatus Fraserbacteria bacterium RBG_16_55_9 | reverse complement strand
TTAGGGGGTTCTGACAAACGCTTCAGTAATCCTCAATACCAACAAGTCAGTTCTTTGGGCGCTTCGCTTGCTTGTGGAGCTTCGCCAAGAGCGCTTTGGCGCGCTGGACGGTCTGCTCAGGGCCATTAGAGCTATCAATCACGTAATCCGCGTGCCGGATTTTCTCGTCTTGCGAACTCTGCGATGAGATTCTCTTACGTGCT
>MFGX01000060.1:0-5555 GCA_001778455.1 Candidatus Fraserbacteria bacterium RBG_16_55_9 | reverse complement strand
GGCTGATTCCATCGCGCCTCATGAGCCGATGGAGCTGTTCTTCGGGGGCGACCTTCACCAACACATAGTAGTCAAAGAAATCTCGATCAACAGAGTCAGATTCGAGCAAGAGCGCCGCTTCCACAATCAAAATATCTACGCCCTGCGCCTCGCACGTTCGAGCCATGTCCGTCAAGCGCGCCATCACCACTGGATGGACAGTGCGATTCGCGAAGTTTCGCTCCACTTCGCTCTCGAAGATGAGCGCGCCGAGCGCACGGCGGTTGATCGTGCGATCGGAGTTAAGAATGCGCTGTCCAAAGCGCTCAACGAGTTTCTCATAGACGCTTGTCCCCGGCTGATACGTCTCCCAAGCGATGCGATCTGCCTCGACGACGACGATCCCCGGTTCACCCTTCAGGGCACGGGTGATCGTGCTCTTGCCACTGGCGATTCCGCCCGTCAGGCCCACGATGAGCATCAGATTTATCCCTTTACTCGAAGCTCAAGAATTCTTTCCAGCGTTGATACAGTTCCGCCGTCGCTCGGACGTCATCAAAACAGTAGAGCGCGATGTCGCGATGCTTCCCCTGGGCGAAGAGTGTCCCGACATCCAGACCCGTGATCCCATGACTTTTCGGGCTCTCAATGGCAAAGGCCTTGCAACAGAAATCGAGATTGAATTTGCGAACCGCGCCGTAAAATGTCAACTGATCCAATAAATCGCAATGGATTTTGGAGTCATAGCGATAGGGCATGAGGTTGCGCGTCGGTTTGATGCCGTGAATCGCAGAGCGAAGCATCAAGAACGGGCAGTCAAAACCACGACCATTAAAAGTCACAAACTGGCTGTACGGGCGTACGGCTTCCCAGAACTTCTCTAGGATCTCACGTTCGCTTCCCGATTCAAATTCAATGCGTCTATCTTCCGAATACCACTGCTCCTTTTCGGGTGATTGATAGTAGACACGGCCCTTCCGGCTCTCCACATTGAGCATTCCAATCGCTACGACTTGTGCAGTAGTTGCATTCAGATTCAGTAGTTGGATTATCTCTTCCCGTTTTCGTGCGCGACTCTCCAGAGTCCCTTCCTGCTCAACGAACTTCATGAGATACTGTTGCTGAACACCATCGAAGGATTCAAACGGCATTCCGACCGTTTCGATGTCAAAAACAAGTCTCGTCATGTGCTGTGCCCTCCTCATTCTTTATCGAATCCATCATAAATCATGGTGCGCCTCCGCGACTAGAGACTCGAAATCCAGTGAAACTTTAACACCCGACTCGTTCACGAACTGTAGAAAGAATTCGATATTGCCCGCCGGACCCTTGAAGGGGGAGAACGTTGCATTCATCACAGAGAAACCCAGCTCTCGCATGGCAGACTGAGCGAGTTCTTCCAGCACCTGTCGGTGCACTTCGGGGTCTTTGACAACTCCGCCTCGTTGAACGTGCTCTCGACCTGCCTCAAATTGCGGCTTGACCAGGGCGATCACGTCTCCAGCGGGCTTCACAATAAGATTGGCAGCGGGCAAGATCAATCGAAGTGAAATAAACGAAACGTCGATCGTCACAAGATCCACATACTCGCCGATCTGCTCTAGCTGCAGATACCGTGCATTGACGTCTTCCATCACGACGACTCGCGGATCATTGCGCAAATTCCAGTCGAGCTGTCCTTTGCCCACATCCACAGCATAGACTTTCGCCGCGCCGTGTTGCAGCAGGCAATCCGTGAAGCCTCCCGTTGAAGCCCCGATGTCAAGACAGGTTTTTCTCTGCACGTCAACGTGAAATGTGTGAAGCGCCTTTTCAAGCTTGAATCCACCTTGGCTCGCGTAACGGGGTCTCTCTTTCAGCTCGATGTGGGCGTCTTCAGCGACAGGCGTTGCGGGTTTGTCGACTCGTTGACCGTTGACGAAGACCAGACCCGCCACGATTGCGCGTTGGGCGGCCGTGCGGCTCTTGCACAGCCCGCGCTCAACGAGATATAGATCGAGACGTTTCTTCGTTGACATCGCAGCTTTCGATAGTATAGGCATGGGCACTTACTGACAAACGATCCGTGTTTATCGGACAAAGGGCTTTCCTTCTCCCCGTACATGGTGTATAATAAAGCGCTTCTCCGCTGATGCCCCACCGAAAGGTGTCCGCGCACAAGCATGAATCCATGACCAATGTAAGGCTTTGAAAGGAGCTTAACTAGTTATATGCCGTTTTCTGAACTCGGCTTGTCTCATCTGATCGTAAGAGGGGTTCGAGCTGCTGGATACCTAGAACCCACCCCCATTCAGTCTCAAGCCATCCCCCACATCCTCGCGGGAAAGGACCTCATTGGAACCGCTCAGACAGGCACCGGAAAGACCGCGGCCTTCGTGCTGCCCATCCTCGATCGCCTGAAAGATAAACAGGGGCTTCACTGCTTGATTGTGACGCCGACGCGCGAACTGGCTGCCCAAATCGAGACCAACGTTAGAGACTACGCTCGCTTCACGCAGACTCGGTGCGCCGTCGTCTACGGCGGCGTCGCCATGGGACCGCAGATTGCCGCTCTTCGATCGAAGCCCCAGATCTTGGTTGCGACACCCGGACGTCTGCTAGATCACGTGAACCGTCGCAACGTCGATCTCTCGTACATCGAGATCCTGGTTTTAGACGAAGCTGACCGGATGCTCGATATGGGCTTTCTACCCGATATTCGACGGATACTCCACCTCTTGCCGAAGAAAAGGCAGAATCTCTTCTTCGCGGCGACGATGCCCCGCGAGATCGAGTCCCTGACACGCCAGACTTTGGTCAATCCCGTCGTTGTGACCATCGGCCAACGGACCAAACCTGCCGAAGGCGTCTCCCAGTTCCTCTATCCCGTGCCGCGCCATCTCAAGATGGCCATGCTGCTCAAACTGCTCAAGATCACATCCTACACATCGGTGCTCATCTTCACGCGTACCAAACACGGTGCGGATAGAGTGGCTCGAGATTTGAACCGAAACGGCCATCAGGTGACGTGCCTCCATGGCAATCGGAGTCAAAACCAGCGCTCGCATTCGCTCCACGGTTTCCGCACGGGGCGCTATCGAGTTATGGTAGCGACGGATCTAGCCTCCCGCGGGTTGGATGTGGAAGGCATCTCCCATATCATCAACTACGACGTGCCTGAAACACCCGAAGCGTACATTCATCGTATTGGACGAACCGCTCGAGCCCAAGCTGTCGGAGATGCCTTCACGCTGGTGGCACTAGAAGAAGAGGATTCGATACATCTGATCGAGCGGCACTTACAGCAAGTGCTGCCCAGAGTAGGGGTGCCCGACTTCGAGTACAGCGCTCCGGCTCCGCCAAAGACCTCAACCTTCAGGCCCGAGCACGCACGCCGATATGGGAATGGGAATAAGCGTCGAGGCCGGCCTGTACGATCTCGATAGCTCTCTTCAGGGCTTGCGCGTTCAGCACGTACGCCAGGCGCACTTCGTCGCGCCCTTTGCCCGGCGTCTTGTAGAAATCAGCCGCAGGAGCCATCAACACCGTCTCGCCCTGTAGCTCGAATTCTGTCAAGAGCCAGGAGCAGAAGTCCTCGGCATCGTTAATGGGGAATTGGGCGATGATGTAGAATGCCCCTTGGGGCTTGCGACAGACGACGCCGGGAATCACTGTGATTTCTTCGTAGACGACATCGCGTCGCTGCTCGAATTCCTCAATCATCTCTGCCACTTCGCGACGATATGTGCTCGACTTCAAGAAATGAATGAGCCCCAGTTGACCTAGGGTAGGCGGAGAGAGTCTTGCCTGGGCGAACTTGAGCGCGGCTTGCATGATGGAAGGATTGCGGCTAGCAATCGCCCCGATGCGTGCTCCGCACGCTGAGAATCGCTTTGAAATGCTATCAACGAGAATCGCCCGTTCCTCCAACCCATCCAAATGGAGCACACTCGTATGCAACAGGCCGTCGTAGACGAACTCACGATAGACTTCATCCGAGATCAAGAAGAGATCGTGCTTGACGGCGACATCTCTTAACATCTGGAGTTCGTCGCGGGTGTAGACCGTGCCCGTGGGATTCCCCGGGTTACAGAAGAGAATGGCTTTCGTCTTGGGCGTGATCGCTGCTTCGATGGCCCGGCGATCAGGCAATCGAAAACCCGTCTCGGATCGGGTTTCGATAGGGCGGATCTCCACGCCTGCCATGGTGGCGTACGAATTGTAGTTCGTGTAGAAGGGCTCGGGGACTATGATCTCATCTCCTGGATCGGTCACGGCCATCAGGGCAAAGGTGATCGCCTCGCTCCCTCCCGCCGTGATGATCACTTGCCCTCTGTCTAACGGTATATTCTGATCTTCGTAGTAACTAACCAGCGCATCGACGGCCTCATCAAGTCCTGGGGAGGGACTGTAAGCCAGCACTTTCGGCAGATTCTTGACTCCATCCAGGAAGGACTTGGGAGTAGGGATATCCGGCTGCCCAATGTTCAAGTTGTAGACCCTCTTCCCCGCAGCGCGAGCTTGATCCGCTACGGGCTTTAGCTTGCGAATAGGCGAGAACTGGGTTTTCTCTGCACGTTTTGAGACCCGAGCCATGATTATACCTCTCTCCGTAATTTATGGATGATCGCTTGCAATCATTTTCCAACGCAGAAAGCACCCTGTCAAGCAGTACGGGAAGAACCAGCAAGAGATTGAGTTTTCCCCCGACTTGACAAGCCCTGGGCCGTGTGGTATACTCCCTCCTGCCGCTCTTGGAAGCGTCCGTTCTTTGAAAAGTGGATAGCATAGCTAGTGGTGCATCTTTAGTTCCTATTTCCGAGCGAGTATGATCCCAGCTCAGGATGAACGCTAGCGGCGCGCTTAACACATGCAAGTCGAGCGAGAAAGTCTGAACCCGCAAGGGGGAGGACGAGTACAGCGGCAAACGGGTGAGTAACACGTAACTGACCTGCCCCCGCGTCGGGCACAACCCCGGGAAACTGGGGCTAATACCCGATGGTCTCACCGGTCTACGGGCTGGCGAGTAAAGGCGCTTCGGCGTCGCGTGGGGAGGGGGTTGCGGCCTATCAGCTAGTTGGTAGGGTAACGGCCTACCAAGGCGATGACGGGTAGGGGGTCTGAGAGGATGGCCCCCCACATGGGGACTGAGACACGGCCCTGACTCCTACGGGAGGCAGCAGTGGGGAATCTTCGTCAATGGGCGCAAGCCTGAACGAGCGACGCCGCGTGGAGGATGAAGCCCTTCGGGGTGTAAACTCCTTTTAGGGGGAAAGAATAAGGGCCGGAGGTAATGCCGGTCTGATGACGGTACCCCCAGAATAAGAGACGGCTAACTCTGTGCCAGCAGCCGCGGTAAGACAGAGGTCTCGAGCGTTATCCGGAATCATTGGGCGTGAAGGGCGTATAGGCGGCTTCGTATGTCACCTGTGAAAGTCCTCGGCTTAACCGGGGGAAGTCGGGTGAAACTACGTCGCTAGAGCCTCGGAGGGGGAGGTGGAACTTCCAGAGTAGCGGTGAAATGCGCAGATACTGGAAGGTACCTCGATAGCGAAGGCAACCTCCTGGCCGAGCGCTGACGCTGAAGCGCGAAAGCG
>MFGX01000059.1:8395-8636 GCA_001778455.1 Candidatus Fraserbacteria bacterium RBG_16_55_9 | reverse complement strand
AACTCCTGAACTGTTTCGCCCGTCCAACCTTTCTCACGTGCCTTTGCCACGAGGACGCTCAAGCCTGTGTCCACAAATGGATTACCTGTGAAGTTGTATTCTTCCATGATTAGCTCTCTGCTTCTTTGCTTTTCCTTGGATCTATTCTCACCCTGCTCCTCTTTAGTAGTTCTCGGACCTCGTCGAAGTAAACTCCTTCGATCTCCGCCAGCTCGCTCCGCTCCATCTCGTTAATCTCTTC
>MFGX01000059.1:7436-8250 GCA_001778455.1 Candidatus Fraserbacteria bacterium RBG_16_55_9 | reverse complement strand
TAGATCCGTCGCGCCATCTCTGCATCCCCTCGCATCAGGGCTGCCTCCGCTCGCTGGGCAATCGGCTCTAACCGCCTCACCAGCTCACCGGCAGTGCACCCTTCCGGTGGCGCAAACACCTCTAAGGCTTCTTGTACCGCCGCCCGAGGGTCGAACGCTCGATCTCCAACTCCCAGAAAGTCCTGCGCAATCTGGGGATGGACTTCGCAGATTTGGTCTAGAATTGTGATCAACTCGTCTTTTGTCTTTTTCTTCAGCGTCTTTTGAAAATCCCTAGCAGACACGAAAGTCTTGGGCTCTGCCATCCAGGCTAATAGCGTCGCTATAATGTGCTTGCAGTAGCCCGGCCAAGTCTCTGCAAAGGGGCAAGTGCAGACCGCGATCAGCTCCCCCCGGCGTTCCGTGATGCTCACGTCGTAGACCATCGTGCCACGCACTTCAGCCTTGAGCCCACGAGTGGTCTTCAGACAGTTCCGCACACGCCCAGAACGATAATAGTCTCGCCCTCGTTGATAGACTTGAGCATCGCTCCATCGTTGAATCTGTTTACGCGTCAGCTTGTCGAACTTCATCGTATAATTCCTCGAGCTCATCACTCATCATGCGATGGTAAGTTTCGATACCGTGCGCCTGCTCTTACTTCACTGCAACCCTGCTTCGCTGAAGAGCGACCTTTACCGAAAAATTTTTCTTGGGAATTCCTGCCAGCCTTTGGCTGGCATCCAACACCTCAATCCCTGCGATCTTGCCCTCTTCGTCGTAGTCGAAGGCGATATCCTCATCAATGCGCTTGGTCTCAACCTGCTTCGCAGAT
>MFGX01000059.1:7100-7350 GCA_001778455.1 Candidatus Fraserbacteria bacterium RBG_16_55_9 | reverse complement strand
GTACTCTTCTCCACAAACACCGGTCGTATTTTCTTCTTCCGATACAACTTGCTACGCCACATCCCGTTAAATTCGATCACCAGCTCGCATTCGTGCCGATCTCCCTTGGCCTTGCGCCAAGAAGCGTATCGAATCGCTCGAACAACCTCAGCTTCGGTAGCGCCGCGTTTCCGCAGTTGGTTCTGCACATGCTGAGAGAATCGAATCGGTTTCATTCACACTCTGTTGCAACCTCCACCACCCCAACCCC
>MFGX01000059.1:5950-6909 GCA_001778455.1 Candidatus Fraserbacteria bacterium RBG_16_55_9 | reverse complement strand
AGAAGCTGAGCTTCTTATAGCCTGCGAGGTCCAGCCCCAGTTCCATCCCAAGCTCTTCACCCAGCTGCGGTGCCCTCTGTAGCTTCTTGAACTGACTGAGCGCTTGCTGCTTGATCGAGTGATCCAACTTCTCAAAATCTTCCTTGGCCTCGGCTTTCCATGCCAGCCTAAATGTCATAGGCTTTGCTCAATGCCTCAAGGGAGATCTCCTCTACCGGGCTCCCTTCCCGCTCCTTCACCATCTGATAGATCTCCAGATGCTCCCGCAGCTCCAGTAGTTCTTCACGCTGCTCCCGCAGCTTCTCATAGCGTTCAAAGTCCACCAACACAGCTACCGGACGGTTGTGCTTCAAGATCACCAGATCTTGATCGGCTGCCTCATCCAGATACTTCCCGAAGGCACGGACCAGATCCGTGATCGAAACCATCTGCTCCTTGCTCATTTGAAGCCCCATCGCTCACCTCTTCCACGGATGTAAATGTGAAGAATATTATGCATTATTATACATGAATCATAGCTGCTCCACCATCCCAAAGCCCATACTATTCTTCTCCCCAAATCCGGATTCATAGCCTACTTCGATCAACTCCGGGCTGCCCTCTACTGCAAAAGGAGCAAGAATTCCCTTGATCTTCGTCCCCTTAAAATCGATCAGCTTGTACACCCGGCCTCCTCGTCTTCGAATATAGGACTCATCAAAAGTGATTGTCAATTCTGAGGAAGAAAGAGATTCGCCATGGATCAATTCGTATTTCTTTAAGAGATTGGCCCGCACAGCTCCTGCAAATCCTGGCTCCTCATAGCGGTAATAATGGGCCATCAACTTCCCATTACGCTCCACCGCCCGCGCCACCACCAGAGGCGATAAACAGATGAACTTCATCTGCTCTAAGAATTCTGGCGGCGGAAGCGTCTCGATCTGCTCAATCTGCAGGGAGACTCCAGCAACCTGAACTTC
>MFGX01000059.1:0-5842 GCA_001778455.1 Candidatus Fraserbacteria bacterium RBG_16_55_9 | reverse complement strand
TTGAAATCTCTCGAAATGAAGCTGCGAGAACGTAAAGAGCTTGAAGCGCTTTGCCCCCACGCGATACCCTTCGTCGTGAAGAAACGTCGAATAATCTCTGGACGAGCGCTGTAGCAGGCTATAGATGAGTGAAGTGAGATGATAATTGTAGTTCAAGGGCAAGCGCACAGGTGAACTTAGAGCAAGAAATTCCACACGAACGCGCAAGGTTAAATGTGCTCATCCTTGAGCGGCTTTTCAATCTTCAAACTGCGAAGAGGTCGGACCGTAGGTCGCCGCTCCACCCAATCCATAAACGCAAAGATCGGCTTGATCGGCAGAGCGAGGAAACCGGCTACTCTAAGCGAGGCGAGCTGGCGAGAGAAGGGACTTGCACTCGGCCCTTCCTCCTCTCGCTGATGCTGCCGAGTTTCTTTCCAGTGGAGCCGATAGGGCTTGCTCAGCAGAACATAGGGCAAGAGCCAGAGAGCCGCTACCAGATAAATCAAGAGAACAAATGGAAAGGTCAGCGTTGCGAAAGCGAATTCCAACCATCGCATTGCCCGCCCGGAAGAAGAGGGAGTTTTCTGTCCTGCGAATCGCCGCAGGGCACGTCGCAGAAATTCGCTTACAACAACTAGAGCTGCTAAGGCCGCTCCTAGAGCTATGATCTCCCCATGAGAAAACCTCCCAGGGCCAGTATAAGTCTATGCGATATCGCTGCCAAGTGGACTTTGAACACTGCGCTGTTATAATGCGCTCCACGGAGGCGATGAGATATGAATCGAATCGTGATCGTCTTGGCTGTACTTGTGCTTGTGGTGCTCAGCATGTTCCTCCAGCCATCGAAAACTACCTCAATCCATCCTCAAGCTCCACTCTTTAATGACTTAGGTGCCTATCATCGCGTGATCACCACGAACGTTGAGCTCGCACAGAGATACTTCGACCAGGGACTCATTTTGACCTATGCCTTCAACCACGAAGAGGCGTATCGATCCTTCCAGGAAGCCGCAAGGCTCGATCCCAAGTGTGCCATCTGCTACTGGGGCGCGGCACTGGTGCTGGGGCCAAACATCAACGCCCCTATGGACGCAAGTGTAGTAGCCGAGGCTTATGCTCTGACACAAAAAGCACTCCAGCTCGCACCGAAAGCAAGCGAGAGTGAGAGAGCGTATATTCAAGCCCTGAGCAAACGCTATGCTACAAACCCGCCTCAAGACCGGCAGCCGCTGGATCTTGCTTATGCCAACGCTATGCGCGATGTGACCAGACGCTTCCCAGATGACCTCGACGCCGCGACACTCTTCGCCGAAACATTGATGGATCTCATGCCCTGGAACTTCTGGATCAAGGACGGCCAACCCACGACCTACACGAACGAAATCGTCGCCACACTTGAGTCCGTCTTGAAACGCAACCCCAACCACCCCGGCGCCAATCACTACTACATTCACACTGTCGAAGCCTCGCAAGATCCTGGACGCGCTATCCCCAGCGCCGAGCGGCTCGCCAACCTGGTGCCCGGTGCAGGCCACTTGGTACACATGCCGGCACATACATTCTGGAGAGTCGGTCGCTATCACGATGCCGTGGTCGCCAATGAACATGCGATCCACGTCGATGAGAACTATGCACCCGACCGCCGCAATCCCGGCTGGTATCTCACGGCCTACTACCCCCACAACATTCACTTTCTCTTTGCGGCAGCGGCCATGGAAGGAGAAAGCGTGCTCGCAATCCAAGCCGCTCGCAAGCTTGTTTCCGAAATCCCCGAAACGCGCTATAGTGAACTTCCTCCACTCGAAGATTTTCGTCCAATGCCGCTCTTTGCGCTGATTAGATTCGGCAAGTGGGAAGAGATTCTGAAAGAGCCGCAACCCTCAACTGGACTTCAGTACACAACGGGAAGTTGGCACTATGCCCGTGGCATGGCTTTCGTGCGCTTAGGGAAACTCGATGAAGCTGCCAACGAGTACGCTATGCTCGAAGAGATCGCTAAGAGTCCGGAGATGGAATCACTCGTCCTAGCTTCGTTCACTACCGCAGCGACCGATCTACGTATCGCATCTCTCACTCTAGGCGGAGAGCTGGTGGGCGCCCGCGGACAGACAGATGAGATGATCGCCCGGTTGCAAGAAGCCGTGCAGATCCAAGATGGATTAGCCTACATCGAGCCACCCGCCTGGTACTATCCGGTGCGCCAGACGCTGGGAGCGGAGCTGCTCAAGATGGGACGTGCCGCGGATGCAGAAGCCGTCTACCTCGAAGATCTGGAACAATATCCAAACAATGGCTGGTCCCTCTATGGGCTGATGAAAAGCCTTCAAGCCCAGGGCAAGACTGCCGAGGCAGCAGAAGTGGAAGGCCAGTTTAAGAGGGCCTGGGCCTCAGCAGATGTAACCCTCAACGCATCGCAATTCTGAGAATAGCTTAGCGCTCCAGCGCCAGGACTGGCCTTTTCGGATCATCGCGTATCACTCTAAAACCTGCTTCACGAAACATCGCTTCGGCGCCAGTCCAAAGGTCATGGGCTTCTAATCCCTCGCCGCATTTTGGGTATGCTTCTATCCTTCGGACACCCCGCTTCGCGAGATCACGCACCACCTCATGGAGCAGATACGACGCGAGGCCTTTCTGTCGGTGTGAAGGTGCTATGAAAAAACAGGTGATCGCCCAGGTCTTTGGATCTGGGAACAGCTGATACTGCCGGACGATCTTGACGAGTCGATCTCGAGGGCCGATCTGGCACCAGCCGACGGGATCGCCGTCGACGTACAGAAGATATCCATCGTATTCACCGCGATCACAGAGCTCATCTCGCAGTCGGCGATTTTCTGAGGCTGAGCGTTCTCCCCAACCCTCCCATGTGGGAACCCACCACGCTATGCAATGACACCAGCCCGCAGCGTTCGCTTCGGAATGCAGCCGAAAGAAATCCGAGCGACGAGACGCATCGAACCGCAGCACGGCTCTTCTCATGCCATGAATCTAGCGCTCAACTCCAGCACGAGACAAATGTGATTTGATGGGGAGAGGCTTTTTTGTTATATTGAACCATCACCCGATTCTTTAACGCCGGGAGGGGCGATTTCACAGTCCAAGTCACCAAAAGTAACTTTTATGGTTAAGGGAAAAGCAGAGAAGATCGAGCAAGAGCAAAAGAAGAGCCCCGAAGAGCGCTTCCAAGAACTTGTCACGATCCGCGAGAAAGAAAGAGAGATCAATCAGATGCTGGAAGCGACTCGCGGGCAAGCTCAGAAACGCTTGGAGGAAGTTGAGCGAGAAATTCAGAAAGACCGCGAACAAGTAGAGCGCACGACTCGCGAAGAAGCAGAGCGCCTGAGAACACAGGCAATCCGACAAGCCGAAGACGAAGCAAGAAAACTGATGACTCAGGCAGAAGCGGAAGCCGCGGAAATCGGCCGCAAGGCTGGCGAGCGCATCCAGGCACTCGTCGCCAAACTCAAGAAAGAACTCTTGGTGAACTGAGCAATTATGATCCGGGCGATGAAGCGAGTCTATCTACTCTACACTCAGGATCACCAGCCGGAACTCCTGAGGCGCCTCCAGAAATTGGGAGTGCTCCATCTTGAAGGCTGCAAACTGGAAGACGCCTCTCTGCCCGCCTCGGAGAGCAAACGAGCAGAAGATCGTCGAAGAGTAGAGAATCTACTGATCAAGGCTCGCGGAGTACTGGATCTCTTCTCCGAAGTCGATCCCAAGCTCCTGTACGCCAAGCCCGAGGAACGGACACAGAGTACCCTTCGCATTGAGGATCTTTCGCAGGCGTTTCGAGAAGAGCTGGAATCGCTCGAAGGACGCTTGAAGACTCTTGTTGGGGAGCGCCGAGAACTCCGGGAGAGGCAAGCTGCCGGCGAGCGCTTCAAAGAGATCGTTCAATGCAGTGAAGAACTGCTCAGATCTTTGCCCACTAAGAGCCATGAGATCGTTGCCGTGATGGGCATGGACAAAGACCCCCAACTTCGCGCCGAGATCGAAAAGACTCTTCAGTCACAGATCCCAGGGCGGTTCAAACTGACCTCGAAAGAGCTATCCGAAGATCGCGTGCAGTTCCTTGCAAGCGTACACCCTGACTACGCCGCAGCCGTGCAGGAGTATTTACAGGCCAAAGAACTACGGCCTGTAGCTCTTCCTCCTCACATCGAGAGGGGGTACCGAGAAGGGATCGCTCAACTCCGCGAGGAACAGACTTCCATTCCAAGACGTCTTCAGGAGATTGAGCGTGAGCTCAGAGAGTTAGCCCAGAAACACGCGAGCCGCATGGTCGTCTTGACTACAGCTCTGGAGAACCACGTAGCTCAGCTGGACGCCGCAGGTCATTTTGGATATACACGCTACACCCTGCTCATCTCCGGATGGCTTCCCTCTGATGAGCTGAAACACTTTCAAGCGACGCTCACGCGCGAATTCCCGGGCATCATCATCCGAGAAGACCCTGAGAAACAGAGTTATGACGAGATCCCGGTGGCCCTCAAGGAACGCTCGTGGGCGAAGCCGTATCAGCTCTTCCTGAACGCTTTCGGGACACCCAAGCACGGCAGCGTCGATCCCGTGCCCTACATTGGCATCTTCTTTCCCATCTTCTTTGGAATCATTGTGGGCGACATCGGCTATGGGCTGATCGTTCTGGCTGTCGCGCTCTGGGGGCTTTTCGGTTTCCCCGGCCTGAAGAAACCAGGGCTAAGAAAGTTCGCGCACTCGGACGGAGGCCGCAGCGCGTTTCGAATCTTGCGCGATGGGGGGGCTCTCTCTGTGTTGTTTGGGCTTTTCTTCGGAGAACTCTTCGGACTCGAGTTCAAGCATCTCGGCATCCATGGCTACGGGATCTGGCCCTTCAGTCGCTTGGAACACCCCATTGATCTCTTGCTGATTACGGTGGCCTTGGGAGCAGCGCAAGTCCTGCTGGGCTTCGCGTTTGGGATTGTGACGGCGCTACGCCATCGAGACATGAAGCATCTCTGCGCCAAGATCGGGCTGCTTCTCGCCCTGTTTGCCATCTCGCTCATCGTGGGATCATTGATGAAGATCCTTCCCGAGGGCTGGCTTCCGGGAGTCATCATTCTCTTGCTAGCGCTGCCGTTCCTGATGTATGGCGGGGGCGTGATCGTGCTCGTGGAAGCGCTGAGCCCGTTCATCCACGTGCTCTCCTATGCTCGGATCATGGGGTTTGCGTTATCCGGTGCGGTCTTGGCAGCGCTTTTTAACGGCATCGTGGGAGGACTGGCCGGCATAGGCAATATCGTCATCGGGGCCATCTTAGGGATCATCGCAGCCGTCGCACTCCACACTGTGAACTTGGCGCTCCACGTCTTTGAAGGATCGATCCAATCCGCTCGTCTTCAGTGGGTGGAGTTCTTCCAGAAATTCATCTTGGAGCACTTGGGCGGAAAACCGTATCAGCCCTTCAAGGAAAAGGAAATCTCAATTGAACAATAATCTCGCACTCGCGAGAGAGGAGGACGTTTAGCTATGGGCAAGCAGACAATCAAGCGGTTCGCGATGGCGATCATGGTCTTCAATGCCATCTTGGTGGGCCTAGCCTTGTATGGATGGGCGCAGGAGGCAGCCAACCCGGAGACAGCTACCGCCGGCCTGACAGACTCCGGAATGAAGACGATCGGTGCCGGCTTGGCCTTCTTGGGAGGCGCTATTGGCACCGGTATGGCCCAGTCCCGGATCATCGCTGCCGTGTTGGGAGCCGTCGCAGAAGACCCTGGCCAGCTGGGTTTCGGCATCTTCTTGATCGCCTTCCCGGAGACGCTCGTCATCTTGGGCTTCGTCATGGCCTTCATTCTCAAAGGGTAATGCGCTCATGGAGCTTCTAAGAAAGATCGACGAG
>MFGX01000058.1:6811-7738 GCA_001778455.1 Candidatus Fraserbacteria bacterium RBG_16_55_9 | reverse complement strand
ATGAATTATACACCAATTATGGATATATAATTAGTGTGGTTGGGCGAATAAGGGCAAGGTAACAACGGCGTGAAAGAATTGGCGAGGAGGCACCGTTATGATAAACGGGAGGAACGCCACGAGATGGAGGAGCTGAAAGCATGAGTCGTAAAGTCGTCATTCAGAAGGTCGATCTTGATACAGCGCTGGCTGCTCTGATCTTCACAGGAGGGGGAATCCTGCTTCTTGATGGCTGGGCGCGGTTGAAGTACCAAGGCGTGGAGGTGCAACTGGTTCCACCACAGACCTGGACCAATGACTGTTGAAGATATGCGAAGCGCGTTCGAGGATTTCCATCTGGATCTCACGGATCGACAGGAGAAGAGGAAATTCTATTGGGAGCAAGCTCAACGGTTTACACGAGATCAAACGTTCCTCTCGGAGCTGGTCGTGGAACTTAGGGAAGAGTCTGATCATCATGCGAGGTAGAGGCCCAAACTCGTTATCCCAGTGTTGGGCCGTAGAGTCAGACGTGAGATGATATTTGTAATTCGTATGTGAGCACGGTACGCTGCCCCAGGGTATTCATGGCATATGACGAGCAACGTCATCGGCTGCGTGTGGTGATTCACGGAGCGGTGCAAGGAGTGGGATTCCGCCCGTTTGTCTATCGGCTTGCCACGGAGTTGAAACTCGCCGGATGGGTTAAGAATTCCGCTAGAGGGGTTTTCCTTGAAGTAGAAGGTTCCCGGGATCAGTTGCAGTCATTTCTGTTACGCTTACAAAGCGAAAGACCGTCACGATCTTTCATTCAGAGTTTAGAGTCTTCATTTCTCGATCCTCTGGATTATAAGAGCTTTGAAATCCAACACAGCGATGAGTCCGGGGAGAAGACGGCCTTCATTTTGCCAGACATCGCCACTTGCCCTGAGTGCCAGAGAGAGATCT
>MFGX01000058.1:0-6805 GCA_001778455.1 Candidatus Fraserbacteria bacterium RBG_16_55_9 | reverse complement strand
CCAGCAATCGCCGCTATCGTTATCCGTTCACCAACTGCACACACTGTGGCCCACGCTTCAGCATCATTGAGGCCTTGCCCTACGATCGCCCCCATACGACAATGAAGACATTTCGGATGTGCGACGAGTGCCAGTCTGAGTACGAAGATCCCAGGGACCGGCGCTTTCATGCCCAGCCCAACGCTTGCCCGAAGTGCGGACCGCATCTGGAGCTCTGGGATCACGAGGGCAAGATTCTGGAGTTGCATGACGGAGCGCTCTGGATGGCTACCGAGGCTATCCGACAAGGGCAGATCGTTGCGATCAAGGGACTTGGCGGATTTCATCTTGTAGTCGATGCGCGCAATGAGGATGCGGTGCAACGCTTGTGCCAGCGGAAGCGCCGGGAAGAAAAGCCGTTTGCGCTGATGTATCCTCATCTTGATCTAGTGAAGTCGCATTGCGAAGTTTCAGCGCTTGAAGTGCGCTTGCTCACCTCACCGGAGTCGCCCATCGTGTTGCTGCGTCGGAGCTCTAATCCATCAGACATGGCTCCATCTATAGCCCCTTACAATCCCTATCGGGGGATCATGCTGCCGTACACACCACTCCATCACCTGCTCATGGCGGAGTTGCAATTCCCTATCATTGCCACCAGCGGTAACCTCTCCGACGAGCCGATCTGTACAGACGAGCACGAAGCACTGAGACGTCTTGGCGAAATCGCTGACGTCTTTCTCATGCACAACCGCCCCATTGCCCGACATGTGGATGATTCCATCGTGCGCATCCTCATGGGCCGGGAACTTGTTCTACGCCGTGCTCGAGGATTTGCACCGTTGCCAGTGCACGTCAAAGCCTCTGTGCAACCCACGCTCGCTGTGGGCGCACACCTAAAAAACAGCGTCGCTCTTTCGGTAGGCCGGGAAATCTTCGTGAGCCAGTATATCGGAGACCTAGAGACAGCCGAGGCCTTTGAAGCTTTTCGCCGCGTCATCTCCGATTTCGAGCGTCTCTACGAGGTGCACCCGCAAGCCATAGTCTGCGATGCTCACCCTGACTATCTTTCCAGCAAATACGCCCAGCAGCGTGGGATACCCGTTACCCAAGTACAGCATCACTATGCGCATGTGCTCTCTTGCATGGCTGAGAACGAGCTGGAGGGGCCGGTCCTTGGCGTGTCGTGGGATGGGACAGGGTACGGGCTCGACGGCACGATCTGGGGTGGAGAGTTTCTGCGGGCCACTGAAAAATCTTTCAGAAGAGTTGGACATCTTCGCACGTTTCGGCTGCCCGGTGGAGAACAGTCCATCAAAGAACCACGACGCACTGCTCTTGGGCTTCTCTATGAGATCTACGGCGATAGAGTCTTCCAAACGGGAGATCTGCTACCCTTGCAAACCTTTGCTCTACATGAGCGTAACCTCTTGCAGACAATGCTTCAAAAGAACCTCAACGCGCCGCGTACATCCAGTGCAGGACGCCTCTTCGATGCCGTTGCAGCGATCATCGGGCTTCGGCAAGAGACGAAGTTTGAGGGGCAAGCCGCGATGGAGCTAGAATTCGCGCTCGCTGGCGTTGAAGTGGATGAAGCATATGATGTCGAAGTGATTTCATCGGATAGGGAAGACATGCCTGCAGTCATAGACTGGGAACCGATGGTTCAGGCTATAATTGGGGATTTGCGCCATGGTCTATCGACGGGTAGGATTTCGGCCCAGTTTCACAATACACTGGTAGAAGTAATTGTTGCCATGGCAGAGCGAGTAGGTGAAGAGGTCATCGTGCTTACAGGCGGCTGTTTTCAGAACAAGTATCTTGCGGAACGGGCCATCGAGCGGCTCCGCTCCGAGGGTTTTCGCCCCTACTGGCATCAGCGCGTGCCGCCCAATGACGGGGGCATAGCGCTGGGACAGATCATGGCAACGGCATACTCCAAGGAGTGATGAGCATGTGTTTGGCTGTACCCGGTAAGATCGAAAGCGTCAGCGGGGATGACCCACTTCTACGAACGGGCCGGGTCAACTTTGGTGGAATCATTAAGGAAGTCAATCTGGCCTATGTGCCGGAGGCGAACGTGGGCGATTACGTCATTGTCCACGTGGGTTTTGCAATCAGCACTCTAGATGAACAAGAAGCTCAACGCGTCTTCGGATATTTGCGGGAGATGGATGAACTCAAAGAGCTGGAACAGGGATCCCCATGAAATTCATAGATGAGTACCGGGATGCCAAGGCTGCCCACCGCTACGCACGCGCGATCGCGCGCATGACGAAAAAGACTTGGACGATCATGGAAGTCTGTGGTGGGCAGACCCACGCGATCGTCAAATTTGGCGTGGATGAGCTGTTGCCCAAAGAAATCACTCTTGTCCACGGCCCGGGTTGCCCCGTTTGCGTGACATCTGTTGAACTCATTGACAAAGCCATTGAAATCGCCTCGCGGCACGAAGTCATTTTCTGTTCCTTTGGAGATATGCTGCGCGTGCCGGGTACTGGAAAAGATCTGCTGAGCGTCAAAGCCCATGGCGGCGATGTTCGAATTGTCTACTCGCCGTTGGATTCCCTCAAGATCGCACGGGAAAACCCAGCGAAAGAAGTGGTCTTCTTTGCTGTGGGGTTCGAGACTACCGCACCGGCGAATGCCATGGCTGTCTATCAAGCGCATCAGCAGAGGATCGAGAACTTCTCGATGCTTGTCTCGCACGTCCTCGTCCCTCCAGCCATGGAAGCGATCCTCTCTTCACCCGCCAACCGTGTTCAAGGGTTTCTCGCAGCGGGCCATGTCTGTACTGTTATGGGGTATAAAGAATACGAGCCAATTGCCCGAAAATATCACGCCCCCATCGTTGTCACGGGCTTTGAACCGTTGGACATTTTGCAAGGTGTCTATATGTGCGTCAAGCAACTCGAGGAGGGCCGATTTGAAGTGGAGAATCAGTACACCCGATCGGTTCGTCGAGAGGGCAATCAACCAGCCCAGCAGCTCATCCGCGAAGTCTTTCGGGTTGTGCCGCGCAAGTGGCGCGGCGTAGGTGAGATCGCTCATAGCGGGCTGGGGTTGAATCCGAAGTACGAGCGATTTGACGCGGAGCAGCGATTCGGTGTCACACTGCATACCGTCGAAGAATCCTCGGAGTGCATCAGTGGGTTGATCTTGCAGGGCATCAAGAAACCGCACGAGTGCCCGGCGTTCGGCACGCGCTGTACGCCAGAGCACCCTCTGGGCGCGACTATGGTCTCTTCCGAAGGTGCCTGCGCTGCGTACCACCGTTATCGCCGCCTGCGAGTTCCTGAAGGCACAAGGATTGGCCAGAAATCGTAAGTGTATGACAGATACAAGAGATTTCATGCTGAGCTGCCCGATTCCGATCTCTGAGCATCCTCATGTCCTCCTGGCTCACGGAGGAGGCGGAAAACTCATGCAGCAACTGATCGAGAAACTCATCGGACCTGCTTTCAAGAATCCTTATCTCGATGAACGCCACGATGGCGCTGTGATCAAGCTCAATGGAGCGAAACTCGCCTTCACAACGGATTCGTACGTCGTGCATCCACTCTTCTTTCCGGGTGGCGATATCGGCGAATTGGCCGTGAACGGCACGGTGAATGACTTGGCAATGTGTGGGGCTCGCCCGCTCTTCCTGAGTGTCGCTCTTATTTTGGAAGAAGGTCTGCCGATGGAGACGCTCTGGCGTGTCGTGCGCTCGATGCAGCAAGCGGCTGCTCAAGCAGGCGTCCAACTCGTCACCGGCGATACGAAAGTGGTAGACAAGGGCAAGGGAGATGGGATTTTTATCAACACAGCGGGCATCGGAGGCATTGAACATGACGCCGCCATCTCACCCCGAAGCGTGAAGCCTGGCGATCTCATCTTGCTAAATGGGGATGTTGGGCGCCACGGCATTGCGATCATGGCGGTCCGCGAAGGTCTTTCGTTTGAAAGCGAGATCGAGAGCGACTGCGCACCGCTCGCTCACCTTGTGCTCAGATTGCTGGACGAAGGCATTGAGGTTCATTGCCTAAGAGACCTCACGCGTGGAGGCTTGTCTAGTGCTCTGAACGAAATTGCTCAAACGGCTAGCGTTGGCGTGGCCATAGACGAACGCCGCATTCCTGTGAGGCAAGACGTTCAGGGCGCGTGCGAGATTTTGGGGCTTGATCCGCTGTATGTCGCGAATGAAGGGCGATTCATCGCTTTTGTGGCTCCATCAGATGGGGAGCGAGCTTTACAGATCATGCAGTCGGATCCACTGGGTCAAGATGCATGCCTCATCGGTGAGGTTCTGGGAGAACCTGAAGGCGTAGTGATGCTAAAGAGCCAGATTGGCGCCAATCGCATCCTAGATATGTTAAGTGGGGAGCAATTGCCGCGCATTTGTTGATAGGGAGGGACGGATGAACCGCGAACTGACACCCAAGCAGCTTCGACGCGTTTTTGCTCCAAGAGAACTGGGATGTGAAACGACCGAGGACCATCCCCTACTCACTGGCATCATCGGCCAGGAACGCGCTGTGAAGGCGCTCAGGTTTGGCTTGGACATCCAGGCCGTTGGGTTTAATACCTACGTAGCGGGACTGCCAGGTATCGGCAAAATGACAGCCATTCAGGCATTTCTAGAGGAATTCGCTAAGCAGAAGGAGACTCCGCCCGATTGGTGCTATGCAAACAACTTCGCTGCCCCCGATCAGCCTAAAGTGCTCAAACTGCCGGCTGGCCGTGGACGTGAGCTGCAGCGTGACCTCAAGCATTTCATAGATCAGGCACGACGCGAAATCCCCAAAGCCTTCGACAGCGAGGAATACAATTCCCGGCGTGAGGAGATAGCCAAAGGGCTCAACCAACAGCGAGAAGCCGTTCTGCAGCGTCTCAACACACGAGCTACGCAAGCAGGCTTTACACTGCAGGGGACACCTCTGGGTGTCATGGTGGTCCCTGTCTTGGGAGGTCGACCGCTTAGTGACGCGGAATTCCTTGCTCTGCCTGCTTCGGCTCGCGAGGATCTCGAGAGTCGCCGAGAGCAGCTTCAAGAGGAACTGAAGGTCGCCATGAAACAGGCTCGTGAATTCGAACGCGCGGCTCAGGTGAAGCTCCAAGAGCTAGACCAACAAGTGGTGCTCTTCGTCGTGGGCGGCCTGATTGAGGACCTCTTTGAGAAATATAAGGACCTTCCTGAGATCGGGGAGCATCTCCAAGCCCTTCAGAAGGATATTCAGGAGAACATTGAGGTTTTCAAGGGTAGCTCCACCAGTGCACAGCCATCCTCCGACGGGGGACCCGCTATGCCGTGGCTCCAGGATCTCCCATTCCGGAAGTATCAAGTCCATGTGCTGGTGGGCAACAGCGAACAACAGGGGGCGCCCGTCGTACTGGAGCTCAACCCCAGCCACAGCAATCTCTTCGGACGCATCGAGAAAGAGACGCTCTTCGGTGCCCTCTACACGGACTTCACCATGATTCAGGACGGTGCACTCCACCGGGCCAACGGAGGATATCTGATCCTGCCGGCAGAGGATGTCCTGAACAATCTCTTCAGTTGGGATGGGCTGAAACGAGCACTACGTAGCCGTGAGATCCAGATCGAGGAGATGGGGGAGCGTCTAGGATACATTGCCACGAAGAGCCTCCGGCCTCAGCCCATTCCGCTCGACGTGAAAGTGATCCTCGTTGGACACCCATCCCTTTATTATCTCTTGCACTCCTACGATGAGGAGTTCCCTGAGCTCTTTAAGGTAAAGGCTGACTTCGACACCCGCATGGACTGTACGGAAGAGAATATTCGCGATTTCATCTCGTTCCTGTGCACTCTCTGCCAGAAGGAGAAGTTGAGACACTTGGACGCAAGCGCCATTGGGAAAATGCTGGAATACGCTGCACGTCGAGCAGAAGATCAGGAGAAGCTCTCCACGCATTTCGGCGCGATGGCCGATCTTGTGCGAGAAGCAAACTTCTGGGCGGCTCAACAAGGCTCAGCCTATGTCACAGATGTTCATATCCAGCGAGCGCTGGAAGAGAAGGTCTATCGGTCCAGCTTACTCCACAATCGCATCCAGGAAATGATGAGTGCAGGCACAATACTCATCGACACGATGGACAGAGCGGTAGGTCAAGTCAATGGTCTTTCCGTAATTCACCTGGGTGATTATGAGTTTGGCAGGCCTGTTCGAATCACTGCCAGCGTCGGACCCGGGCGCGAAGGGATCATTGACATCGAGCGCGAGGTCGAGCTGGGTGGGCCCATACACAGCAAGGGGGTAATGATCCTAAGCGGATATCTTTCGCACAAGTATGCCCAAGGGATGCCGCTCAGTCTCGGCGCAAGACTCGTCTTCGAGCAGAGCTACGAGGGCATCGAAGGCGATAGCGCGTCCAGCACGGAGTTGTACGCGCTGCTCTCGGCGCTTTCCGGGCTGCCCATCAAGCAAAGCATCGCTGTGACGGGTTCGGTCAACCAACACGGACAAATCCAGCCCATCGGCGGCGTGAATGAAAAGATCGAAAGCTTCTTCGAACTCTGCAATGCCAAGGGATTGACAGGAGATCAAGGTGTGATGATCCCTGCGAGCAATGTACGCCATCTGATGCTACGTGAAGACGTAGTTGAGGTGGCGCGGAGTGGCAAATTTCACGTATGGGCTGTGAGCACGATTGATGAAGGCATGGAGGTTCTGACCGGAATCCCGGCGGGAGAACGCGGATCTAACGGAAAGTTCCCCAAGAATACGGTGAACTTCCGGGTCGATCAAAGACTGAGGAAGATGGCCGAGTCTCTGCACGAACCCCCAGAAGAAGGTGTAGCTCAAAGGATGCGAGCAAAAGCTCCTCA
>MFGX01000057.1:6092-7424 GCA_001778455.1 Candidatus Fraserbacteria bacterium RBG_16_55_9 | reverse complement strand
CGGCTGGCAAAGGAGGCCGACGATCTCGTTCCCGCCCTTGCCTACAAATGTGCGGGCATCCAGCTACTTACCAGGGACATGGCCCAAGCTCTGTCCAGGCACTTGGACGACGTGATTGCGAGCGGACGAATTCGGTGGTTCGCGGATCAAGCACTAGCCCAAGTGCTGAAGGAAGATTCGATGCGGCTCTGTTCACTTGAGGGCCTGAACTGGGCGGAGGTGGACGACTTGGAGGACCTTTCCCGCGCCCGGCAACTCTTTGCGGTCAGTGCCGAATCAAGGATGCACAAAGCGAAAGGTACATTGGACCAGGAATTAGCGTATGAGCCAGCCCCTTAACATCGTCTGGTTTCTGATCGACAGCATCCGGACCTATCGGACAGACCAGGACTTGCGCGGCCGATTGCCGGTAATGGATCGCTTTGCGGAGCATGCGGTCGAGTTCACCACATGCGTCACTACCGCCCCCAGCACTATCATGTCCATCACGGCCATGATGACCGGCCTGCCAGCCTACTTCCTGGCCAGGAATTACGATAGTTTTCGGTTCGACAGTCGGTTCTACGCGTCACTGGCAAATGTGCTCAGGCAGCACGGGTACAACTCTTATGCCTTCCTGCGCGGCAGTGAAACCAGAGAGAAGTTCCGTGATCTCTTGGATCCGGTGCCGCGCCGGTTCTGGTCTCCACATCTCAGACACGCCTTCAAATGGACCAATGCAGACCTGAATCTTGTCCTGGAACGATTGTTGCGTTCAGCTGTTCCTCAGCCGGCCTTCTTCTTCTTCCATTTCAACCCTCAGACGGGGTTCAAGTCCAGGACTTTGGTGGATCCCCAGTTATCGGACAGGGTGGAAGATGCATGGGCATTGCTCCGTGGGGCTGGCTTCACTAGCGACAACACGATTTACATCATGTGCTCTGACCATGGGTTTCCAGATCCATCCACAGGTCTCAACACTGAGTGGGAGGTCCGGCATCGACTAGGCCACGATCTTGTCTTGACGGACGACAATATCCTGATCCCACTACTGATCCAGTACCCCTCGTGTACCGCCAAGCAGGTCACTGCGCTTGTGAGCTCGTTGGATATCTTTCCAACCCTGCTGGACTTGGCCGAGATTCCGGAACACCAGGAAATCGGGCGTGACCTAGCCGGCTTAAGCTTGGTTCCACTCATGGAGCCCGACGGTGAGACAACGTACCAGCGCCGCTACGCCCGATGCGATTCGCGACTGATGTTCCAGTCTGGCCGGTCCACTTCCATTCGCAGCAAGAGTCACAAGTACATCCGATACCATGACGAGTTCCGTGTGCCGACTGCGGCAGGGGC
>MFGX01000057.1:1074-6045 GCA_001778455.1 Candidatus Fraserbacteria bacterium RBG_16_55_9 | reverse complement strand
GGAGGCGAAGAACCTGCTCCTTGGGGAGAGTGTGCAGACCCACATCGCCGAGACCCTCGATGCCTGCAGATCCGAATTTGAGCGCACCGAGGCCAAGGCGGTTGAATTCCAGATCGGCTACTTCTTGGCCAAGCATCGCAAGACCGGATTCGCGAAGGGGGCCAGCCGCAAAGATGCCCCTAGGCCGAGCATCGTGCTCATGTTCGAGCCAAACACGGCCGCCTATGCGGACATTGGCCTCAGGGCAGTAAGCAGGGCTTTCCCGCAGGCGCGGGTCGATGTGCTGAGCAGCCGCTACAGCCTCTCCGATGAATGCGTCGGCCTGGCCAGCGAGATCTTCACATACAGCCAGCAATACGACGGTCGAGTCTCACCTGCGGATATCGAGCGAAGGGCCGGTTCGAAGCCATATGACTTGGCAATGCTTCTAGTCCAAGACCCTTCCGCCACCATAGCGCGAGACCTTCTCAGCATGGCAAAGCGAGTGAAGGCTCGACGCCATTACATAATCGACTGCAATTTCAATGTGCATCGCCCACGCCGCTTCTGGTTCTACCGCCTACGGGCGATTGTCCAGCGTGTACCGTATATCCTTGAAGAACCCGCGTTCCTCTTATTGCAGCTGAGGGTAGGCGTTCGGTATGTGGCTAGGTACGTGCTGCGTAAGCTGCGGTTGTGGGAGCGCTGGGAAGCGGCGATGTACCAGGGCGGTCAACAAGACGCGTGAGGGTATCACTGCTTGTTGCGTTAGCCTCCTGTGGGGCCGTCCGATGTGGGTCTGCAGACCGACTTGCGGCCGAATCTGAAGCGGCCCTGCGTCGCTTGTCGATCGCCTGCCGCTTCTTAGAGGGCCGTTCTTGGGTTTGGCCATGAGTAGGATGATGAACGATCGACAGATCTGGATGATCATTCCGACATACTATCCCGTCATCGGTGGCGCTCAGAAGCAGGTTGAGGGGATAGCTCAGAAGTTGTCGCGATTGGGTCAGACCGTTCGGATACTGACGCGCCAGCACTTCCGCGGGCACCGTGCTGGGCTTCCAGTCAACGAGATGGTGAGTGACGCCCACATTCGGCGCATCTACAGCCGTGGTGCGGGCAAACTGGGCTCGTTGCTGTATCTGCTGGGCGGCTGGTGGTACCTGTTTCGCCATGGCCGCAAGGGTATCTATCATGCTCACGATCTCGGCGCAGCAGCCTGGCTGGCGGTTCTGGCCCGGCTGGTTCTTGGCGGTCGGTGCCTTATCAAGATGCGCACTGGGCGCGACCGCTACGAGAAGAGCTACGCCTCCGGACCAGGACGCTGGGTACTTGCAGCCCTTCTGCGGCTGGCAGACCGCGTACTGGTGGTGAATGGTGAATTGGAGCAGATGGTGCAGGAACTTGGCGTTGCGGCAGAGAAGGCGGTCAGGCTGCCGAACACCGTAGATACGAGAGCCTATTACCCGGTGCGTCCCAACGAAAAAGAGGCTGTGCGCGAGCGCTTGCTGTTGCCACTGGGAAAGACCATTGTCCTCTATGTGGGTCGGCTGCACCCGGTCAAAGGCTTGGATATCCTTTTGCGGGCCTGGGCTCAGCTGCCGATGAACGTACGGGATCGGGCCTTATTGGTGCTTGTTGGTGATGGACCGGAAAGATTCGCCCTCGCGGAGTTAGCCGAGCAGCTCGGAATAACCGAATCAGTCCTGCTGGCCGGCGCTCAGCGTGCCGTTCGTCAATACTACTGGGCTGCTGATGTTTTCGTCCTACCCTCACGAACTGAGGGGATGTCAGGCGCATTGATCGAGGCGATGGCTTGCGGCCTGCCGTGTATTGCGTCGAACGTGGGGGGAGCGCCCGATCTGATACAAGATGGCAGGAACGGTGCACTGCTCGCATCAGAGGAACCTGGCCAACTGGCAGGCAAGCTTTTCGGGATGATGGGTGAGCCGGAGCGATGGGCCGAGATGGGGAAGCTGGCACGCAAGAGCGCGCTCGAATACGCTGACATGGATATAGTTGTTGATCGTCTGCGCACTATCTATGGTGAATTGAAGTAGCGGCCTTCGGATTGCGCGCTTGGACAAGCTGGAAACATCGCGCCATGACTGACGGCAGCCCAAATGCCAACTGACCGGGGCAATCCTCTTATTGTTCTGCGCCTCTCGCTGGAAATCAGCGAAGAGAGCGCGCCGTTCAATCAATTCTCTCTGGCCCTTCGTACCCAGCAGGACATCACGATATGTACGTACTTCAAATCACATTTCGCTGTACCAGACGAGATAACGCTGTTCGAAGGCGACGATACTCTGAGAGGGTTCTTTCGAGCGTTGCGGGCAGCCCTCGCCAACAAGCGATACGACATCATTCATGTCCACGCCCCACATCTTGGCGTTCTCTTCCTGGTGGCCAACTCGTTTCAGTCGTGGGATTACATTCGTTCGGCAGTCTATACAATCCACAACTCGTATCAGAGCTACAGGCTTAGGAACAAGCTGATGCTCGTGCCAGTTATTGCCTTCTACAGAAGGATTGTCTGTTGTGGCTATTCAAGTCTAGAGAGCTTCCCAAGACCCCTGAAGTGGCTGGCGGGGAGCAGGATGGTTGCTGTCCAGAACGGCGCAGATATCGAACGTGTCGATCGTTGTCTGAGGAAGGGCGTGGAGCCACCTGAAGAGAGGCCATTTACAGTGATATCCGTAGGCCGTCTCATTGACAAGAAGAGGCCTGCTACCGTCTTGAGGGCCTTTCAGAAAGTCAACCACGCGACTGGCAGACTGGTCTTCGTTGGTGAAGGGTCGTTGAGAGCAGATCTCGTCGCGGAGGCAGAGGCGCTGGGCATGGGCAAGCGGGTCCATATGGCCGGCCTCGTACCGCGGGAAGAGGTGTATGTGCAGCTCAGGAGGGCGGATATATTTGTTTCAGCCTCCCGGATGGAGGGCCTCCCTGTAGCGGTCCTGGAGGCAATGGCGTGTCAATGCCCGGTGGTTCTGTCCGACATACCGCCTCACCGAGAAATCGCAAGTGGTGTCGACTTCATACCGCTGATACAGCCGAACGATGTGAACGGGTTTGCGAAGGAGATGAGCAAGTTTCAGTCGATGTCACCCGCTGAGCGGTTAAGGATTGGTGAGAGGTGTCGGGAACTTGTCGAAGAGCGGTTCAGCTTGTCAGCGATGCACAGAGGATATATGAGAGTCTACGAAGAAGTGATTGTTGGGAACCATCGTTAGATCACTCGCAGGGTCACGGTTAATCAGGCCGAGCTTGTGCGGGTGAGCTGGCCACCTGCATTCCCTTGGAACAGAAGACCGCTTCCGGGTTATGAGCAGAGTGACACAAACATGAGGAATCACCGACCTCGGGTGTCAGTCGTCCTCCCCGCCTTCAACGAAGAAGGATACATCCGGCGCTCGGTCGACAGCATTCTTTCGCAGACCTTTCCTGATTTTGAATTGATACTGCTCGACGATGGCTCTACGGATGACACCTGGAAGATCATGCAGTCGTACCAAGATTCTCGCATCCGCATGATCCAGCTAGGCAGAGTGGGCTTCACGAAGGCCCTGAACTACGGGCTCCGAATCTCCCGTGGAGACTATATTGCCAGAATGGATGCGGACGACGAATCACTTCCCAAGAGGCTGGAGAGACAAGTTGAGTTCCTAGACTCGCAGCCAACAGTTTCAATAGTGGGGACTACGTACTACCGGCACGACGGACTTCGGAACGAGCGCTACGTCAGGTGTTTTCCTCAGCACGATCAAGATATTCGTCGTGCCTTGGGGCTCTACATACCCATTTGTCACGGATCTGTGATGTTCCGCAAAGTCGTGATCGAGAAGGTAGGTGGGTACAACGAAAGTCTTAGTGATTTGGAAGACCTTGAACTCTGGCTGAGGGCAGCTCCGCACTTTCGGTTCGCCAACTTAGGCCCTCCCCCTCTACATGTCTACTGGTTTGATCCGAAGCACAGCTATTTTCAGAGCATGCATGGTAGCTACAGGCGAGTAAGGCAGAGCATAAGATTGAATGGCCGTGCCATCAGGCAACTTAACCTGCCAAAGCACTACTATGCCCTCCTCGGGGCCAAGGTTCTCTACTATGCTTTGCTGCCGAATCGCCTGAAGCGCATGGCCCGCAGGCTTGTGGCCGGAGCTACGGAGTCTCCGTGGCCGGGCACGGGCCTTGCGGCTGAGCTGCCTGCCCATGAGAACGCGCACGAGTAGGCGGGCCTTGAGGATTGCGGTGCATCGATTCGCATGCGGGTCCTGATCATCCTGCCTCAGCCCTACGGCACACCCTGGAATGATGGGGTGAAGAATCTGACCAGAGCCTTCGCCGATTTCCTCCAGCAGCAGGGTGATGACGTTTGGGTAGCGAGTCGCTCCGGATTGCTGCGCAGCAATGGGAATCACGCAGCGCTCAACCCATCCGTAGGCATCGGCGGCCTCGCATCAAAGACAAGGCTCATTCGAAATGTGTGGGGTGCAAAGAGGGAGTTCCACCCCGATGTCGCGCTGCTGTTCGTGAGCTGCAATTCGCTGCTCGGGCTCAAGACGTGGGTGATCAAGCGGATTCTCGGCAAACCGCCGGTTACTTATGTGCCGGGACTGCGCCCACCAACCCTGGGCTTCAACCTCCTGCTCGCAACGGACCACCTGCTCGTCGGCAGCCCCTTCCTTCTTCGCTACCTCCCTTCCGCGCGAGTCATATTCCCATTCGCTCCTGTGAATCTTCGGTCGGATGTCGACATAGGGGCTTCGGCCAAGGAAGTGGGCCCAGACGGCCCAGCCCGGAAATTCCTATTCCTCGGCACATGGGAGGACGGCCGCGGTTTGGAGGATCTGCTCCAGGCGGCTGCCATCGCTCGCAGGACCGCGCCAATTGAGCTCATCTTGGCTCTCAACGGCTATGCGGGGAGGGGCGCGCAGGCGTTGACTCGGATCATCCGACAGCTAGGGCTCGAGCAGGCAGTCGACCTCAGAGAAA
>MFGX01000057.1:0-1047 GCA_001778455.1 Candidatus Fraserbacteria bacterium RBG_16_55_9 | reverse complement strand
CCGATGTCGTGGTTATCCCGCGCAGCAAGCCATTTCGAATGGCCTTTCCGGTGCGAATTGTGGAATCGTTGCTGATGCGTAAGCCCCTAATTGTGACAAGGGTATGTGCCATGCACCATCTCATTCAGGGTTGCGGGCTGGATGTAGAGCCCAATAGCCCGCAAGAGCTTGCCAAAGCGATGATCGACCTTGCCGTAGACCAAGGGCTCTATCAGCGATGCCGGGACAACTCCGCGGTCAGAGCAGCTGAGTATGACTCCGGGATGTCGCTGATGCGTTTGCGCGAGGAGTTGGTCGCGGCGTCTGGACTGTAAGGTGTGATCAGGACTTGCCGCATCTTCGGGAAGTAGTGACCCAAAGCAACCCCAGATCATCGAAAACAACTCAGCCCGACTCCAAGCGTTCACTGCTCAGATGACTGAATTACCCAAGGTCCTGCTGGTGGGAGGGCCAGACGTGGATGCTAGGCTCGATCTGATGCGACGCCTGGCCGATTCTTTCAATGTGGGTGCTTTAGGGTCCTCCGAATCTCTGGGCGACCGATTCCTGGCTGAAGGATTCGAATACGGTTCCTATTTCCTCAGCCGAACGACCAATCCGTTCCTGGACTTAATCACCGTCCTGCAGGTACTGGTGAAGCTACGCAGGTGCAAGCCGCAGATCGTGCACACGTTTGATTCGAAACCAGGGGTGTGGGTTCGAGTAGCGGCTCGCCTCGCTGGGGTCCCCATAATCATCGGCACGTTGCCTGGATTGGGCTCCCTCTACGCGAGCAATTCTCTCTTGACCCGCATCATCCGCCGCGTCTACGAGACACTCCAGATGATCGCCTGCCGGATGTCAGACCTTACCGTCTTCCAGAATTACGATGATGCCGATCAATTCATAGCCGCCGGTGTCGTCTCAAAGGAAAAGACGGCGGTTGTGTTGGGATCCGGTGTGGCGAGTGACTTGTACACGCAAGAGAGGGTTACGGAGGCGGAGCGGGACCGTGTCAGAAGAGAACTTGGGGTGAGGTCCGATTCAACGGTGGTTTCCATGGTTGGG
>MFGX01000056.1:24096-28720 GCA_001778455.1 Candidatus Fraserbacteria bacterium RBG_16_55_9 | reverse complement strand
ACTTGAAGCAAGTGCGTGATTCCATCCTTATACCATGGCTTCTTCTGAATCTCTGCATAGAGCACCTTCCCCTCACTATAGCAGGTGGGATCCTCAGGGCGACCGCCTAAAGCCTCAGCATGTTCGTAATGAATCCCAGCTTTGCGGAGGAGAGCTTCTTCGAAACACTCGCGGTTGAATTGCGGGCTATATCGGCTATACGGAGTGCTGCGCACGTCCACCAAAACTTGAATCCTGTGTTGCTTGAGCAGTTCAATTATGCGATCTGCACTTACGTTGCTGTGCCCAATAGTGTAAATCGTCATATCTCGCCCCAATTCTTCCCCAATTTTACATCAACCCTGAGTGGCACAGCCAACTCCATCACACCTTCCATCGTCTCTTTGATAATCTGAGCGCTGCCCTCCGCCCGGTCTTTGTCTACCTCGAAGATCAGCTCATCGTGAATCTGCAAGAGCATATCGGCCTTGATCTTCCCCGATTGCACTTGTTCATGGAGACGAAGCATCGCCAGTTTCATCAGATCCGCTGCACTTCCCTGAATCGGCATGTTGATCGCCTCGCGCTCCGAGCGACTGTCCAGCTTCCCAAAGTAGCGCCGCCGCCCCAAAAGCGTCTCGACATAGCCCTGTTCCGAAGCTTGTTTAACAATGCGCTCCATGTACGTCTTGACGCCCGGAAAGCTCTCAAAATAACTCTTGACGAACTGATCCGCGTCCTTGCGAGGGATCTTGGCCCATTGCGCTAAGCCAAAACTACTCATCCCATACGCGAGCCCAAAGTTGATCCGCTTGGCGATGTCTCGTTGCTGAGCGTTCACCTTCTCCAGAGGTACTCCAAAGATCGTGGCCGCCGTGCGCGAGTGGATGTCTTCGTCGCGCTCGAAGGCTTCGATCAAGCCCTGGTCTTCTGCTATGTGGGCCATGATTCGGAGCTCAATCTGAGAATAATCTGCACCGATTAGGACTCGCCCTCGCGGAGCAATGAAACCCTCTCGAATCTGACCTCCCAGTTGCGATCGGATGGGGATGTTTTGCAGATTGGGCTCGGAACTTGAGAGCCTCCCTGTGGATGTCACACTCTGATTGAACGAAGTGTGAATCCGTCCTGTCTCTGGGTTGATATGCTCCGGTAGCCTGCGCACGTACGTGTTGAGCAATTTTTCTAGCTCGCGATGCACCAAGAGCTTTTCCGGCAGGGGATGTGATGCTGCCAGCTGTTCCAGCACGAAGGCATCTGTTGATGGCCCTGTTTTGGTCTTTCGAATGATGGGAAGTTTCAGTTTCTCAAAGAGAATTGACGCCACCTGCTTGGGCGAGTTGGGATTGAACTCCTCACCAGCCAACTGAAAGATCTCGCGCTTGAGCTGATCGAGGAGCACTTCCAGTTCTTTCCCCTGCTCTCGCAGTACATCACGATCGACGAGAATGCCCTTGAGCTCCATGCTGACGAGTACCGGGATGAGCGGAAGCTCCACTTCATAGAAAAGCTTTTCTAGTTGGAGTTCTTTAAGCTTGGGGAGCATCTCCTCTTTGAGGCGAATGACGGCTTCTGCATCGGCGACCGCGTATTCGGCTGCCTCTTCAATCGGGACCTCACTCATCTTTTCTCTGCCCAGATCTGAAAAGCTCTTCATTCCGTGGCCTAAGTAGCGAATAGCCAGTTCATTGAGATCTTTTCGGCTTTCGGGATCGAGCAAATAACCAGCAAGCATCGAATCAAACGAGATCTTGCCTGGATTCACCCCAGCGCGTATCAGCACCTTGGAGTCATATTTGAGGTTCTGGCCGATGATCCGCGCGTGATCGTTCTCAAGCAGTGGCTGAAGCTTGCCAAGCACAGTAGCCAGCTTGAGTTGGCGAGGGATACCTAAGCCCTCGTGGCCTACGGGAATGTAATAGCCCTCGTGCGGCTCAAGAGCGATGGCAATTCCCACAATCTCAGCCTTCATGTCATCTTGGCTAGTCGTCTCGAGATCGAGCGAGATTTCTGGAGCGTTGCCAAGGCGCGTACACAGCTCCTCAAGCGATCGTTCATCGAGAACGATCTGGCAGTCCACTTTTTGCGCAGGCTTCGGCGCTGCAGTACTGGCTAAGCCCAGTTCCTTGAGGATGCTCTGAAACTCTAGCTCTTCAAAGACCTTTCTGATCTGGAGCCAGTCGGGCTCTCCCAACTCGCAGCGCACGAGGGGATCTTTGAGGGGTATCGTTTCAAGACTCACAAGCTCGTAGCTCAACATGGCTTGCTCTTTGTGCTCCAGGAGGGCCTGCCGGACGCGCTCATTTCCCACTCTCTCTGCGTTCTTCAGCACATTCTCTAGAGTATGGAACTCCTCCAGAAGCTTTCTGGCTGTAACCTCTCCGATGCCCGGCACTCCGGGCACGTTGTCCGTGCTGTCTCCCGTAAGCGCAAGATAATCCCGAATTCTACCAGGGGGGAACCCAAGTAGCGCTCAACCTCTTTGGCATCCATTCGCGCAAATTCCTTGCCCGGATCACGAGAAGGTTTTAAGACTGAAATTTTGTCAGTAACCAATTGCATCAGGTCTTTATCTCCGCTCACGATGAGCACTTCTAGATCGTGCTCTCGCGAGCTCTTCACCAGCGTCGCAATCAGATCATCGGCCTCGTAACCCGGTTCCTCAAACCGAGCAATGTGAAAGGCATCAACCAGTTCCTTGGCACGCGGGATCTGCACAGCGAGCGCATCGTCCATCTTGGGTCGATGGGCCTTGTACGCTTCATAGCGCTTGTGACGTAACTTCTCACCAGGGGCATCAAACGCCACGGCCATATAGCGTGAAGGGTACTCGCGGAGTAGTTTCAAGAGAGTTCTTGTGAATCCATAGATGGCACCCGTTGGAAAACCGGCACGCGTCGAGAAATTCTTCAGAACGTGATAAGCCGGATAGAGAATGGAGCTTGCATCCAGAATCAAGAACCGCTTTTCATTTGCATCTTCTAAGTTCAACGCAGGCATGTGGGCGTTTAGCGCCTCTTCCGAAGTGGGCTTAGTTTCGAGCGATACCTTAAAAGATGACAGAGTGCCACAGCCAGAGCATCCGCAGCGTCGTCCGGCTTGGGCAGCTCTCTTAGACCCAGCAAGCGCTGGACCATCGCCTGAATCTGCGGCTTCTTCGCGCGTCCGTAGCCGCTGATCTGACGCTTTACTTCCAGGGGTGTATAGCTCTCCACTTGCAAACAATGTGCAGCGAGCAACACAACGCCACGCGCTTGGGATACAACCATTGCCGTCGTGACGTTTTGATTAAAGAAGAGCTGCTCAACAGCCAATGCCTGCGGCTGATACTCCTCAATCAGGCGTACCACTTCATCATAGATCGACTTCAGCCTTTGAGGAATGGGATCTCCTGGAGGCGTTCGAATCACTCCGGCTTCCAAGACCTTCATCCGATTCAGCGAGGAGGAACCACCCTCCTGAATGACGGCATAACCGGTGGTGGCCAGCCCCGGATCGATCCCCAGCACCTTCATCGAGCTCTCACGGACACTCACGGAAGTAACTCTTTGAGTTTTCCCAGTCTTGGGTCCTTAGAGCGCTTCTGAGTGCATGTGCAAGATCCCTGATTGAGGTTCTGGCCACACGTAGGACATAAGCCTCGACAATCGGCGTTGCAGAGAGGTTTGATCTCCAACGAAGCAGCGATCAATTTTTCAAAGTAAGCCATGAGCTCCAGTTCCTCTGCTCCATACTCATAACTGAACTCGTCAAGAAGAACGCCTTGGAGTCCCGTCTCTGGCTCCTCCTGGAACTCAAGCGATTCCGCAAGCTGTACGGATTGAGATATGAGCTTCAAGCAACGGCTGCACTCGACCTCGATCTCGGTTGTGATTTGAACACGTACGTAGACAATCCCGTCGCGGTAGTGCGCGTCCCCCTTCATGTGAACTGGGCGTGTGTACTCCAAAGGGCGCCCTTTGGAGGTCAGATGGCCCCAATCCTCCAATTTCTCGAAGGCAAAGATCTGCCCTTTCGAGGCTTTCAATTGCTTCACATTCAGCCTCAACTTCGATCACCCGAGCACGATCATAACAGGCAGCGAGAGATCCGGCAAAGCTTGCACATTCCCGATGTGAATAGTTTAGTATGATCCCACGATTGATTGACGATGCAACTCGTGAACGCATCGGAGATTTGCTGGTGGCGCTGGCAACCTGGGTGCGGCAGGTGAAACATGGAGTATAATCGCTGGAGTTTTGAGCGAAAGGAGCAGTAAAGTACGACCATGCATGCCATCGAAGTTCGTTCTCTCTCAAAGCATTATGGCGATGTAAAGGCGGTGGAGGACGTGAGCTTCACCGTCCAGAAAGGAGAAGTTTTCGGGTTTCTGGGCCCCAACGGCGCTGGCAAGACTACCACCATAAAAGTCCTGACAACGCTGCTCGAACCCACCGGAGGGAGTGCTAACGTCTTGGGCTACGATGTCGCGAAAGAAGGCCACGAGATCCGCAAACGCATTGGCGTCGTGCAGCAGCAAGAGAGCTATGAGATGTTTCTGAGCGTCGAAGATTCTCTAGACCTATACGGGATGCTCTGGGGTGTCCCGCTAACCGAACGCAGGCGGCGGATTGACCTCTTGCTCAACCGCCTCGATCTTCGCGAA
>MFGX01000056.1:23271-24080 GCA_001778455.1 Candidatus Fraserbacteria bacterium RBG_16_55_9 | reverse complement strand
CACAGGAGTTATCCATCGGGCAACGACGGCGAGTGCAAGTGGCCCGCGAGTTCATGCACGATATGGAGCTGCTCTTTTTGGATGAACCGACGATCGGGTTGGATCCGCTTGCCAGGCGGGCTGCCCTCAATCTCTTCAAAGAGAAAGTCAAAGAGGGCTTAACGATCTTTTTTACAACCCACATCATGGAAGAGGCGGAATATCTATGTGATCGCATCGCGGTCATTGACCATGGTCGGATTGTTGAGATTGATACGCCGGACACGCTCAAGCGCCGCTTTGGGAAGATCAAGGCAATTGAACTAACGCTTCACAATGGAACTCCTCCCACGTTCCTTTATCAACTCGAACGATTGGCAGGTGTGCAGAAAATCTTGAGAACCAATGCCGACGGTTCACTGAAAGTGATCACAGATGACCCCATCACCCTCATGCCCAAGATTTTCAAGCTGGTGGAGGAGCATAACTTGAATCTGGCTTCGATCTACGTAGCAGAGCCCACGCTGGAAGATGCGTTTATCAACATGCTGCAGCAAACACCAGAAGGAGCAGCATAAATCATGAACAGCGCCAGCATCGTTCTGCGACTATCTTATCGCAATTTTCGTGCCGCGATGGACAAGAGCTCAATCGTCTTTCAGATCGTCTTCCCCTTGATCTTCACATACATACAGGGCTTCGCCTATACCGGTATCATCCCTCCTTTCAGCTGGAACAATGTGACCGTTCATTACCCGGCATTCATGGCTTCCGGAGCCGTGATTTTCGCTGTGATCAACAGTGGGTGGAATACAGGTTGGCTCGTCTGG
>MFGX01000056.1:18074-23257 GCA_001778455.1 Candidatus Fraserbacteria bacterium RBG_16_55_9 | reverse complement strand
AGCGATGCTGCAGCAATTGCTTGTCGGGCCCTTCACGCGCTCGCAATACATCTTGAGCGTAATCGTCGCCAATGCCATGATCGCCTTTGCCAGCGCGATTGCCGTCCTCATCTTCGCGTGGCCTGTCTTTGCCGGAACGACGACCATCTCACTTCTCGGAGCCTTGTATATGCTGGCGGCGCTGCTGCTCGGATCGCTCTTCTTTGGGGCTGTTTACATTGCCTTCTCGATCAAGATGCGCACGTACGAGGCCTTTCAGACCTTCAGCCCGCTTGTCTTCTTCCTATTTACGTTTACCAGCTCACTCTTCTATCCTGCCGACCGAGTCCCCGCCGTCATGCAGAGCATCTTTTACATCAACCCTGCCACGTACACAGCGGACGCCTTGCGAGCGGGTCTCCTCGGTGCCAGTGGACCCAATATCTCTCTCGAGTTGGCGGTACTCTTTCTAGAAAGCGTAGTCATGTTCGCTATCGCGATCTGGGCATTTCGCCGAATTCGCGTCTGAGCTGGAACTGGCCGCCCCCTCCACCACGGAGAAGCAAAGTCCATGGCCCGATGGACCAATTGCGCCATCCTATGCCCTCCGTGGGATATACCCCGTCACTTTGCTCGAAGAAGATGGCGAGCGCACTATGAATTTTCTAAGCGTGCTTGCGGCAGGTCTCATCGCAGGCTATGCCATGGCTTTTGTGGGGTATCGGATGCAAGGTTTTTTGAAGCTGCCGCGTATTGATGTAAGCGAAACGGGCTTGATCTACTTCGACGACGATGGGCCTTCTCGTTGGTGGATCGGCATGCTCGCTCACGAGATGGACAGCGTGCTCTTTGGCCTGGCGTTCGCGGGTCTGCTCTATACCCACTTGCCGGGCTGGGGATGGCTGAAGGGACTGATCTTTGGAGCGCTTCTCTGGCTAGTGGTCTCTCTGACCGCGATGATAGCTAGGGCTGGCGGAGCCAAGGTCTTTCGAACGACGATGCCCATGACCATGCCTCACATCCTTGCCAACCTGTTGCTGCACCTGATCTATGGTTTCGTTCTTGGAGCCTTGTATGTGCCTCCGTGACGAATCCTTCCAGAGTGCAGGCGTGTACATACCGTAAGGGAGGTTCATATGATGCGCGAAATGAGGGAACGAGAAGCGCTCCGAGAACAGATCTTGAATGAACGCGCGAAGATCCTTCGAAAGCTGGAAAAGGAGCGCGAAAGTAAAGTCATTACGCTCATCCATCGCCGGGAGCCCTGGTTTGATTTCCAAGATGGCAGCGGGGATGGGATCATCATCGAAGACAGCGAGAAGGTGATGATGGAGATCCACCGGACTCCCAAAGACCGCCCGATCGATATGATCTTGCACACGCCGGGCGGGCTGCAGCTGGCTGCAGAGATGATCGCTTCCGCCTTGAAGAAACATCCGGCCAGAGTGACAGCCATTGTGCCCTTCTACGCCATGAGCGGCGGCTCGATGATTGCTCTTGCTGCGGACGAAATCATAATGGAAGGTTTCTCGGTGTTGGGGCCTCTGGACCCTCAGATCGCTGGCATGGCGTCGGGGGCAATTCTGGAGCTACTCGAGAAGAAACCCATCGAAAACATCAGCGATGAGATGGTGATTCTGGCGGATCTTGCCAAGAAATCGATCCAAGAAGTGAAGATGTTCATTGACTGGTTCTTGACGGATAAGTCGATGGACGAGAAGCAGCGGCAGTTGGTGGCCGATTTCTTAACCGGTGGGTATGTGGCGCACACTCGGCCGCTCTCGATGGAGACGCTCGTGGAGTTACAGCTTCCGGTGAAGCTTGGCGTACCGGAACTGGTATTTGATCTCTTTGAGACCTATGAGATCGGCAGCGTGCAACGTCCTCAAGTGGCTTCATTCCTCTGGTAATCCAAGATGGAAGTCATGAATCAGCATCGACTCGTGTCCGCGTTAAGAAGATACTTGGCTCATCGAAGCCAAGCGGTCAATGTCGTTGCGGTGGAAGCTGCACGAAGAGAAGTTCTCAGCACCATCCCCCAAAAGGGCAAGTGGTTCTTCTGCGAGGTGGATGGGCAAGATTATGCCGTGAGGGTCTCAATGACCTACCGAATTGAGATCATGCACAATATCTTCAATAACGAGTTCAATACCGTATCGCATCCGCAACCATCAGCGCATGCTTGATTGGCCCAACGTCGTGCACCCTTACAAGATCAGCTCCGTGGAGTACGCCGATCACCACACTGGCAATCGTCTCTTCTACGCGTTTCTCGACGGGTCGCTTCGTGAGTGCCCCCAGAAACGACTTGCGCGAAGTTCCCAATAATAGAGGTCGCCCCAGCACCTTAAACTCCGACAGTCTTCGCAAGATTTGAGTATTGTGCTCTGGCTTCTTGCCGAAGCCGATCCCCGGATCAATAACGATTCTCTCTTCCGAGATCCCCTGTTGGGTAGCCCAGACAATGCGCTCGCTTAGGAACTTGATGATCTCCGCCACAACGTCCTTGTACGTAGGGCTTTGCTGCATTGTCTGGGGAGTTCCCAGCATGTGCATCAGTACCACCGGGGCATCTGCCTGAGCAATCACCCTTGCCATCCGGGAATCAAATCGTAAGGCGCTCACATCGTTGAGCATGTCTGCTCCCGCTTCGAGAGCTTCTTCGGCTACGCGAGCTTTGTATGTGTCTACGGAAATGCACATTTGGGGCAGCTCTGCCCGAACAGCTCTGATCACAGGGATGGCTCGTTTCAATTCTTCCTCAAGAGAAACTGGAGAAGCTCCCGGTCGGGTGGACTCGCCGCCGATGTCGAGGATGTCGGCACCTTCACCTGCCAATTGCCGAGCATGAGCCAACGTTGCTTCTACGTTTGTAAAGCGCCCCCCATCCGAGAAAGAATCGGGAGTCACATTGAGGACGCCCATGAGGAGCGTGCGAGTTCCCACTTGCTTGAGGATCTCGGTCCTTGCCAGCATACTGGGAATCATACCACGGGGGATGCTCTGTACCCATGAAATGGCGTTTTGAGAAGATCGTTTCTGGAGGACAGACAGGAGTTGATCGAGCGGCGCTCGATGTGGCATTAGAATTAGGGATGCCCTGTGGTGGCTGGTGTCCCAAAGGTCGCAAAGCTGAGGGTGATCCGATACCCAGTCACTATCCCTTGATGGAGACTCCTTCGGAAGAGTATGTCCAGCGGACGGAGTGGAACGTGCGCGACTCTGACGGAACGCTGGTGCTGACTCGTGGCGAGCCGACAGGTGGGACTGCCCAGACCATCGAGATCGCTATTCGCTTGGGCAAACCATGTATGGTGATCAATCTAGAAAAGCATCCCCGTGTGTCGGCGATTCTCGACTGGGCGCGCAAGCACAAAGTGAGAACGCTGAATGTGGCTGGACCCAGAGAGAGCAAGAGCCCGGGCATCTTCGGAGAAGCTTCACGTTTCCTCCAAAAGCTCTTCAAGTCGCTGAAGAGCTTGCGCTGAGTCTCTTGTACACTTGCTGAAGGACGCCTGACCTTGCGAATCCGGTGGCATTTCACTAATCTAATTGGGATTTGCATCAAACCAAGGGGGATGGACATGCAGGTTTTGTTAACGCAAACCGTAGAGAAACTCGGCCAGCCTGGGGACGTCGTGAACGTCGCTCCCGGCTACGCCCGCAATTATCTTTTGCCCAAGGGATTGGCGGTTGAGCCCACACCTCATAACGTCCAGCGCTTCCAGAAGACGCGTGAGAAGCGCGTGACAGAAATGAAAGAGCGCGAGGAGCAAGCCAAAGCACTCAAGCAGAAGCTCGACGGCACCGTGCTCACCTTCTACCGCAAGTCCCACGATAAGAAGATCTACAGTTCCGTGCGACCTGAGGAGATCGCCTCCCAACTCTCCGAACAATTCAGAGCAGAGATCGAGAAGGGGCGAGTGCGAATCGAATCACCCATCGAGGCTTTGGGCCGCCATCCCGTCAAGATCGAGCTCTATAAAGACATCACGGCAGAGATCCGCGTGGAGGTCGTCGAAGAATCTCCATCTTCGCACGTTGGATGAGTATCCGCCACCTTTCCTCACTCAGCTTGGTGTTGGTGGCTGTGGCCCTCTCTAGCCCAGCCGACGCGCTCACTCATGCGGGATTCCTGCCTCGCCAAGCGACCGAGACTCGGTTGAGTTGGGGAGGTGTCTATCACCGCGTGGACGGAGTCACACTCGGCGGCTGGGTCACGATCCATTACTTGACGCTCGATGCCGCCCGATACCGCCCCGCCATCGCGTTCTCGCCTTCCGGGCTTGGAACGACGAGTTCTTTGGAGGACATGATCGGTCAAGAGGGTGCATTCGCAGGGATCAACGCCAACTTCTTTGACCCTTCCAGCGGCTTGCCCATCGGGTTTCTCCTCAAAGACGGTCGAGTTCTGAACGCTCCCTATTTGAGCCGGGCGACTTTGGCCATAAGCTTCTTCGGGCAACTCCATTTCATGAATCCCCGTATTGCGCTCCTGTTCCGAACGCCACACGGTTCCATTCCAATTGACGGCATCAATCGCCCCATGTACCGCAACGCGCTCATCGCCTATACCCCGGAGTATGCAGGTCCGCGGGGCTCCTGGAGCGACGCGCGCGTAATAGCCATTCGAGGAGACCGAATCGCGTGGATTGGATCCGATCGAGGCATCAGCTCTACCGATCGAAACGCCTACTGGCTCGTAGCTACAGGAAGCGCGCAAACCCGCTTGGCAGACCTCCTACCCGCAGAGCGCGCGCAGTTGGATTACAGAATAAGCCCCGAACTCTATCTCATTCGTGATGCCCTCCAAGCAGGACCGATGCTGCTTTACGGAGGAGAGACCGCTCTCACTCCCGAAGGTTTTCAGGCTGATGTTCTCCAGAAGTCGGCGGCTCGGAGCGCTCTGGCACTCACCCGCGATGGAACGCTTATCTTGATGATCGTCACCCGAGGGAATGGTTCAGTGGGTATGAGCCTTCTTGAGCTTGCGGAGTACCTTCGCACGCTCGGTGCCGTAGATGCCATGGCCTTTGACGGCGGGGGCTCTAGCTCGCTCGTCTTCCAAGACGGAGCACGACTTCGAACCATAGGAAGCACTCGGGAGATCCCGGTTGGCCTAGTCTTCTTGCGCCGGTAGACCTGGCCGGAGCACTTATGTTAAACTTGCGAAGCCTTCTTCAGAGCGTATTTCTCATTGGCTC
>MFGX01000056.1:17697-18061 GCA_001778455.1 Candidatus Fraserbacteria bacterium RBG_16_55_9 | reverse complement strand
AGCCGCGTGCTGGGGCTGGTGCGCGATACGATCATCGCACACCAGTTCGGGGCTGGCGCCGACTACGACGCCTTCCTCATCGCATTCTTAATTCCACACCTTCTGCGAATGCTTCTGGCTGAGGGAGCCCTGAGCACAGCTCTCATCCCCCTTCTCTCTGAGCATCTAGCCAAAGGGCGAGAACTTGCGACTCGTCTTACGAACAACGTTCTCACGCTTGCCTTGATCGCCTTTCCGCTCATCGTGGCACTGGGCATAGGGCTCGCCCCGTACTATGTGCCCTTTCTGGCTGACGGATTCAACGCGACCAAGCAGGCGCTAACGGTTCAGCTCGTGACATTCACGTTCCCCTTCATCATGCTTG
>MFGX01000056.1:5921-17630 GCA_001778455.1 Candidatus Fraserbacteria bacterium RBG_16_55_9 | reverse complement strand
CGCGCCCGTGCTATTCAATGTGGGAATGATCGTGGGAGCCGTTTGGATTGCCCCCCACGTGAATCCACCCATTTATGGGCTGGCTATGGGAGTCCTCTTGGGTGGGCTGTGCCAACTCCTCTTTCAGGTTCCTTTTTTGCGAGGGCGCTTGAGCTATCGCTTCACCTGTGATCCCAAAGACGAGAGCATTCAGAGGTTGCTTGGCCTCATGTTGCCGACGGTGATCGGGCTGGTCGTAGTTGAACTGAATGTGCTTGTGGATAGCAAGTTGGCCTCGCGTTTAGGAGACGGCTCCATCGCTGCTCTGCAGTACGCCGTGCGGCTATTCCAGTTGCCGCTGGGGGTGTTCGCTGTCGCGCTGGCTACCGCGCTCTTGCCACGACTGAGCCGACAGTCCGACCCGTCGAATCGCCAGGAGTTTATTGCTTCTCTATTACAAGGCTTGCGCTTGGCCGCCTTCATTCTCCTTCCCGCGACGATAGGGCTTCTCATATTGGGTGGTCCGATCATCCAGCTTCTCTTCGAGCACGGGCGCTTCGGGCCTGAAGATACCGCGCGAACTCTGTATGCACTTCGCTTCTTCGCTTTAGGGCTTTTGGGCTACGGTATGACCTATCTGCTCACCCGGTCTTTCTATGCCCTACAAGATACCCGCACTCCGGTGGCCATCAGCGCCGTGACCGTTGGATTGAACATCGCACTGGATCTACTGTTGATTGGGCCCCTGGGAATCGGAGGCTTAGCCCTTGCGACCTCCATCGCAGGGCTGACGCAGATGGGTCTGCTGATACTTCTGCTTCAAAATCGCCTGCAGGTGCCTCTCGTTTTCAAGATCGCGCCAGAGATCGGAAAGATGCTCCTCGGGGCTCTGTTTATGGGAATCTGTGTCTATGGAGTCGATCGGAGTCTGGCTTATCTGGATGCCAATGAGTTCATACGAGTGGGACTCAGTGTGACCGTGGGCTTATTGAGCTACGGAGTGCTCGCGCTTCGCGGCCATCTGCTCCCGGAGATTCGCTCAGCGGGATTGAGCTCCACTTCAACGCTGGCCGGGTAGAATGATCTTGGGCGTCTCGATAGCAGTGGGTCTTTCAGCTGCCGAAGCTTCCGGCGCACCGATATAGAGCTCCACATGGCCCAAGAGCCCATGCAAAGCCTGCCGAGGTTCCCCGCTGTCTTTTAGTGATTGAACAGCTCCAACCAGTGCATGGGCAGCCTTCTGCGCCTCCTCGGGGTCGAGAGTGCGCTTCTTTTCCATGTACCCCCGAGCGGCTTCTGCTAAGTGCTTGCCAAGAGAAGATCCTGGTGTTTCAATGACTTCGACGGGACTGAGCTTTCGTTTCAGGAACTCAAGGGCCTCATGGAGCTCCTCGTCCGTCCCTCGAGTCTGTTGAAGAAAATACCGATACAGCGAGACCTCTAGAAATACGACAAAATCAAGCTGTTCCTGTTGGCGCTCGCGATAAAATGGCTCTGTAGCCTTCATCCAAGCTTGATGAAACTCCGGTCCCAAGCGTGATCTCTGGTATTCTTCGTGAGCTCGAAAATACTTGCAGTGGGAGGGGCAGTCGATACGAAGCCCTCGATGCTGGCCGCAGCATGCCGTGGAGATGAGTCCTCCCAGCGCTGGGCACTCCCGCCGACCCTTGTCCTTGTGGCAGTAGGCGCAGCTTGTCATCGATCTGGGCGTAAGCCTAGACGAAGCCCAGTTCCATGCGGGCGTCCTCGCTCATCATGTCGGGAGTCCAAGGCGGGTCGAAGACAAACTCCACTTCAACATCGACGTCATCCCCGTACTTCGCGCGAAGCACTCGGACGATCTCTGCTTCTATGACGTCATAGAGCGGACACCCCATGGTCGTGAGCGTCATCTCGATGCGGACGTCCTTTTCAGCGCGGATCTCGACATCATAGAGCAATCCAAGATCCACCACGTTGATCCCCAACTCCGGGTCATTCACATTCTGGCGGATGCACTCTCGTATCTCATCGGCGTTAAGACTCATACGTTTCGGTCACTTCCTTCCCAAAAATCATATCGTCTGGCGCTGTTTCTGCAACAAGTATTGAGCGATCTTGCGAAACTCTTGAGATGCTGGGGAATCGGGCGCACTTTTGACAATGGGCATACCTTGATCGCCGCCCTCTCGAACTTGAGGGTCAAGTGGGATGCTCGCCAAGAGGGGAACCCCTTGGCGCCGAGCCTCACGCTCACCCCCGCCGGAGCCGAAGATATCTGTAGGTTTTCCGCAGTGAGGGCAGCTGAAATAACTCATGTTCTCGACGATTCCCCAAAGAGGCACTTCCAACCGCTTGAAGGTCGTGATCCCTCTGCGAACATCCGCGAGGGAGACCTCTTGAGGCGTCGTAATTGCAATGGAGCCCGAAAGCTCTACGTCTTGAGCCAAGCCCAATTGCGCATCCCCTGTTCCCGGTGGGAGATCAATGACTATGTAATCCAGCTCTCCCCAATCTACGCCACTCAGTAGCTCATTGATGGCCTTTGTGATCATCGGGCCACGCCAGATGAGAGCCTCTTCCGGCTCAACCAAGAGCCCCAGGGAGATCGCCTTAAGACCGTACTTCTCAATGGGCTTGATCTTGCCTTGAGCAACCACGGGGCGCTCGTCAATCCCCAGAAGATTGGGGATGTTGGGTCCATGGACATCACCGTCGAAGAGCCCCACCCGCGCGCCAGCCTGGGCGAGCGCCACCGCAAGGTTAACGCTCACGGTGCTCTTGCCCACACCTCCTTTGCCACTGAAGATCGCTACGATCTCTTTGACGCTCGCGAGTTCCACGCGTCGTGCCGTGCGTGCCTCCGGAGGAACAGTCCGTTGAGGGCTTCCGGCATGCGAGGTTGCTTCTTGTGTGAACTCGATTTCTACACTGGAAACACCTGGAATTTGACTGACGTGTTCACTAACCCATTGGCGCAGCTGAGATTTCGAGGCGTACGCTGGCTTGAAGTGAAGTAGAATGCGCACTTGCCCGCCCGAGACCTCAATCCGCTCCAGCATGCCAGCCTCGATGAGGCTTCGGTCCAACTTGGGCAAGAGAATGTTTTGGAGCGCCTCTCGGATGCGCTCTTCTAGTGAGCTCATTGCACTAGACCACTCTCTTCGGGGATCGTATGTTTGGGTGAATGGGAACCGGGGATTCGCTGAAGCAGATCCGCGAGTGTCGTAGCTCCTAAAGCTTGCTCAAAGCGCTCGTTGATGAGCGCCCAGAAGCTGCTGGTGGGGCAGCCATCCTCAATCATGCATTTCAGCGCGGGGTCAAGGCAGGTCACCAGGGCCATGGGACCCTCCAATGCTTCGATCACCTCACGGACGGAGATCTGATTCGGGGCGCGCTCAAGAGAGTATCCGCCACCCCGACCGTGCGTGGCCGCGATCAAGCCCGCACTCTTGAGCTCCTGCATGATCTTCTCTAGAAACGGATCAGGGATTCCTTGAGCGGCTGCGACCTCTGTGATCGAAATGGGTGATCGGCCGTGGCTCTTGGCAAGCTCGCACATGGCCCTAAGACCGTAATCGCTCTTGCGGGTGATTCTCATCTTCGCATCTGATTGTAGAGATAGGAAGCAGGATTGTCAAAGGTTGCTTGGATTCTATGGGGGGGTTTGGGGGGCTTGGAGCTCAGCGATGAGCTTCTGGAAAATCCGCCAGAAGTCTGAATCAGATACGTTGCGGCGTGCGTTCTCCAATCCGATCTCGCGCGCCTTCTTAATCAGTTCAGCCGCTTCCGCGGTTCGACCTTGATATTGCAAGGATAAACCCTTCATCATCAGCTGAACGTACTCGCTCCCTGGACCGTGGCAAGCCTCACACGTGAGATCCATAGTGCGCATGGTTTCCAACAGTCCTTCGATCTTCTGCGGTTCAGGGAGTTCTCCCGTGCGCCGAGCGGTATCGATCAACTTGATCAGCTCATCTCGTCGGGCGGGATCGCTGATGCTTTGCGTGATGAGCACTTCAGCTAAGAAGGGGTGATTCAGGAGATAGAGATCGGGGTGGGTGCTCGTCTTGAACGCATCCTGGAACCACTGCTCCACGTGAGCCTTGTTCGTGTCCGGAATGTAAGGCGATCCCCCGGGATGAGGGTTGGCGTGGCAGCCGATGCATGTATTGGATCCAATAAACGTAAGAGACTCGCCCGTGGTTGAAACATCCGTCATGGCAGCGATGGCTTGCGCTTGTGGATTCACAAATTCAAACGCGGACTCCCGATCGCCAAAACCTTCAGCCAAGAATACATCTTTGTGCAGATCCCACCAAGCTTCCGCTTGCTGGATGGCCTTCTCTTGCTCCTCTTGGGGAGCGTTGAAGACGTAACCGAAGTCGTTGCCGGTCATCCATCGGATCATCTCGATGGAACGTTGCCGAACCATCTGTTGGTCGGAGTGAAGTCCTTCCAGGCTTTCCAGGAAAATCTCACTGAATCGGCTCTGCATATGCTCGTGGGCCCGGTGGCTGGTCAGAGCCAGGGGATCTCCGCCGTGACAGGCTGTACAACCGAGCTGATCGAACGGTATGTCTGTTAGGACAAAGACGTTGTTGTGAATCTCGTTGAGGTCTCTCAGTGGGTTCTCGGCAAAGCTGGCTCCACCTTGATTGGCATGGCAAGCCATGCACGCGTCGGCGCTTCGGCCGGACTCTGTCACAACTTTGTTCGCATTCAGCCCCAATTGGAGTTCGATGCGGATGCGATCCCACAGACTGAGCGAGCCCTTCTCATTCTGCTTCAGCTCGGTGTAATAGGCCCTTTGCCAGTAGCGCCATTCTTGGTTGTAGTCATCGATGGCAATGGCAACGACGGCCAGAAGAAGCAGAACGCTCGCAACAGCGAAATATTTACGAATCATGTTGTTCTGTAGTTATACCCGAGTGAGGCTCAGCGTGACAATATAACAAAAGGCTTATGCCAAATCCATGACGCGTGTCACCGATCAATTACACATGGCGCGCGTACTCCCTCGCCCAGCGATCCGCTTCCAGAATCGCTTCCAGAACGGGACGCACTACGGACTTGTGAGCCTCTAGGGCTGCCTTCAAGATTTCCGGAATGCGTGTAAATGGGATTTCTCCCTTCAGGAATCGCTGAACAGCCACCTCGTCGGCTGCATTAGCCACAGCCGGAAATGCCCCCCCCTTACGACCAGCCTCCACGACAATCTCGAAAGCTGGATAACGTCTCTTATCCAGTGAGCAGAACTCCAGTCGAAGAGAACTCCAATCTAACTTTCCATAGGGAGTACAAGAGCGTTCAGGATAGCTTAGCGCATACTGAATCGGCCCACGCATGTCCGGTGCACCCCAATGAGCCAACACGGACCCATCGCATAATTCCACAATCCCGTGCACAACGCTCTGTGGATGAATCACGACGTCAAGACGCTCAAACGAAAAATCAAAGAGCCAATGGGCTTCGATCACCTCAAAGGCTTTATTCACAAGAGTGGCCGAGTCGACGGTGATTCTCTTGCCCATCTGCCATGTCGGGTGCTTGAGCACATCTTGAGAAGTCACGTTGTCAAGCTTATCTAGCGGCCAGTCGCGCAGCGCCCCTCCCGATGCCGTAAGTACAACTCGCGAGATTTCTTCCGTGGAACAGCTCTTGAAGAACTGAAAGAGCGCGTTGTGTTCGCTGTCTACCGGGATGAGCTTTGCTCCACCCTGCTCTAGCGCATCTCTAACTAAGTGTCCGCCGATCACGAGAGATTCTTTGTTGGCAAGCGCCACATCGATCCCTGCACGCAATGCAGTGAGAGTGGGTATCAAGCCCACAGCACCAACCAGTCCATTGACGACCAGATCCGCATCTGACTGCGCGGCGAGAACTTGAAGACCCTCTTCACCTGCAATGAACTCGATCCCGTGGGCTAGAGAGCCAAGTTGGTGCCGGAGCGCTTCAAGATCACGTTCATGCTTGAGGGAAACCCACTTAGGCCTGAACTCAGAAATCTGTTGGCTGAGAAGAGAGTGATTCTCGCCCGCTGCCAACGCGACTACGGCAAAGCGGGGCTCTTCTTTGTTGAAAGTTCGGATCACATCCAGCGTTTGGGTCCCGATGGAGCCTGTAGCACCCAGTATAGTAACCCGCTTGATCATGGATCCGTCGAGTTCAGAGGGAGGTGGGGCTTACAGCAGCTTGGGGAGCGCCTTCCTTGAGGAGTTGATCCAGTTTTTCGCCCTCTAAGACTTCCACTTCGAGGAGCTTATTCGCCAGCCTTTGGAGGGTCTCTTTGTGCTGGCTGAGCAGGTTCTTAGCCCTCAGATAGCAGTGCTCAATGATCGCCTTGATCTCCTCATCAACCAATGAGGACATCTTCTCGCTGTGCTCGCGACTTAAGATCAGATCTTGCCCGAGGAAGACGTTTCCATCCTCGCGGCCAAGGTTGATCGGGCCAATTCGCTCGCTCATCCCGTAGCTTACGACCATCCGCTTGGCGATCTCGGTGGACTTCTTGAGATCATCATAGGCTCCCGTGGTGAGCTCGTGGAAGATGATCTCTTCGGCTGCGCGACCGCCCATTATGCTCGTCAAGCGATCGAGCAACTCCTCTTTCGAATAGAGGTACTTGTCCTGTAGGGGGAACTGGAGCGTGTATCCCAAGGCTTCGCCTCGGGGCACGATGGAGATGCGATGGATGGGATCAGCCTTCGGCAGGAGTTTTCCGACGAGCGCATGACCTGCTTCGTGATAAGCAATCTTCACTTTCTCGTCTTCGCTAATCAGCCGTCCCTTGCGTTCGATGCCAGCGATGACCCGGTCGATGGCATCTTCAAAATCCTTCATGTCGATGGAGTTCTTGTCGCGTCGAGCCGCCAAGAGTGCCCCCTCGTTACATAAATTCTCCAGGTCCGCCCCAACGAATCCTGGCGTACGACGCGCCAAGATGGCCAAATCCACGTCGGGCGTAAGCTTCTTGTTCTGGACATGCACCTTGAGAATGGCCTCCCGGCCCTTGATATCCGGAGGCGGGACTGTGATCTTGCGATCGAATCTTCCGGGTCGAAGCAGCGCAGGATCCAGAATATCCGGTCGATTGGTGGCTGCTAAGATGATCACGTGCTCGTTCTTCTCGAAGCCGTCCATCTCTGAGAGGAGTTGATTGAGCGTCTGCTCGCGCTCGTCGTGCCCGCCGCCGATGCCGGCACCTCGTTTGCGGCCTACAGCGTCGATCTCGTCGATGAAGACAATTGCACTCTTCTTGCCCTTGGTTTCGTCCTTGGCTCGCCGAAAGAGGTCACGTACACGGGCTGCCCCCACGCCCACGAACATCTCGACAAAGTCGCTTCCTGAGATGGAGAAGAAGGGCACATCGGCCTCGCCCGCAATCGCCCGTGCCAAGAGGGTCTTTCCCGTACCCGGTGCGCCTACCAGGAGAACGCCGCGAGGGATCTGGGCCCCCAAGCGTACGAACTTCTGTGGGTCTTTCAAATACTCTACAATCTCTTGAACCTCTTCCTTCACTTCGTCAATTCCCGCAACGTCAGCGAATGTGATTTTGGAATATTCTTTGTTGAAGACGCGCGCTTGGCTGCGGCCAAACGAGAATGCGCTGGTCCCTTCGCCCTGCATCCGCCGGATCATGAGGTACCAGAGCATCCCAAAGAAGAGCAGGGGCAAGAGATAGATCAAGATCGTCCAGAACATCGAAAAATCTTGCTCTGGCTCGACTTTCACGGCCACTCCCGGTTGCTGCCGGAGTAGCTGAATGAGCTGTGGGTCATCTGGCCAGGCATACGTGGAATACTTTCTATCTTGGCCCTCAATGGCCCAAGTGATCTGTGACCCGCGGAGGATTACTTCCTTAACTCTGTTTGCTTCCACATCGTTGATGAAATCGCTGTACGTTCTGGTCTCGCCAGGAGTTGGCGTACGAAGCGACTGAAAGAGCACAACAACAAAGACTCCAGCGATGATCAGAAGCACAATGGTACGAAAGTTGCGGCTTCTGCGACGCTGCTCCTCTTCAGGGTTGAACTTGCCGTTCACTGCGGTCGGTCCTCTTCCTTTCGATTGCTTGTATTGTATCGAAAATCATCTGTCTCATCCAGGCATGGCGCGTAGTGCCGCGGCCACCCTCTGGACGATCTCTAAGCCAGCCCGTCGCTGCGCTTCTTCGGTCTGAGCCCCAATGTGAGGCGTAAGAACCACTCGGGAGTGACGGGTGAGCCGCTCGTCTTTGACGACATCGGCTGCGTAGCCCGACACGTTCTCTTCATCCAGCGCTGCCAGAAGGGAAGCTTCATCCACGATCTCCGCGCGTGCGGTGTTCACGATCATTACGCCCTTATGCACTTGATGAAGTGCATTCACACCAAGCAAGTGCCGGGTCTGATCGATGAGCGGCACGTGGAGTGTGATTACTTCACTCTCGCGAAGCAGAGCCATAAGATCCACACGCTGGATCAGTAGATCCGTCGGCCCGGCGTTGGGGTCAGGTTCATGTGCGATCAGTTGCATCCCGAACGCGGAAGCCAGGTGCGCCACTCGACTGCCAATCCGCCCCAACCCCACGATGCCCAGTCTCTTTCCCTCCAGCTCCCAGCCATAGCCTTGGAGCTTCTCGCGTGAGGCGAACGCCTCAGGCAAGTGCCGCGCAAGAGAGAGCATCAAGCCGATCGTGAGCTCGGCTACGGCATTGGCGTTGGCGCCCGGTGCATTGAGCACAAGAACATTCTCTTCCTGAGCAGCTTTCACATTGATGTTGTCTAAACCTGTGCCCGCGCGACCGATCACTCGAAGCCGCTGCCCACGCTGAATCTCCTCTGCCCCAACTTGTGTTCGGCCACGGACGATGAGGGCATCGAATCCACCGATGATCTCGAGCAACTCTTCGCGGGAGATCTTGGGCGCTACGTTCACTTCGACTCCAGGTTGGGATTTTAGCCAGGCAATCGCATCCGGGTGCAATGAGTCGCTGATGAGAACCTTATGAACCCCCATGTTGTTTCTCCTTGATGAGTTCAACCCATCTACAATATACACCCTGCTTGGCAACCTGTCGATACCTCTGGTATCATGCCTTCAGTACCATGATTCGAACCACTCTCTTAGCGATAGCGAACTCCATTTGGGTCCGATTGTTGATCTTCCTGGGCCTCTTCTGCTGTGAGCTTGCCCTCGGGGCATCCGCTCAGCCTCCCGATCTCGTTCAGACACCCTCACTGGAAGCTCCTGAGCGAACTCAGAGTCCCTCGTACGAAGTCTCCGGTGAGGTGGGGTGGCTCTTACGCTATGGCCTGGGTGACGCTCAAGGCCTTGCGCAAAAGACGTACTCTTCCGGGCTCTTCTTCTCACAGTCCCTCACCTTGGATGCGAACATCTCTGTGTCGGTGGAGCGCCCCCTTGCGGGTCTTCTGGCGCTCACGGCTCATCTCGACAACGATCAGCCCGAGTTCCTTCAGTCGCTGCATATGCTCTGGCAGGCTGAGAACTGGAGTGCTGAGTTTGGAGATTTCCCCATGGGTAGACCCGGTAGCCCTTTTGCTTCTTCCTCACGGCTGCTCAAGGGATTTCGGGTCAACTGGCAACCCAATGACCGTGTGACAGTAAGCGCTATCTACTCACAAGTCTCAGGGATTGTCCAGTCGCGCACATTTCGCGGCAATACCGCAGAAGAAGAAACCACCTTCGCCTCCCACCCGGAAAACCAGCCTGTGCTGGATGAAGCGTATCTGAAAAACTTGAAGGGCTTACAATACTTTTCACTGGGGAAAACCTACGTAGAAGGATTTACGGAAGTGGATCTTTCGTTCCCGTCGGATTCCCACCTCGAGGAGCTGCTATCGAGCTATGGGCTAGGATATCTGTTCAACGCCATCCAGGATGAACCAGAGCGCGAGCTTGATTCCAACGTATACACCGTCATCCCCTCAGGAGAAGAGTACTTCCTGGCGCTACGAAGCGAATTTTCGACCCTTCTTCGCGATCGCCTCCGCGAGTACATCGATGATTACAACAAGGCTCAGGGCCTCACTGGAGAGGATCGCAAAGACTACCCTCTCAGCGAAGGCACGGAGTACGAACGTGGGTTTCTGGAGCGCCTGAGCGATTTTGTGGAGCTAAGAATCGACTCTCTCTCCCTACAAGCCAAAGAGAGCGCCCATCAGCGTTTCTATGCGCTCGGGCATCAGGACATTGAAGAAGATACCGTACGGGTCGAAGTGAAGGTGGACCATGATTTCATGGACATCTTCGATCCAAAGTTGGTTGACTATGAATACAAAGTCTATGCAAGCGTGGGAATCATCGAATTCGATTTCCCCGCAGAATTCTTTAAGAACCGCGAGAGCGCGGTACGCGTAATGTACTCGTATCAATCCGGCTCCGGCACGTATGTCCTAGGGTTATCCATACTCCAGGGAAGCGAGAAGATCTATCTCAACGGTCAATTGCTTCAGCCAAACGCGGATTATCTCATCGAGTATGAAGTCGGCTTTCTCATCCTGCTCAAACAGATTGGTAGTGACGATGTGTTGCGCATCGAGTACGAGATCGCCCGTGGAGGGCTAGGCGGGGGCAGCGATTACGGCCAGAGTTTCCAAGGCGTAACACTTACGTATGTTCCCTTTGAAAACCTGAAACTTAATCTTGATCTTCTCAACGTCTATGATTCTCCTAGACCCGATGCCAACCCAGAGACCCTACGAACGATGCCCAACGCGCACACCATGCTGGGCATGAGCGGTCAACTGGATGGGGAGGTGCTGCAAGGTGACTTCGACTTCGGGATCACCATCAATCGCTTTCCCCCGGATGACAACCTCCGCGTCAACTTGCCCAATCAAATCTACGTAATCCGCTCTCTAGAGCACGATGGTCGAACGCTGACCCTCTTCGGCCATCGGAACGGCCTGCAAATCTACGATGGACACAGCTGGTACGCCTATGGCATCTTTGAGGGATTGGCCGGGTTTACCGTGTACGATATCGCTGTGGCACCCGGACAGCTGGTTTTTGCCACGTCTGGGGGGATCTCACAGCTAAAGCTCGATCCCGGTGATCCTCTAGCCAGTTTCGCCCGAAGATCCAATTGGACGAACTTCACGCAGCAAGATGGCCTTCCGAGCAGTACGGCATATGCCGTGCTCATTGACGGAAACACGCTCTGGGTAGGTACAGACAAGGGATTGGCAAGAGCTCCTCTCAATGGGCTTTCTGACAAGAAGAATTGGCATGTCTACAAGAAGGGCGAGCATTCGGAGATGCTAAGTGACAGAGAGCTTCAGTTGGCTTCCTCGCAGGGCAGGATCTATGTGGGCACCGATCAAGGATTGATGATTCTGGATCCTGAGGCGGAGGCCTTTCAAACCGTAGAGGATCTCGATCATGCGCGGATTTACGATCTGGCAACGGATGGCGACGTGGTCTACGCGGCGACGTCTTGGGGTGTGCGCACCCTGGAAGGTGACCAAGGCCTGGGCTGGCCGGTGGCAGGTCAAGCCGTCCATGCTGTGGCTCCCCAAGGGAGTGATCTATGGTACGGCACCCCTCACGGGCTCTATAGCGTGGAACGCGGACGAATCGGCGAAACCCGTGATCGCCGGATCACCTCGCTCGGCACCTCCCAAGACGCACTCTGGGTGGGGGAAGAGGCAACGGCGGAGTATGAGCTGCTTCTCTATCAAACAGAGGCAACTCTTTCAGAAGTACATGTCTATCGTCAGGTGGAGACACGTCTGGACGGACGCGCCA
>MFGX01000056.1:5511-5849 GCA_001778455.1 Candidatus Fraserbacteria bacterium RBG_16_55_9 | reverse complement strand
AGGATCTTGGCCCGCTCCAACTTCAGGGAACTCTAGAAGGCCTCTCACCCCGGTTTACGCCCATCGGCATTCTGGATCGCCAGGATCATGTGCAATTCAGTCTGAATGCGATCTATCCCATTGGATCCGCCATTCAATTGCATGCCAATCACCAAGAAGGCCTTCGTGATCTATTCAGTTCCCCTTCTCAGATCCTGCGAGACGAAGCCGGGTTTACACTTAACCCGAACGGCGGACCTCAGATCGATCTGGATTACTCTATTCAGCACATCAATAACAATGTCCAACAGGCAGGCTTCGATCGCCTGGAGAAGTCTTATGGCCTCTCCGCTGGGCAG
>MFGX01000056.1:5041-5458 GCA_001778455.1 Candidatus Fraserbacteria bacterium RBG_16_55_9 | reverse complement strand
TGAGGACCTCAGGCGCCCTGCGTACTCGTCCTTTGAGAGCCAATTGACCGGAGAAGCGCTCTTTCAGGCACTGCAAGGCCTCACACTGCGCGCAGGATACCGCCAGCCGACGAATTGGAGGTTTGGGCAGACGGTCGGCGAGCGGCGCGTTGACTGGGGAGTCACTTCCTCCACTGTACTCGCCCTGGGAGAGCTCCCACTGTCCTTGCAGGCCAATTACCAAGGCAACGGTCGATTCCCTATGACTGCCTCAACTCGCAACACCCTGGATCAGAACGCCAGTCTGCTCGCTCGTGCCGTCGCCCTGCAGCTGGGAGAACTCTCCCTTTCCCCTCAAGCTTCCTTTTCTCTGCGATCCGGCGATCTATTCGGCCCCAACTCCAGCCTACAACTGAGCGGAGAAGGAACTGCTCAAGC
>MFGX01000056.1:2618-4985 GCA_001778455.1 Candidatus Fraserbacteria bacterium RBG_16_55_9 | reverse complement strand
AGCGTAGCCGACTCGATCGCCTTCAAGACAACGTGAGAGTAAGCCTCAACTATCAGGGCTTCGAAAGCCTACGACCCACTCTGGAGTTCTCCGGCAGCCTCGAGACCCTCTTCCACCCCCTGTTCGGGCGTAAGACGAGCGGCCAGTATCAAATCACACTTGAACTGCTCTGGCAGGCGCTCGGTCCGATCCAGATGGATCTTTACCTCGCGCACCAGAGCGTAGAGAACGACCATGAACGGACAGCCTCGTATTCTCTGCAGCAAAGCGTCGAGTACTCCATCTCCCCGGGATTGGCTCCTCGACTGGAATTACAAGTCGAGTACCTCCAAGGCCAAGAACAGGGTGAAGCGGTGGAGGAATTGAAGGGAGAACTATCGCTATCGGGAAACTTCGCCCTGATCGAGGAGTGGGGCGCTACTCTTTCGGCAACGTACCTCTTCGGGTTAGACGCGGTTGAGTCCAGAGGATCTTATAGCAGCTTCGTCATGACTCTGCAGATTGGGCGCACCTTTTCGCTCTTCTAATTCCTATTCCACAGGGTCATCGGGTGGACAGGATTCAGGCCTCAATGTACAGAGCAGGATGTTGGGCGGTCCGAAGAGAGCCGAAAACGAGATCCGGTGGTTGCCGGGTAGTTCCGGGTGCAACATGAATGCATAATCAACGCGGAAATCCCCTACTTGCAAGCCAAATCCCAGAGTCGGTGAGATGAGAGGCCCCAGGTTTCTTAGCCCCAGACGAATGCTCAGCTCACCCACCCCAAAAGGTTCCAGTTCCAGGCCAGTCAACATCCATTCACCACCCAGATGGAAGGTCCCATTGGACTCGAAATCGGCTGCAAGAGTCAGCCCGCCCAAGAGAGTCGCGGACGCTCCGGCGCGGAATCCCGGCCCCCACGATTCGTGATACTCGCTTCCATACGTGATCCCTAGGCTCAGCAGATCCGGAGCAATCAATCCGACGCGTAGCGCTTGAATCGGAAGGTCCGCGAGCATCAGGCGCTCCTCAGACCAGAGCAGGCTCGGCGTAAGCGAGAATGTTGTCCCACTTCCTTCGGGAAGCGTATTCACTCGATAAATCTTCAACTGCAGGCCAGTAGCCAGCGGGATTTCGAGATTGATGGGATCTTCATTCAAAGAGAAGCCAGAGCCGATCAAAACCCCTACTTGCTTGTAGGGGAGGTCACCCAAGGCCACGCCCTGATCGTCCCGCTGAACGATGTCCGGGACATTCAAGAAGAGGATCTGGCCTCCTACATTGGGCAACGCGAACGCGACGGAGCCATACGTGGCTCGACTGAATCGGCTCTCGAAGAGGACACCAAAATGAAGCTCCCTAAGAAACGCCAACCCCGCGGGGTTGTAATATAGTACGTGATCATCCTCAGCCAATCCCGCAAAAGCCCCACCCATGGCCGCGGGACGTGCACCCTCATCCAGATCGAACAGCCCCACTAAGGTCTGAGCGCTTGCCCCGCTTGCTGCGAGGCTATACACTCCGATTAAAACGAGCAGACATGCCTTCAGGGTTTTCATCGTTGGATCACCAGCACCTCCACACGCGAGGAGACCACGCCTTGTGAGGTCTCTGCCCGCACCAGATAGAAGTAAGGTCCGTTCGGAAGCTCATTTCCGTCACTGTCTGTGAGATCCCAGATGTACTCATGACGGTCGACATCCAGATCCGTTAAGTAAGCCGGTCGTCCCACGAGGTCAAAGACGAGCAGCGTTGCGCTCGAGGCTCCCACGGGCAGGAAATAGAGGAACTTGGTCTGCGTGGATGCCGGGTTGGGAAAATTGATGATGGAGATGCTATTGGGAGACGGCGCCTGGAACACGTAAATCCTCTTCGATGTATCGGCGCTTCCTCCACGATTGTCTGTCACCGTAAGTTTGACGGTGAAGAGCCCTCCCTGGGAATACTTGTGTGATGGAGTCTGAGTTTTTGACGTGTCTCCATCGCCGAAATCCCAGAGCCACTCCGTAATGTGTCAATCCGGATCTTCCGAGCCATCGTAGAATTGAATGGTATCTCGCGTGCTCGGACTCGAGGGCTCATACTCAAAGTCAGCCGTGGGAAGCTTATTTTCCCCGGAGATGATCCGGATCACTCCCGGCACGACCGTATGCGTGATGAGGTTAAACTTGGGGTTATGAAAGATCTCGAAGATGGGTCGAAGCGTCGTGCTGGAGCCCACAGGTCCTTTGGCGCGCACGACCAGATGGAAGAGCTCTCCTTCTTTGGTGCCCTCCCCATCATCCCCGACGCACTTGGTCGCCGCAAAGCGCACCAGCCCTGGCTCGATGTTGTATGCATGAACAGGGCAGTCATCAGGGAACTCCACCCGAAGGACCTCGATCACAA
>MFGX01000056.1:2157-2284 GCA_001778455.1 Candidatus Fraserbacteria bacterium RBG_16_55_9 | reverse complement strand
ATGCGTAATCAAACTGAAAATCCTGCACGTGTATGCCCAGGCCCAACGTCAGAGAGAAGCCATCCTGGCGGATGATCCCTCCCAATCGAATGGCGAGATCACCCAATTCCGCCAGGGGACGCACCCT
>MFGX01000056.1:525-2122 GCA_001778455.1 Candidatus Fraserbacteria bacterium RBG_16_55_9 | reverse complement strand
CGATGTCAATCCCTACAGCCACATCTTTGAGCAGGACTGCCGTTCCTAAACGCAGCTTGAGCGGCCAGGGTTCGCTGCGGCCTGAATAATTCGTTCCAGTACTCACGAGGTTTTCTAAGAAAAGACCGGTGCGCATTGCTTCCAAACTAAACCCAGCCAGATTCAAATCCTCGAGGTTCAACATCAGCGATGGGTCTATGCCCAATCCAAATCCATTGCCCGGATCCAACGTGTTGACAAAGAGGGATTTCACCCTCAACCCCAAGGCAAACGCGCTCATCCCCTCCGTCGCCGCCAACGGCAGATCGCTCAAACGTAGGCCCGCGCCCCCCATCAGCGCATAGCTGGAATAATTGAATGTGCCTTTTACCGCGTCCTGGTCATCGCGTTCCTCCACTCCACCGAAACTAAAGATGGAGAGACCTGCACCCCAGCGAGGCATGGCAACCGAAGCGTTGAGATAGTGTGAACTAATGAAGTGGCTCTCATAGAAGGCGCTCACTCTAAGACCCTCATGGTAAGCCAATCCTGCCGGGTTATAGAAGAGAGCTTGTTCATCATCGGCCAGAGCCACAAACGCCTCTCCCATCCCCAGGGCGCGTACGCCTCCGCCCATGTCGAAGAGCGTGACCGCTGGAGTCTGAGCACGGCCAGCCGTCACACTGAGCGCAGCAATGGCCAGGCAAAGAGGCAGGAGCAAGATCCTGAAGGCTCTCGATTTCATCTGGATCGACCTTCCTCCCTTCTCGTTCATCGTTGGATGACCAGTTTACCCACCAGCGAGGAGATCGTGCCTCGATCTTGCACGGCTGCCTGCACAACGTAGTAGTAAGGTCCGTTGGGTACCGCTGTGTTTGCCATGTCCCTCAAATTCCATTGGTACGTGGTTGCGGTGAGCGTGAGATCTCGTGTGAGGACGATCCGACCTGCCAGGTCCACGACATACAGAGTGGCTCTTGTCGTCTTCTGAGGGGGGCTGTATACAAATGTAGCTGTGGTTCGCGCTGGGTTCGGGAAGACGTGGACAAGGACGGGTGGGGTTTCACCCGGCTTGAGTATGGTGAGGATCTTGGAGACCGTGCCCGTGTTCGCTTGATCGTCTTTTACGGTCAGCTTAACCGTATAGTTGCCGGACTGCGCATACTTGTGGGTTGGATTCTGCACACTGGCTGTGGCGTTGTCTCCGAAATCCCACGTCCATGTGTTGATATTGCCCCCTCCGGTCGAGGCATCCGTGAATTTAATCTCTTGATTGACCTGCGGTTCCGCCGGCGTGAACGAGAAGTTCGCCTGGAGAGCTTGAGCTGCAGTGACGGTGAGCTGCCCATTTACCACGTCGTACGGAAAACTGCCGCTGGAGGTGTTCAAGGTCTTGAGCGTGAGCACCAAGTCCGTCTTGTCCCCGGGATTCCCGAGCGCCTGAATATCGATCTCCAAAAACTCGCCCTGGGTGATCTGCTGGCCCGAAATCTTAAAACCAATGAAGCGCACCTCGCCCGGTGTATCAAAGTTGACTGCCGCGATGTTATACCCGTTCAGTCCGATGGCGCCTTGTGCTTTCGCGACGGAGGTATTGTATGTCAATGTCCCTTGAAAA
>MFGX01000056.1:397-517 GCA_001778455.1 Candidatus Fraserbacteria bacterium RBG_16_55_9 | reverse complement strand
TCCGGGTGAGGGCACCCCCGTGACAGAAATCTTCACTGGGGTGATCTTGCCCTTTGGAGTCGAGACACTGGGAACAGTCACCTTGGCTGTAGTTTGAGCCACAACATCCAGCCAGGCTCC
>MFGX01000056.1:0-383 GCA_001778455.1 Candidatus Fraserbacteria bacterium RBG_16_55_9 | reverse complement strand
CGAGTCCGAGGACCACAAGAGCTGCAGCAGCATATCGAGCCCATGTACGTGTCATCATGGATCGCGAGAGGCTCACTTCTCCCTCTTTACCATTCTCATTGCGATTGTAGGCATCGATTCTCGCATCGCCCAAGGACAAGCGTCCTGATTGTGCTTCCCCCTCGTAATCAAGCGAGGGCCGTTCCCGTCACGTCCTCGTTCCAACGATGAGAAAAGGGGCCCCGGTCTCTTCTCGTCCAGGGCCCCTTTGTCTTGCCATGTCCAGATTGAACTTACAGATTAACCGTCTCGCAATCGCCCACACCGCCCGCGGCATTGACAGCCAAGTTTTCGCCCGTGATGCCATGGATGGCCTGTGTGTTGCCATTGAGGTTGACGGTGTC
>MFGX01000055.1:6855-9164 GCA_001778455.1 Candidatus Fraserbacteria bacterium RBG_16_55_9 | reverse complement strand
GACTCAGGCTCAGCCCTGCGAGGGATAACAGACATAGCGCCGGTCGTCTTATCATTGAGACCATTCCTTCCTTTAGGCAGGCTTCTTGTTACTGGCAGAAGGGATAGAAATTCTATAGAAGCGGGGTTAAAGAGGGGTGAAAGGCAGTGATCAAGAAGATGAAAACTTCGGTGCACGGAATCCATCACGTTACTTGTATTGCCGGTGATGCCCAAGAAAACCTGGAATTTTATGTCGGCGTTCTGGGCATGCGCTTGGTAAAGAGAAGCGTGAATCAGGATGCTCCAGATACGTATCACCTGTTCTATGCCGACGCCGCTGGCACTCCCGGAACAGATCTTACCTTCTTCCCTTGGCCGAATATGGGACCTGCTCGTTTGGGAATTGGCCTCACCGTGGAAGTTCTCTTGGCCATTCCGTCAGGGAGTTTGAAATACTGGCGGGAAAGATTCAAGCAAAACAGCGTGGTATCTAGCACTCTCGAGACGCGCTTTGGTGAACCGACTTTGCCATTCATAGACCCCCACGGTCTTCGCCTGGCACTCGTAGAAACAGATGAGAACCGGCAGTTTGTTCCTTGGGAGAAAAGCCCTGTCTCGCCCGAGCGCCAGGTGCGAGGGTTGCATTCCGTAAGGATTTGGGAAGATCAGCTGGCACCAACAGAGATGTTGCTCACGGAGCACATGGGGTTTACAAGTCTCGGAACGGAAGATGGTTGGCACCGCTACGCAGTTGCTGGAGGTGGCTCCGGTAAACTCATCGAAGTCAAAGTGTTGCCAGAGGAACATCGGGGCCGGTGGGGTACGGGAGTAGTCCATCATGTCGCTTGGCGAACGAACGATTCCGATGAAGAGATGGCATTGCGCGATAGGATCGAAGGAGCTGGCTTGTATCCCACGCCGCAAATCAATCGATTCTGGTTCAAGTCGGTGTATTTTAGAGAACCAGGCGGGACGCTCTTTGAACTGGCAACGGATGGCCCAGGCCTTGACTATGACGAAGATCTGGAACGCCTAGGAGAGAGGTTAATCCTGCCGCCGTGGCTGGAAGCCCGTCGCAAAGAAATTGAGGCTGCGCTACCACCGTTAGAGGTGCCGCGCGGTCGTGTGTAAGGTCAGTTGCGCTCCCCTCTGAAGACTTGCTATAGTAGAGCCTCACTTTGAACTTCATGAAAGGAGCGTGATCGACCGGAAATCAGAGGAACGTGCCGTAGCGGGCGGTCTGGTTCCCGGGTGTAACGATGGAGAAGGGAGGAAGCAGTGTGGGACTCCTGACAATCAAGGAGCTCCTGGAGACGGGGGTGCACTTCGGACACCGCGTGCGCAAGTGGAATCCGAAGATGAAGGACTACATTTATACGGAGCGCAAAGGGATTCACATCATCGATCTGGAGAAGACGATTCGGTTCTTCGCGGAGGCCTATTTTTTCATACGGGATTCCATCGCTCAAGGGAAAGAGATCCTCTTTGTGGGCACCAAGCGCCAAGTGCAGCAGACCATCGAGGAGGAAGCGCAGCGCTGTGGGGCTCATTACGTCAACCAACGCTGGTTGGGTGGCCTGCTCACCAATTTCCAGGTGATTAAGGGGCGAATTGACCGGATGAAGGAACTGGAGGAGCACGAGAGAGTGGGGGATTTTGAGAAACTCCCCAACAAAGAAGCGATCCGCCTCCGAAAGGAATTGTTGAAACTTCAGCGCAACCTCCAGGGGCTTCGCAACATGACTCGTGTGCCGCACATTGTGTTTGTGGTGGACACGCAGGTGGAAGTCAACGCGATCCACGAGGCCAGGCTCCTAAAAATTCCCGTGGTGTCGATTGTGGATACCAACTGTGACCCCGATCCCATCGATTATCCCATCCCAGGGAATGACGATGCGATCAAGGCAACCAAGCTGATCATCTCGCGCATCGCGGATGCGGTGATCGAAGGCCGTGAGGGCCGGACCCCCGAGATCCCCGTGACACCAGTCGCGCAAGTTGCAGAATCAGCGCGAGAAGAACTCAATGTGCAAGAGATCGCGGCAGAGCCGAAAGAGGGGCTTCCAGAAGAGGCGCTGAAGGTAGCGGCGGAGCCCGCTGCGCCACGCAAGGCCAAGGCAGCCCCAAAGCGGAAGGCGAAGGCGGCAAAGGTTTCCACCGACGGGAACGCGGAAGCTCCCTTGTTAGAAGAAGGGAAGGATGGATCCGAATGAGCATTTCTCCCGAAGTCGTCCGCCAGCTGCGTGAGGAGACGGGCGTAGGCATCATGGATTGCAAGCGCGCCCTGGAGAAGAGCGGCGGAGACCTCGAGAAGGCAAAGAGGATCCT
>MFGX01000055.1:5769-6838 GCA_001778455.1 Candidatus Fraserbacteria bacterium RBG_16_55_9 | reverse complement strand
CAGCGCTGGCCTCTCTCCGTGGACGGGCCGCATCCGAAGGGCGAGTTGAGGCTTATATTCACCACACGGGGAAGGTCGGCGTATTGCTCGAGGTGGACTGCAACACGGATTTCACAGCCGATAGCTCAGACTTCCGCGAGTTTGTCAAGAACCTGGCGATGCACATTGCCGCGGCCTCCCCACCGCCGCGTTACGTCAGCCCCGAAGATGTCCCCGAAGAAGTGCTCGCGAACGAGAGGGAGATCTACCTCGCTCAGGCACAGAAAGAGGGCAAGCCCCCTCAGATCGCCGATAAGATCATGCAGGGGCGGGTTACGAAGTTCTACGAGGAAGTCTGTCTGCTCAAGCAGACCTATGTGATGGATTCGTCCGGCAAGACGCGCGTGGAAGACGCTCTAGGAGAGCTTGTTGGCAAGGTGGGCGAGAACATCGTCATCCGGCGATTTGCCCGCTTTGAGGTAGGGCGCGGATAAAACACGTGACGAGTTGACCACAAAACGCAAAGGTCCCCGACGGGTACTGCTCAAGCTCACCGGTGAAGCCTTGGGAGAAACCGAGGGCACCGGGCTCTCCCACGAAGCACTTCAGTATCTCATCCACGAGATCAGCTCCGTATATGCTCAGGGAATCGAATTGGGGATCGTCGTGGGTGGGGGGAATTTCGTGCGCGGTGCGAATATAAAATTTCTCGATCGAGCTGTGGCAGATCGGATGGGCATGCTCGCCACGGTCATCAATGGCCTGGCGCTTCGTGAGGCGCTTCATCAACAGAAGATCCCGGCTCTGGTGCAGTCTGCCGTGCCGGTAGGTTTTGCCGATCTCATAGATCCCCAGCGTGCCCGTGCTGCTCTGGATGCGAAACAGATTGTGATCTTTGTTGGGGGTACGGGAAATCCCTTCGTCACGACGGACACGGCTGCGGCAATCCGTGCGGCCGAAATCCATGCCGAACTCTTGCTCAAGGCCACAGACGTGTCGGGTGTATACACGGCAGACCCCAAGAAGAGCAAGAACGCGAAGCGCCTCAAGCGCGTGAGCTACGACGAAGTGCTCTCAAATAAACTGGCCG
>MFGX01000055.1:4590-5763 GCA_001778455.1 Candidatus Fraserbacteria bacterium RBG_16_55_9 | reverse complement strand
ACATGGCCGCGGTGGATATCTGTCGCCAGAACGAGATTTCCATTCTCGTGTTTGATTTCTTCACGCCCGGAAACCTCAAACGGGCAATGGCGAGAGAAGAGATCGGCACCTGGGTGGATTGACTCAACGCCCATCTATGGGTGAATGGATCAGCAAAGAATTCATAGATGAGCAGTTTGAAGGCGCCGATTTTAGTCGAATACCAAATTGAATGCCTCCAACCATACGAGCTCCGCATTCACGAACTGTATGTTTGCGGGGACGAACCTTTTTCGTGCCCAGTTCACGAATTGCAAGATGACGGGATCTTCTTTCATTGACGCCGATCTGACGGCATTGTCTATTGTTGCCGGAGATTGGTCGTACACAAATTTAAGACATGGAAATCTGAGTGGCCTCGATCTCCAACATGTGCGATTTGTGGAGGCCGATCTTTATGGCTGTAACGTAGAGAACGCTGATTTACGAGGAGCCGACCTAACAAGAGCGAATCTCGCTCAAGCCATTCTTACGGGGGCCGATTTCCGGGACGCTGTCATTGAGGGTATAGATTTCAAGAGCATGAACCTTCAAGGTGTGCGTTTAGATGTGGCGCAAGCCATTCAAGTTGCGATGGCCTACGGCGCTAAAGTGGGATAGAGGCTTATACTCCCTTATCGATGACCTTGGGAACCTCAAAGAAATTACCCCTGCGTTGGGGAGCATTCTTAAGCGCTTCTTCCGGTGGCACCGAAGGCCGAGGTTCGTCGGCTCGAAAGACGTTGTGCACATTGAGAATGTGTTTCATCGGTTCGACGTTGGACGTATCGAGTTCTTCGAGTTTCTTGAAGTATTCAAGAATTCGCCCCAGCTGCTCTTGGTATGTTTTGATTTCGTCTTCGCTGAGGTGGAGCTTCGCTAACTTGGCAATATGCAGCACTTCCTCGCGGCTGATCAGTCCCATAGTGTCGCCATTATAGCTTGCATCCTCACACGCGGGCCAGATCGAATCTCTCCCCAAAGCGACGCCGGAATTCTTCAATGAGTGAAGTTTCTGGCTCGCGTTGAATTAGCTCAACAGCTTCATCGCGGGCCGCTTTCATCAGCGCCAGATCCCGAATGAGATCGGCCACTTTGAACGTTGTATCTAATCCGTGCTGCGAGAGGCCCAGCAGCTCTCCGGGGCCGCGAATT
>MFGX01000055.1:4247-4543 GCA_001778455.1 Candidatus Fraserbacteria bacterium RBG_16_55_9 | reverse complement strand
GGCTTCGAGCCGCTGACGAGCTTCCTCTGTTTTGGCTGTGGCGACGGCAAAGCAGAGCGATCTCTGCCCCATTCGCCCGATCCGACCCCTAAGCTGATGGAGCTGAGAGAGCCCGAAACGCTCCGCGTGCTCGATGATCATGAGCGAAGCATCCGGCACGTCGATGCCCACTTCGATGATCGTCGTGCTCACCAAGACATTCAGCTCTTTTCTTCGAATCTGCTCCATGACACGCTTCTTTTCGTCATCGTCCATCTGCCCGTGCAAGAGCCCGACACGAAACTCCGCAAAGAACG
>MFGX01000055.1:0-4143 GCA_001778455.1 Candidatus Fraserbacteria bacterium RBG_16_55_9 | reverse complement strand
GCCGATAGACTTCTTCGCGCTTGTCGTCCGAGATCCAGTAGGTTCGAATGTCTTTAGGGTAAGGCATCTCATCAATGATCGAGATCTCGAATTGGCCGTAGAGGGTGAGCATGATGGTGCGAGGGATGGGCGTGGCGCTCATGACGAGCACGTGGACGTGATCGCCCTTCTCTTCTAGTGTCGCCCGTTGGATCACGCCAAAGCGATGTTGCTCATCAATGATCGCCAGCCCTAACGATGAGAAGCTCACGCCCTCGCTGATCAGGGCGTGTGTGCCGACGATGAGGTCCACATCACCGGCGGCAACCGCTTGCTGGGTTTCCTCTTTCACAGCAGCTGGAAGACTGCCGATGAGCAGGGCCACGCGCAGGCCCAAGGGCTCCAAAAGGGGCACGAGGCGCTCATAATGCTGCTGAGCCAGGATCTCCGTGGGAGCCATTAGAGCCGTCTGCCTACTTGCTTTGATCGCGATGTACGCGGCTCCGGCAGCTACGATCGTCTTGCCCGATCCCACGTCTCCTTGCAGCAGGCGATTCATAGGATGACCCGATGCCAGATCCCTACGGATCTCCGCCATGACCCGCGCTTGGGCACTCGTCAACCGGAACGGAAGGGCATCTGAAAACTCTTCCAGTTCTTCATCGGAGATCGCAAGCTTGGGCGCGGGCTGCTGGACCATCTTTTGACGCTCCAGAGCGACTCCGAGTTGGAAAATGAAAAGTTCTTCGAAGGCCAATGTCTTTCTAGCCTGTTCAAATTCCTCAATGGCCATGGGAAAGTGAATGGCTTTGAGAGCTTCACTGCGAGGCAGGAGCCCTTGGCGAGTGCGGATCTCTTCCGGAAGGATCTCAGAGATCTGGACACGATAGAGCTGATAATTCTCACGGATCAACCTGTAGAGCGTTGCGGGAGTAAGCCCTTGAGTTGCGGGATAGATGGGAACGAGTTGTCCGGTCAGAAAATTCGCCTCAGCAGGCTCCCAGATGGGATTGCTCATCTGAAGGCCTCCGTAGAGGCGCTCGACTTGGCCGTAGAGCGAGACTCTCTCCCCTTTAGCGAATTGAGTCTTAAGCCACGGCTGGTTGAACCAGACAGCGTAGAGCACGCCGGTGTTGTCTTGGATCGCGATCTTAGCGATCTCGAGATTGGGGCGGGGTTTGATCACATCGAGCGCGCGGACTCTTCCCTGAACGGTGACTCTCTCTCCATGCTGGAGTTGCGCGATTTTTTTGATCACGCTGCGGTCTTCGATTCGACGCGGTAGATACATCAAGAGGTCTTCCATCGTCTCGATGCCCAGTTTCTTGAGGAGCTTGGCTCGCTGATCCCCCACTCCCTTGGCATAGCGAATGGGCTTCTTGAGGGAGTCCTCTGGGGCAGAAGACGAGTGAGCCGTCTCTTTTGAGAACTCCAGCGTGGGGATTAGGTCCTCCAGCTCGCGGACGACCTCGCGTCGCTCTACTACGCTTTTTGCTCCGTAACTCTTGACGCGCTCGAGGAGTGGGGTGACCGAGGGAATGACCATCTGCTCGACCATCCGGGCGATGAATCCTTCGAGGCCTCCGAGGACAGCCGTGTCCTGGTAGCCTGTCTGCTTCTCTAGCTGGAGGATCTTCCTTAGGCGCTCGGTGATCTCTTTGGGTGAGGACATGTTCGTTCGCTGCTGGGCTTTCTCATATAATAATGATCATAATGGATTCTGTGCTGGACACAAAGTCTGCTCCGAGGAGGAAGATGCGCCGAGAGATCCACTTGTATCCCGATCCGGTGCTAAGGCAGCGCTCCGAGCCCATTTTGAAACTGGACGATGAGATCAGAGCGTTAGCCGATGAGATGGTGGAGACACTCATCCTGCGGGTCGGCTACGGTCTGGCTGCTCCTCAAGTCAGTGTCACCAAACGGCTGATCATCGTGGATGTCGAAGACGAGTTGTATATAGTAGCCAACCCGGAGATCGTGAAGATGAGCGCAGAGAAAGTGCTGGGCATCGAAGGATGTCTGAGCATCCCGGGGATCGAAACGGAGATCGAGCGAGCCAAGCAGGTACGGGTCGAAGGGCTTACGCTTCAGAATGAAAAGATCTCGGTGGATGCTGAAGGCCTTTTGGCTCGGGTCTTCCAACACGAGGTCGATCACCTCAACGGGATCCTCTTCATCGATCACGTGGGAAGGGCCAAGCGCCAGCTTCTGCTCAAGGAATACGAGAAGCTTAAGGATAAGCCCAAGACGAAAGCGCGGGCGAAAGCCTTACTATGAAGGTGGTCTTTCTAGGAACAGGTCTACTGGGATTGCCTACGCTCCGAGCATTGGCCAATTCTCCAGAACATGAAGTATGTGCGGTCTTCACGCAACCGGATCGCCCTGCGGGTCGCGGACTTGAGCTGCGTGCTTCTCCCGTCAAGGTCCTTGCCCAAGAGCTTCGCTTACGCATCTGCCAACCGGAGGTGATCAACCGCGAAGTGGATGCCATTGGGCGAGTGCAGCCCGATGTGGTGGTCGTCGCGGCCTATGGGCAGATTCTTTCCGGAGAACTATTGCGGATCCCTCGACTGGGATCCATCAACCTGCATGCCGCGCTCTTGCCTCGCTATCGAGGAGCTGCGCCTATCCAGTGGGCACTCATTCACGATGAGGGGACCACAGGTCTGACGACGTTCTTGATGGATGAGGGCTTGGATACGGGGCCAATCCTGCTTCAGCGGAGTCTCCCCATTGTAGAAGAAGATACGGCAGCGTCCCTCGAAGCAAGGCTTGCCGAGCTGGGCGCGGGGTTGATGCTGGATACGCTACGAGGCCTGGAACGTGGAGAGCTCGCGCCTTGCCCCCAAGACAATGCCAAGGCGAGTTATGCACCCAAGATCAAGAAGGAGCTAGGAAAGATCGATTGGACGAAGAGCGCTCGTGAGCTCTTTAATCTCATTCGCGCGCTCAACCCCACCCCGGGGGCCTATGCGTTCTATCAAGGGAAGCGCCTCAAGATCCACCGGAGTCGCATAACGCATGACAAAGAGTTGCCTAGAAGACCGGGTGACGTGATCGGCTTTGGCCAGGCGGGAGTCATTGTAGAAACAGGCCAAGGTGCTTTGGAGATCACAGAAGTCCAACCGGAGGGGAAGAAGTCAATGACCGGTATGGACTTTGCCCGAGGAGTTCACATGGAAGTCGGAGTGCAACTGTAGCAGCTCAGTGATTACACCCGCAGTTGCCGCCACATCCGCAGCTCCCTTCGCTGCTTCCTTCACCGCTGGCACAGCCACACTCGCCCTGCGCTTGCCCTTGGAGATTGGAATTCTGGATGGTAAACCCCTGACCGTGTTCGGGGTGATCCACGAAGTCGATCGTAGCCCCCTCCAAGAGAGCCAAGCTCGCTGGATCGATGAAGAGTTGCACATCCCCTTGGGTCAGCACCGTGTCCGACGGCTGAGTCTCCTTCTCAGGGAAGAGCCCGTAAGATGGGCCGCAGCAATTGCAGCCACCCGCTTGAGCGATCAGACGTAACCCATAATCCTGCTTATCCTCTTGCTGAAGTGTTTCCTTCATCTTCTCGGCTGCCTTCGCTGTTAATGTGACCATCTTGCTCTCTCCTTTCAGGGCTATGCCATGCGTCTCGTACGAGCAAGCATAGCACAGTAGCGCATCACGGTCAAACGAGTTATGTATGCACAGCTTCTCATCGGCGGATTTTGACATTTTGGCAAAACTCAACCTAAAATGGCAAAACCATGGGAATGTCTGATGAGACCAAGATGGATCGATTCGGGCGCGTGCTCATCCCCCGACGGGTGCGGGAGGTCTTGGAGTTGACGGCAGGCACCTCGCTCTCGATTGAGGTGCGCGAGGGCGAGCTCGCGCTCCGGCCCCAACCTCGTGGACCGACCCTCGTGCGCAAGGGGGGCGTGCTGGTCGCTCAGGTGGAAGCGCTTCAGGAGCTCGATGGCTTTGAGAAGAGGGCACGCGCGAGCATGCTGCGTCATCGAGTTCATCCTACCCGAAGAGAATGAGGGCTCTACTTGATACCTCCATACTCCTGGCGGGGATGGTCGAGGGGCACAGTTGCCACGCGCAAGCTCTGCCTTGGCTCCAGCGGGTCAAGAGCCATGAGATGGAGGGTGTCATCGCCGCTCACAGTCTGACGGAACTCTA
>MFGX01000054.1:7518-7674 GCA_001778455.1 Candidatus Fraserbacteria bacterium RBG_16_55_9 | reverse complement strand
TCTAGCCAAGTTGTTCGGGCTGAGCATGGCCTTGGCGCTCGTCGCCTTGGCCGCGGGAGATAGCGCACAAATCGGGTTGGCTCAAGGGGGTGCCACCGTCACGGTGTGCGCTACTGGCTGCAACTTCGCTACGATCCAGGCCGCCATCGATGCCGC
>MFGX01000054.1:6382-7477 GCA_001778455.1 Candidatus Fraserbacteria bacterium RBG_16_55_9 | reverse complement strand
AAGAAAACCTGACCATACGCAATAAGGACGGTCTCACACTCAAAGGTGCCGGAGCCGATCAAGTGACTCTCGATGGTAATGGCCCGCAGCAACAGCAGAATATCACTCCGGGCATCCTCATCTTGAACAGCCGCAATATCACCGTCACGGGCTTCAAGATCACCAACAGCCGGCGTGGCCTGGAGGCCGATGATTCCACACTCATCTTCATCGAGGCCAACACCTTCGAGAAGAACCTGCGCCAGGGCATAGCGCTCCAACGTGCTGAAGCGCAGATCAAGAACAACACGGTGCAAGCCACGCAAGTCGACCTTGATGGATCCTTCGGCGTAGGGATATCCGTCTACGAGGCCTCGCAGGCAGTGCTCACGGACAACGTGATCAGCGAGAACGCCGACTGTGGCCTGAGCGTGCGGCTTCTGGGAAGCAAACTGAGCCAGGCAAGCGGCAGCAATAACACCATTCAAAACAACAAGGGCGACGATCTCTGCGGCAGCGCGCCGATAACACTTCTGGCCCAACCCCCAGCAGAGGGCACGCTCGACCAAGTGGCTGTTCCCACAGACGCCCCGACGATTCAAGAGGCTGTCAATAAAGTCAAAGCGGGCGGGACGATCACCGTGGCCGCAGGGACGTACAAGGAGCAAGTCCAGATCTACAAGAGCCTCAAGTTGCTAGGGGCCGGACCGGATCAGACGGTGTTGCAGGCTCCGGGCCCAGAGTGGGTGGCCCTCAACTTGGCTTCGAGCGATCCGCTAGAAGTCACTATAGAAGGCTTGAGAATTACAGGTGGTCGGCGTGGAGCGATGATTGCCACGGGGCAGAGCGGGGCTGTCACCCTCCGCCAGGTGAAGATTGACGCGAATAGCGATGGCAAGCCGACGGATGGCGGTCTCTGGGTCTTCGAGAAGGTGAGCGCTACTTTCGACCAGGCGACCATTTCAGGCAATCGCTGGATAGGTCTGTGGGTCTTTGGTCAGGCCAAGCTGACCGTGCAGAATAGCACGATCACGAATAACAGCAGCGTGGGAATCTCATTGGCTGATGCCAATACAGCGACGATTCGCCAGAGTACGATCTCGGACAATGGCGGGG
>MFGX01000054.1:5926-6338 GCA_001778455.1 Candidatus Fraserbacteria bacterium RBG_16_55_9 | reverse complement strand
TCTTCCGATCTGAGGGGATCTTTGTAGGTGCTACTGCCCGCGCCCAGATCACGAACAACCAGATCAGTGCCAGCAAACCGACTCTCGGAGCCTCAAGCTGCTGTGGCTTCGGGATCAATCTGCGCACGAATGCCCAGGCCACTATCCAAGGTAACACCATCTCTCAGAATGCATCATCTGGGATTAGGTTGCAGGAAGCTTCACAAGCGACGATCCAAAAGAACACGATCTCGGACAACAAACTGCGAGGTATCAATATGAGCGGAAATTCCCGCGCTACTGTTGACGACAACACCATCACTCGCAACATCGAGCTGGGAATCCGCGTTCAGGAATCAACCGAGGCCACAATCACGAACAATCGCATCACCGATACCAGATCGGATAGCCAGGGTATTGGTCGCGGTATTCA
>MFGX01000054.1:5380-5705 GCA_001778455.1 Candidatus Fraserbacteria bacterium RBG_16_55_9 | reverse complement strand
GGGACAGCTTTGTGGCACGACCAGCAAGTTCCCGGCGGGCTTCGGGGGTGGGAAGTGAGGCTGACAGAAGGATGAGTTCACTCCAGCAGCTTGAGCCGACGCAAGTCGGGCTCAGTCCACCCGGCGTCCGTGATCATATCTTTGAGTGTGCCCGGGCGGAAAGTCTCTCCCGAATGATGGAAGATGACCGTCACAGTACGACCATCGGGATGCCGATATGTCTGATGGCTACCCTTCTGACGCGCGAAGTGGAAGCCAGCGCGAAGCAAGGCGTTCACGAACTTCCGCGCCGTGATGTTGCGCGGCAGCTTCATACATTGACGGC
>MFGX01000054.1:4938-5264 GCA_001778455.1 Candidatus Fraserbacteria bacterium RBG_16_55_9 | reverse complement strand
TGCACTGCTTCGTTCACGTTCTGCAGGGCCTCTTCATATGTATGACCCCATGTGTGACAGCCCTTCAACGCCGGGCAATGAGCGTGGTAGACGTCTTCATCGTGCTCAATGACAACGCGGAAGAGGTACGCCTTGGTAGGTAGTTTCGGAGACGCAACGCGTTTCATATATGGATGGTATATCAGTGCACAGTGATCAATCAACTCAAACAATGCCGACAGATCTGAAAGTATGAACCAAGAAGGTCGAGGCTTCAACGGTCTTACCTAGCGCTAGCCTATCGCCAGTGACTTGTATCCCTTGGGAATGCTCCATACCATGAGGCC
>MFGX01000054.1:3891-4910 GCA_001778455.1 Candidatus Fraserbacteria bacterium RBG_16_55_9 | reverse complement strand
GCATGCCTAAGGTGATTCGCGGGAAGGTCTTCGTCATCGGCGATGATGTGAATACCGATGAGATCATCCCCGCCCGCTACTGCACAACCACAGATCTTGACAGCATGGGGGCTCATGCTCTCGAAGATCTTCATGAATCAAAGAACCTTTTTCGCGTACCCTTCCAGCCCGGTGAATACAAGATCTTGATTGCGGGCGAAAACCTTGGCTGTGGAAGCTCCCGCGAAGTTGCACCCGTTGCTTTCAGGAAAGCGGGCATCGAGATCACCATAGCGAAATCGTTCGCCCGCATCTTCTATCGAAACTCCATCAATATGGGTCTGCCCATCTCGAAGAACATGGATCTTGTGCCCCGTGGAATAAAAACGGGAGATGTGCTGGAGATCAAACTAGACGATGATTTCTACACAGGCATGGCACCCGTACTCAGGCAGATCACGGAGGCGGGTGGATTGACGGCTTTCAACCAGAGTGGCGGTCGACTCAAGCAGCCAAGTGCTCCCGCGCGCCCGATGACCCTGGCAGAGAAGATCTTGGCAAAAGCTGCGGGCGTCGAATATGTGAAACCCGGCATGATTCTCTATGCCGACGTAGATCGCGTAATCACTCATGAGCTCACGCTTCCCGTAGCCGCCGAGCAGATGTATCGCGCCTATGGGAGTGATTTCAAAATAAAAGATCCCGAGAAGATTCTCTTTGTCGCGGATCACACCATTCAGATTCCGCTCATCCGCGACGACTGGAAATCTCAGGAGATGGTTCAGAAGGCGGGCGTCTTCGTCAAAGAGCAGAATCTGCCCCATGCCTTCCTGCCGCCTGCGCCATTCGTCAGCTGGGGCATCTGCCATGTGCTCTTCCCAGAGAAGGGCCTCATCCGGCCTGACACGCTCGTGGTAGGCACAGATTCTCACACTTGCACTCATGGGGCCTTCGGCTGCTTTGCCTTTGGGATCGGCAACACGGATCTCACCGAGATCATGGTCTCGGGATGCCTCCTCGTCGATGTCCCAGAGACGATC
>MFGX01000054.1:3751-3874 GCA_001778455.1 Candidatus Fraserbacteria bacterium RBG_16_55_9 | reverse complement strand
AAAGATGCCCAAGGGCGTCTATGCCAAGGACATCATCCTCTACATGTTGAGTCAAGTCACCATGAACGGCTTTACGAACTGTGTCGTGGAGTTCACAGAGTCCACGGTTGAACACCTCACGGC
>MFGX01000054.1:3631-3723 GCA_001778455.1 Candidatus Fraserbacteria bacterium RBG_16_55_9 | reverse complement strand
ACGGTCGAAGGCGGAGCCACTTGTGGCATTTTCCCGGTGGGGAAGCTGCGTTCTGACTCAGACGCCGAGTACGTGAAAAGACTCTCGTTCGA
>MFGX01000054.1:180-3576 GCA_001778455.1 Candidatus Fraserbacteria bacterium RBG_16_55_9 | reverse complement strand
CCCATTTCTGAGCTGGGAGAAGATGTGAAGATCGACGTCTGTTGGGTGGGTAGTTGTACGGGCGGCAAGCTGGAAGACGTAGCTGCAGCTGCTCAGATTATTCAAGGGCGCCAGATTTCACGAGCTGGGAAATTCATCGTCTCACCATCCACCCTCGGTGTGTGGGAAGAGGCCGGGCGCCGAGGCTACTCTCGGTGGTTGCTCGAGGCCGGTGCGGAGTTGATACCGCCCTCCTGCGGGGCCTGCATTGCCATGGGACCTGGCACGCTGCACGCGCAGCAGGTGGGCGTCTTCTCCTCAAATCGCAACTTCAAGGGACGCTCGGGGCTGGGAGCTGTCTATCTGGCTTCACCGGCCACAGTGGCTGCATCAGCCATTCGGGGAAAGATCACCGATCCACGAGAGTTTCTCGACTAAGTGATGGCAACGAGGGCAGAACGGAAGCGAGTCTTGGTCTTTCCCGGTGACGACGCTTCCCCAGAAGCCGTGATTCCCAGCGTAAGACTTCTTGAGTCGATGAATTTGCCCCTCGAGTTTCAATTTCCCAAGCTCGATCTAGCAGAGCTCAAACAGGGCATTCTCCCTTCAACTACGAAAACAGCCATCGATCAAGCGGATGCCGTTCTCTTTGGAGCAGCCAGCTCTACGGCGCTTCCCATTCTTTTCTATTTGCGCTGGGGTCTTGAGACATACGCGAACGTCCGGCCCGTACGCTTTATCCCGGGAACGAAGAGTCCCTTGAGAAATCCAGAGAGGATTGACTACGTGATCGTGAGGGAGAACCTCGAAGGACTCTACCCTGGGCGCGAGGGCGATCTTTCACTGCTGCGAGAGCGCTTGCCGGAGATCACGGACCAGGCGGGTCAAAAGTTGAGAGATGTCAGCGATGGGAAATTTGCCATTCGTGTCATCACGGAAAAACGCACGAGAAGGCTCGCCGAGTTCGCGGTGGAGTTGGCTCTTGAGCGAAAGAGGCAGGGCTATGAAGGTCGAATCTCCTGCTTTACAAAATCGAACATGCTCCGCCAGTCCGATGGGCTGTTTCAAGCCGTGACAGAGAGCGTCGTCCAACGCCACTCTGCCCTGAAATACGATCATTTCATTGTGGACGATGGCGCGCGACGCTTGGTGCAGTCTCCGGAGCAGTTTGACGTGATCATCACATCGAATCTCTACGGCGATATCCTATCCGACGTGGGAGCGGCAACGATTGGTGGGCTGGGCCTGGCTCCCAGTGGGTGCTATGGTGAGCAGAAAGCGTACTTTGAGCCGGTCCATGGGACGGCGCCCGATCTGGCAGGCAAGCACATCATCAATCCGACGGCAACTCTGCTATCTGCTGCCATGATGCTTACGCATCTCCATCTTCAGGGAGAAGCTTTGAATCTGGAGAAAGCCGTGAGAGCTGTCTATCAAGCCGGAAACGTCTTGCCGGTGGACCAATGGGGCAAAGTTTCGACAGAAGAGTTCTTACGGGCTGTGAGGGATCATCTCGGATGAAGATCCTCTTGCCTCCTCCTTACCGTGCTCGCTATAATGGGCGCACACGATTTAGGGGGCAGTTGATCTTTGATAGCACGGATGATGTCCATCTTTCCCACCTTTTTCGTTTCTCAGAAAGGAGCGTGGATGGAGACTCAGCAAGACACGCAGGTTACGGCCGTTTTTGTCGATTTGGAGAATATCTTCATTGGGTTTCGCAAACAGTATGGTCGGGAGCTTCTCGCCAAAGAACTTACAGAGAAAGCCCGGTCGTTCGGCGGAGTGAAATTCATTCAGGTCTACGCCGACTTCAGTGAGTTGACGTACCCCGAGTGGTTCAAGCTGGAACTAGATAATGAGGGCATTCAGGCGATCAATGTGCCCAAGGAGCGCGATCGGGATGGGAAACCAACCAAGAACAAGATCGACGTTCGGATCGTGGTGGACATTTTCCGTGCGCTGGCCTTCCGTCCGGAGATGAAGCGATACGTCTTCATGACCGGGGATAAGATCTTCCTGGACGTTCTTAACTTGGTGCGCAACGACTTCGGCAAGGAAGTTCTGGTCTGCGGAATTGAAGGGACAGTGGCCCAGGTCCTGCAGGAGGCAGCTCAGTTTGAGTCCTTCAGCGTCAAAAGCGACTACGATGGACAACTCAGCCGCTTTGTGGAGCTCATGGATCGACTGGAGCACCGCATTCTCGATGGCACGTACAACTATCTCGGCTGGAAGTTGATTATCGATCAGCTGGCCGAAACCCCGGAATTCGGCTTCTCCGAGTGGGGTGAGGCGCGCGAGTTCTTCGAGCGGATCAAGCGTGAAGGCAAAATCCTATTTAAGTTCTACCCCGGAGAGAGTCGCGAGATTGAGGCCTATCGTCTGGATCGAAAGAATCCACTGGTGCGCAAGATCTTACACCTGGACGAGCCTGCGGCGGCCCCAAGGAGGTGATTCTATGCTGGACCGGGACTGGAATCGTCCCTTTGAGCTTCGCGATGAGGAAATCAACGACGAGGATTGGGACGATGACGACGATTGGGACGATGACGATGAGGACGAGGATGACGACGAATTCTAACTCTTGAGCCGCCATGATCCAAGTTCTTGAATTGGATGGCCGAGTCAAGGGTAAAGATCTCCTTGAGGTGGATGAGAAAGATCTCATCGAACTCCATCGTTGGATGACGTTCGTTCGGCTCTTGGACGGTCGCATGTTGAACTTGCAGCGCCAGGGCCGAATCGGTTTCTACGGCGTAGCCACGGGTGAAGAAGCTGCCGTGATCGGTAGCGCATATCCTCTCCAGAGGCAAGACTGGATCTTCCCGGCACTTCGACAGGGAGGTGCGGCGCTCCTTAAGGGTATGCCGCTCAAATACTATATCGCTCAATGCTACGGGAATTCTCTCGATGTGCAGAAGGGGCGTCAGATGCCTTGCCACTACTCCTACAAGCCAGCCCATTTTGTTGCCTGGTCCAGCTGTATTGGCACTCAGCTTCCTCATGCCGTGGGCGTGGCCTGGGCAGCCAAGCTCAAGAAAGACCCGCTCGTGGTCATGGCGTACATGGGCGATGGGGCTACTTCGGAAGGAGATTTTCATGTGTCGCTGAATTTTGCCGGTGTCTTTAAGCTTCCCGTGGTCTTCTTCTGCCAGAACAACCAGTGGGCAATCTCCATCCCATTTAGTCGGCAGACGGCATCTGAAAGCATTGCCGTCAAAGCCAAAGCGTATGGTTTCGATGGCCTTCAAGTGGATGGCAACGATGTCCTAGCTGTCCATCAAGTTGCGAGTGAAGCCGTAGAGAAGGCTCGCGACGGTGGCGGTCCTACGCTCATTGAAGCCATCACGTATCGCATGGAAGGACATTCTTCCTCTGACGATCCGACGCGCTATCGAGATGAGAGTGAAGTTCAGG
>MFGX01000054.1:0-121 GCA_001778455.1 Candidatus Fraserbacteria bacterium RBG_16_55_9 | reverse complement strand
TGGGATGCCAGGAAAGAAGCTCAGTTACAGGAAGAGCTCAGCGGGCAGATCACGCGAGCCATCAAGGAAGCCGAGGCCGCTTCGCCGCTTCCGATAGAGAGCCTGTTTGAAGACGTCTATG
>MFGX01000053.1:8121-10349 GCA_001778455.1 Candidatus Fraserbacteria bacterium RBG_16_55_9 | reverse complement strand
GCAGGGGGTCAACATCTTGGACGGGATCGACTCGAAACCCCTCAGAGCTTTGAGCTACCTTGTGGAGATCGCTCTCCGACGCCGACTTGACGTGAGCATCAAAATCCATCTCGATGTCAACAGCCAGCAAGCGCGAAAGCTTCTGGAGCTTCAGCAACTTGCCCGCCGGTTGGCAGAGGAAGCGGTGCGTGAATCCAAAAAGATTCAGCTCGACCCCATGGAAACACAGGAGCGTAAGGCCGTCCACGAGGCGCTGAGCGACTACGCTGGGGTTCGCACACACAGTGAAGGGCGCGGTGCGGAGCGCCGCGTGGTGATTGAGCCTATCGGACTCCTAGTTCCAGGGGAGAACCCACTTCCAGAACGGTCCGCGGAAGTAGGTCCCGATGAGGATGAGCACGACGAATAACACCATGGAGAGCGTAAAGGCGCTCACGGTGACCGGGCGCTCTCGGAGCCGCCTCCCCACGGGCTTACGTCGATCAGCTCTCCAGAACTCCAAGTGCGGCTCGATGTAGGGAATCGCCAACAGAAAAAAGACGAACAGCCCAGGCAAGATCACTCCACCAATGGCAATGTTGTTCAAGAAGCCACCTAAATTTGGCGAAATGGCCAGAAGTTCTTGGATGCCCAAAAAATACCAGGGAGCCTTCTCGGGATTCGGTGTGAAAGCCGGTGTCGCAGCTTGTTCCAGGGGCGCATCCACCAGGAGAGCGTAGATGCTCAGGCCTCCCAGCAAGAAGAAGAAGATGGTGGTGATCACGTAGAGGAAATAGGGGTACATCAGAATCTCTTCTTTCTCCTCTTCTTGGGCTGGGATGCGTTTGGAGAAGACCTTGAGCATCATCTCGATGGTCTTCTCAGTGAATGGATATCTTGAGGGGATTTCTCTCGCTTTGTCTTGCTCAAGAGCATATGTGAGTAAATCGCGCAATACCCGAAAATCCTCGGGATCTCCCCCTCCATCAACCAGGGCAGGTGCACGGCGTCGCAGGTCTTTCAAGCGCTTGAGTGTGATGGCCTGCGAAGAGTGAATTTCAACCAATGGGAGATGCTCAGCGCAATAATCCAGAAGATCGGCTAAAAGCCCGGGATGGATCTCCAGAGCCTCGGCGACCTCATAGCCGGGCACCTCGATATCGAGGTCGTCTGTCACGGCAATCTGGCAGGAGAGTCGCCACTTCTTCTCGAGCTTGTCTTTGAGTAGATCCTTCTCGTTGGCGTTCGGCTCCCCGCCGCCCTTTAGGATGCGCACGGCACAGGTAGAGCACGTGCCTCTTCCACCGCAGGTGGCCGGCAGGTTGCGATCGTATTTCTTCTCTTGGATGAACTTGAGGAGGTTTGTCCCCGTAGAGATCTCGAAGTCTTGTTGGCCGAGAATGGTAACTTTAGACACGATCCTTCACCGGGCCCAATTGTAACCCGCGTCCGATCTCCTGCAAGGTCTTGTTCACGGCAATTCCCCCGGGCAGACAACGTGTAGGAGGGACTTGCTCTTGAGCGAGGGCATGAGCGTATTGATCGCATGTGGGGTATCCGCAAGCCTCACAGTCGAAGCCAGGCAGTGCGGCGCGAATCGCCCGCGCTCTCCCAGGCAACCTGCTTCTGTCCGGTGTAGGCCATCGAATCACTACGGGCTTGAAAAGCTCGATTGCCAAATCGCTCTCCACAGGCACTTGGCAGGCGAGTACCCAGCCCTCGCGCTTTTGCCGGGGAGTGATGAGAGGCCCATGGTGTCTCTCCAACCAGTTTTGTGTCCCTTCCCGAACCTTCACTCGGCAGCTGGCGCACGCTCCTTGACGGCCGCATTGGGTGATGAACCGATAGCCGCCACTCTCCAGTGCTGTGAGAAGAAGCGTTCCTTTTTGCATTGTGAGCACATTCCCATCGTTGACGACGGCGACGAAGCTGCGTGGGCGTACGATCTCGCGAACCCACTGTACCGCATAGACGACGATGAGCCCACAGCCTCCCAAAGCCAGAGGGTGCATTACGCCCGGGATCTGAATCAAGCCAACGAGGCTCAGCGCAACGAAGAGAAGAAGCACAAGAGTGCTCCCGATCGAGCCACGCGCGCGAAGCATGCTTGGCAGGTCGGCCCATTGCAGGCGCTCTCGTGCAGCCTCAATGGCCTGCAAGAGCAATTGCCAGGCAAGCGCTCCGAGCAGTGTTCCTACGACGAAGTTCTCCAAGCCGAGCTGCCAGAGTCGTGAGATGAGCACCAAGCC
>MFGX01000053.1:6443-8105 GCA_001778455.1 Candidatus Fraserbacteria bacterium RBG_16_55_9 | reverse complement strand
CCCAGGGTAAGTGCCAGCCAGCGAATGAGTCGCACTTCTTTCTCCCAGAGGGTGCGTTGACCTTGAGCGCTCATGTGCGACCTCCGTAACTCTTGGGAATGGTCCATTTGTCGATGAGGGGAACGAATGCGTTCATGAAGAGCACAGAGAACGTCGCTGCGTTCTCTGAACCGGGAATCAGTGCCCGAAGGATCAGTATGAGCAGACCAATCATCACCGCGTAGATCCACTTTCCTCCACCGGTCATGGGGCTAGTGGCAGGATCTGTGGCGATGAGGAAGGCGATGAAGAGTGTGCTTCCCCCCAGCAGATGGATCAACACAGCACCATGAAAGATGGCGGGCATGAACATGCTGAGCAATGCCTGGCCGATTCCCACGGTGGCAAGCATCGTGATGGAGATGCGCCAGTCGACGGCACGGGTAAGCAACAACCAGCCACCCGCCAAGAGCATGAGTACTCCCGATGTCGCTCCGATGGCCCCAGGGACATTCCCCATCAGCAATTGCCAAATCGGAGGAGTAGCTTGATCCTGGAGCGCTGCTGTAAGCGGTGTCACCGCTGTCGTTGCGTCCGGCGGTGGAGCCCATGATGGAAGACCTCCCCAGAAGGGCTCTGCCCATTGGTTCATGAGCAGGGGAAAGAGCACAATCAAAAGTGCTTTGCCGACGAGGGCTGGATGGAAGAGGTTGTGTCCCAGTCCACCAAAAAGCTCTCTAGATAAAAGGGCAGCGGCAGCGCCCAAAGCCACAATCCACAGTGGGAGATTCGGAGGCAAGAGCAAGCTGTACAGCAAAGCGACGACGAACAATCCTCCCGTGAGCGGGCGCTGGCGGCCCAAGCTGAAGATCAGCTCAACGATTCCGCCCGCGACCAGCGCGACCATAAAGATGGCCAGCACATGCCAGCCAAAGAAGTAGATCGCGCCTACGGCTGCAGGCAGCGCGGCCAAAAGCGGCATGGCCAGGTAGCGCTGGATACTCACCCCGTCCCTCAGATAGGGCGCGCTGGCTGTGGAAAGCTCGCTGCCGCCGTACAAGAGATTTCGCACACTGGTAGCAAGGACTGCGCCGGAGCGACCGCTCGTTTGCTTGCTCATGCTTCGAGCCGCTCCTCTCGAAGGGCTCGCTTACCTTCCAGAATCTCACCCATCACAGAGATTTTTGATGGACAGACATAGCTGCAGAGCCCACACTCGACACAGGCGAAGAGATCGAGTTCTTCGGCTCTTGCAAGATCCCCTTGTCGGGAAACCTCTGCAATCCAGATGGGAAAGAGGTTCTGAGGGCAGACGTCAACACAATATCCGCAGTGGATGCAGGGACGCGGCGTGCCGTGTAAGCCCGTTGTGGCTCGCCTCGGTCCTCCAAGCACAGGCGGGATGATCCGGGTATAGGAGTCGTATCCGAAACCAGGTGAAGCGCCTCCAAAGAGCCTCCTGCTGGGTTCGCGGAGCGCGACCAGCGCAGGCGTATCTCGCAGTATGGGCGTGTTGAGGCTCTCGATGGCCGTCCCCGTCATGGGTCCACCCAGAATGACGCGGGACGGTCTCTCATAACCGAACTCGCGGAGCAAGTCGCCCACGGGTGTACCTACGCGCACTCGCGCGTTCATGGGCTTTCGGATCGCCGATCCCCCCAGTGAGATCACCCGGTCGATCAA
>MFGX01000053.1:1897-6406 GCA_001778455.1 Candidatus Fraserbacteria bacterium RBG_16_55_9 | reverse complement strand
ACATTGCATACGACGGCCCCGATCGCTGTCGCCGATTTCCCTAAGGGGACTTCCAGATTGAGTAAAGTCTTAATCAAGACTTCATCTTCTCCTTGAGGGTATTTGGGCAATAGGGGGTGAATATAGAGCCAATCGTGGTAGTCCATGCGGTTCTCTAGCTCCTTTAGAAGGCGAGGCTGATCATAACCGATCCCCACATGGACCTCGACGTTGGCCAGCGCACCCTTGAGTACTTTGACGCCCGTGACGAATTTCTCGAATTCTTCATAGAGAATCGCTACATCGCTCAGGAGATAGGGCTCTGTCTCGACAGCATTGATCACTAAGTACTTGATCTTGCCGGGATCAGCATCCGAAGAACGGTATGCCGTGGGAAAACCGGCCTTGCCTAACGCCGTTACACCGGCCTCATAGAGGATGCGCCCTAGCTCGTTTGCACCCCAGCGCTCGAAATTGCCCTTGGGCAGCTTCAAGTATGTCCATTCGTCCCGGCCATCGGATACGATCGTCACCCACGTCGTGATGACGCCGCTCACGGGATGAGGGCCTTCTTCCAAGGCAGTGATTTTCCCCGAGACAGGAGCATGGATGGGCGTCGAGATCATCTCATCGGAGCGGGCGATGATCTGACCTGCCTTCACGGGCTCGCCTACCGGAACGAGCGGGGATACTTCCGCGCCGAAGCCCTGGCGCAAAGGGAACTGAACTTGGGTTGGAAGAGATGATGTCAGAATACGTCCGCTGGGAGTGCCCTCAAAGCGGCCGAAATAGTGTCCTCCCTTGAACGTCTTGAGTGTACTGACGATGGCCATCAGGCCCGCTCCTCCTCAGGCGGCGCGCTGAAGTCGTCTTTGCGAATCCGCCAGAAGTGAATGGCAATCAAAAGTATGATCAAGACCGGCAGCAAGAATACGTGGATCACGTACCAGCGAATGAGCGAGAATTGATTGAGGTTGTTGCAGTTGCTCACGCCCAGGAGCCCCTCTCGCACCTGGTCCCCTACGAAGGGGACGTTCTGCGCGATGTTGCAGGCGATCTTCGCTGCGTAATACCCGAGCTGATCCCATGGGAGAATGTACCCAGAGAAAGCGAAAAAGATGGTGATCAAGAACAAGACCACGCCGACGATCCAGTTGAACTCTCGAGGTTTCTGATAGGCGCCTGTGTAGAAGACGCGCAGCATGTGAAAGAAGACGACGGCCACCATCAGCTCACCAGCCCACTTGTGCAGATTTCGAAAGAAGCGTCCCAGGGAGACTTGATTGATGATGTAGCGGATCGTGTCGAAGGCTCTCTCCACGGAAGGCACGTAATAGAACATCAGATATATGCCGGAGATGACCAAGATGACAAAGAGCCAGAAGGCCGTCACGCCCATCCAGAGCCAGCTGTAACTCGTGCGCAAGGATTTCTTATTCATGGCGGCTGGGAGGATGTGCACGAAGAAGTTCCGGCGGTTCATGGCCAAGTAGTCGGTTTCGGTCTGCGGGAGGTGCTCTCGGCGGAAGATGGAGATCCAGAGCCGACTGCGACGTAGCTGCTGCATCGCGAGGACCAACTTGTCGATCATCCCGTAGAAGATCGTGTTCATCGCTTCATCCTCGGCAGGGGACGCAATCGCTCCCATCGGGAAGCGGTCCCTCAACCATAGCTCTCTTTTCGGGATCGAGATAGAGGTCATGCCCCACGCCCTCACCGGAGGCATAGCTCAGTTCATCACTGAGTTTCACCACGCTCTTGTCCACTTGGAGGCGTCCATCCTCCGTGAGCTCCAGGTGATAGAAAGGCAGGGGTCGGGGAGCTGGACCTCCAAGCACATGGCCATCGCGAGCGAAGATGCTCCCATGGCAAGGGCAGCGGGCATGGACGGTGGGGTATTGCGATTCCGGTGGGCCGAAGGGCTTATAGGAGCATCCCAGATGGGTGCAGATGGCTTCGACGGCTTGAAAGCCATGGGGAGTTCGAAAGATGTAGACTTGCTTTGCTTCAAGCAACTTCATATCGCCGACTTGGTAATCTGCCGGTCGGCCAACGGTGAAGACCGTCGACGGCTCGTAGTTCATCTTGGGCAAGATGAACGAGAGGATGCTGGTGACGACTCCACCGAGCGAGAGGAAGAACGCACCCAACCCGAGCCGGGCGAACAACTTCCGTCGGGTGATCTGGCGGGCCTGGGGTGACTCTCGAAACTCAACCACATCTTGGCCATCGCGCCTTGGCTTCCACATCGCTCTTTTCAGCACCCTGGAATAATGAGATTCCCACTGCTTGAGCTCACGCCGGTGGAGAGATCGTACCCCGCCTGGATCGCAAGATCCATGATGTGTGTCATCTCAAACATGTGGGGTTCGGTTCGAATTATAGCTGCGGTGGGGAAGGTCGTCAAACGCATGCGGTTCTTAGGGCGTTGGTCTTGGGGTGATGTCCTTTCTATAATGGTTCACAGATCTTCTATCTGGGACATGACGATTATGAAGGGAGAACGATGCGCTATAAAAACTGGATCGGAGGCAAGTGGGTAGAGGCGAAGAGCGGAAAGTATTTCTCATCGACCAATCCGGCTGACCCTGCGGATGTATTGGGCGAATTCCCGCGCTCAGATCGCCACGACGTGGAAACGGCTGTGAAAGCGGCTGACCGAGCGTTTGCGGAGTGGAGCCGAGTGCCTGCTCCCAAACGAGGCGAGCTGCTTTTTGAAGTGGCGAAGCTTTTAAAAGAGCGCAAAGAAGAGCTCTCTCAGCTCATGACCCGCGAAATGGGCAAAGTGCTCAAAGAGGCCCGTGGCGATGTCCAAGAGGGCGTGGATATGACGTACTATATCGCAGCAGAGGGGCGCAGGCTCCATGGCTATGTCACGCCCTCGGAGCTGCCCCATAAGACATGTTACGCGGTTCGTCGTCCTATCGGCCGAATTGCCGTCATCACGCCATGGAATTTCCCATTGGCGATCCCGACTTGGAAGATCATGCCGGCATTGGTAGCAGGCAACACCGTCGTCTGGAAGCCAGCGAGCGATACCCCAAGACTCGCCTACGAACTGGCGAAGATCTTTGATGAAGTCGGCCTACCGGACGGGGTGCTCAACCTCGTCATAGGCGACGGCAATAGTGTTGGGATCCCGCTCGCTCAGCATCCCAAGATCAACATGATCAACTTTACGGGCAGCACCGACATCGGTCGAGAGATCTATAAATATGGCGCGGGGAAGCTGAACAAAGTCCATCTGGAGATGGGAGGAAAGAACCCCATCATCGTGATGGATGACGCTGACTTAGAACTCGCCCTGGACGGGATCCTCTGGAGTGCTTTTGGGACCTCGGGGCAACGTTGCACGGCCTGCTCGCGCTTAATCATCCACAGGCCCGTCTACAAGCCTCTACTGAACCTGCTCGCGGAGCGCACGAAGAAGCTCAAGCTGGGCAACGGCTTGGACCCGAAGACCGATGTTGGCCCCGTGGTCAATCCCATTCAGCTCAAGCGCATCCACGAGTACGTCGAGCTCGGCATGAAAGAGGGAGCGGATCTCCTGATAGGTGGTAAGGTTGCCAAGAAGGGTGAGTTAGCTAAGGGATCGTTCTACGAACCCACGATCTTTGCGGACGTGTCGCCCGACATGCGCATCTTTCAAGAGGAGATCTTCGGGCCGGTGCTGGCAGCCACTCCGGCTAAAGACTACGACGAGGCGATTCGCTTGGCCAACGACACAACGTATGGGCTCTCGTCCTCGATCTTCACACGTGATATCTACCAAGCGCAGAGGGCTATTGAAGATCTTGAGACAGGCATCACGTACGTAAACGCGGGGACGATTGGAGCCGAGGTCCATTTGCCCTTCGGCGGGATCAAAGACACGGGAAACGGTGGCCGCGAAGCAGGTCAAACAGCCCTCGATGAGTGTTGCGAATGGAAGACGGTGTACATCGACTACTCGGGGAGGCTCCAGAAAGCACAGGGAATCGACTGAGCGCCCTCTTTCTGCCTTGCAGGCAATCTTCGCCGGAGGTAATATACCTCACAGACGTCCATAGTAAATAGGGCTATACATGGACCATAAGGTCCGCAGGTGAATTGGGCAGAGATGCACTGCGACAGAGAAAACGATAGAGGTTATTGTGTCATCTCTTCACCCGTGGCATGTAAAAGGAGGAGGTTGGGCATGAGCTGCAAGGTTTTCAGGGCCTTCCGTCTGCTCTTTGGATTCGTGTTTTGTGTGAGCGGATGGTTGTGGATGGGTCAAATAGCGGTTTACGCGCAAGAGACTATAGATATCTGCGAAGCGATAGATACATCGGGCAGCATCAAGGATAGTCAGCTAGCAATAGAGATTCAGGGTTTCAAAGCGGCCCTCAACCAAGTATTGATTCCTGTCGCAAACACGGGGACTGACCTGAGGTTGGCGATTGTTGGGTTTGGTTCAAACGTGCAGACCTTCCTCCCTTTGACACCCGTGACCCCTGAGAACAAGGCCACGATTGAGGCAGCTCTGGATGACGTGCAGAACACGACGGA
>MFGX01000053.1:1537-1775 GCA_001778455.1 Candidatus Fraserbacteria bacterium RBG_16_55_9 | reverse complement strand
CCAGAGCTGCAGCCGACGCCGCTAAGAATGCTGGAATGGAGCTGTGGACGCTCGGCGTGGGCCTCGAGGCAGACAATGACCTCTTAACCCAAATTGCGGGTTGCCCGCAGACGAGAGCGAATTGTGGTGCCAAGAACTTTCCCGTGGCGGACTTCGACGATTTTGCACAAGCTGTCAAAGAGAAGACCCAATTGTTCACGAACGGCAATCAGTGTGAATTGTCGGTGAGCAAGGCAGG
>MFGX01000053.1:1276-1381 GCA_001778455.1 Candidatus Fraserbacteria bacterium RBG_16_55_9 | reverse complement strand
ATGAACGCCAACAAGAACTGCACTGCTACCTTCAACCTATCTTCAGCAGGTCCATTCACACTGTCGGTGAACAAGGCAGGGAGTGGGGGCGGGACGGTGACCAGT
>MFGX01000053.1:370-561 GCA_001778455.1 Candidatus Fraserbacteria bacterium RBG_16_55_9 | reverse complement strand
CACCGCACAAGGTACATACAATGCGGAGTTCATCGCATATCAGGATAACAGCTGTGCCACGGCTCCGAGCCCCACTTTCACTCTATCCAACGGAGTTATAGTCAGCGGGGGATTCACCATAACGGTGAGCAAGGCGGGGACTGGGAGCGGGACAGTGACCAGTAGCCCCTCGGGGATCAACTGCGGCTCCA
>MFGX01000053.1:0-196 GCA_001778455.1 Candidatus Fraserbacteria bacterium RBG_16_55_9 | reverse complement strand
GAGTGGGAGCGGGGCAGTGACCAGTAGCCCCTCGGGGATCAACTGCGGCTCCACCTGCTCGGCTAACTTTACCAACGGCGCGCTCGTCACTCTGACGGCCAATGCGGCCTCCGGCTCCACCTTTGCCGGCTGGAGCGGGGACTCCGACTGCAGCGACGGCTCAGTGACCATGAATGCCAGCAAGAGCTGCACCGCC
>MFGX01000052.1:13519-16144 GCA_001778455.1 Candidatus Fraserbacteria bacterium RBG_16_55_9 | reverse complement strand
GGACTTCGATGCCGACTTGATCGGAGAAGAGACGATCACAGACGTAACCATCAACGGTGCGAAACGTGATCGCCCGGCATACGTGCTGCACCTCACCGCCAACCCAACAAACAACCCGGATGACAACTTTCCAGATCGCAAGACTTGGGTGGACCAGCAGGAATTCTTCGTCCTCAAGTCGGAGAACACGAACAAGATTGGCAAGCTGCAAGACGTGCTGACCATTGACAATCTGGTGACGTTCAAAGATCGCTTAGAAGCGAATACGATTGCCGTGAAAAACGTTCTGGATCAAAGCTCAACGACGATAACGATTACGGATCGCGAGGATATCGGTGATCTGCCCGATGGCATCTTCGATCAGACGGAGTTATCTCAATTCGACCCTCGACAGTTTAATGATAAACTGCAGATGAAGGTGCCGGATCCGGTGTGTCCGTAGGATCTTGACGGCGCGGGAAACCAACGATTGAGGACGGTGCAGCACGCTTGCTTCAAAGAGCCTCCGTGTGATAAGATAATGCGAAAGGGGCAAGAGTGCTGAATTTGCAACGATCAAGCTGGGTGAGAAGCCTACTCATTCTGCTGGTCTTCGCTCTTGGCCTAGAGTGGTTTGCATGCTTTGCCCAAGATGATTTGTCAGCAGAATTCCATGGTGCATGTTCAGCTCCGTTGATCGGAAGCCTGTCTTTCTGGAGTACCCTCCAGGCCGTGTCAGCGCCCTCTTGGGGAATGACGCTCCTACCTTGGAGCAATCTGCCATACGACTTCGACCGACCCCCGCAGGCTTAGCTGCCCGTCACTCTTGCCACACTTCACCGGTTGACCGACGTCTACCGGAACGAATCTTAGAACTCACTTTAAGGAGATGAATCCTATGAGAAAACATACGGAACTTCGACTTGAGCCATGGACGGTGATCGTGGCTGTGGTGCTCGTGGCGTTGATCGGTTTCATGTTGTCTCGCATGGGCGGAATGAAGCCGACGGAGATGAACGCGCAGGCGATGATGGTGCAGTCCATGAACAGCGTCGACAAGGCTCTAGAACAAGTAGACGCTGCGCTCGAGCACACCAACGAGGCACTACAGACTCCTGATTTAGCAACTCTGCAGATGCACATTCAGCTGGCCCAAGGAGCGCTGGAAGGTCAGGGCAGTGCCATGATGAATATGCAAATGATGCAGGAGATGATGCAAGGTCCGATGATGACCATGGCCCAGCAAGGCATGATGGGAATGTCCATGGAGCACCATGCCAACATGATGGCGGCGCTCCAAGCTGCTCAGTCAAACATGGAGGGTGCTCTGGAGCATTTTGGGGAAGCCGTAAAAGCCGATAAGCTGGAGACGGCTCAAGAGCATGTTCGCTTATCAATGGACCAATTGCAGGCCGCGAGGGGCATAGCGAGAAGCACTGACCCGAAAGCGGGAGGCCTGACCTATCTCAAAGAACAGATGACTCAGATGATGGGACAGATGAAGCAGTAGATAGACCAGAGTTTCGCCAGATACGTGAGGAGCGAGGACATGTCACCAACGACCGAGGAGGAACGCGCGAAAGCCGAACCGGTAGACCTCGAGCCAATCCAAGATCACGATCTCTTTCGTGACTTCGTTGAGCAGAACTGGAATCATATCCGGCACCTGGAGACGATTCGGCTATGGACGACAAACACCTACGCCTTCATCATCGGGGGCGTGCTCGCGTTTGCGTCGGCCATACCCGACAAGGTCTTAAAGGTCTTTCTGCTGATTGTGCTCTTCTTCATCGCTGTACTTGGCGTGCTGATGAATCTACGCATCAAGGCCGATGTGGAAGACGCATTCAAGCGTCTACACAGACTCCTCCAAGAGCGAGTGGGGTTAGCTGAGCAACTACGATTTGGTGCCCCCAAGGGTTTGGCCAAGCACATCAATATCCACTGGATGTTCTTGTCATTCTATATCGGGATGGCTGTGCTCTTCGTGCTACTGCTCTTGCACGAGTTGGGCGCAGTCCTATGGTTCCATGACCTCTTCGGAGTACCTTTGCCGCCAGGAACTTGAGGCAGCATAGACGCTTTAAGCGAAACGGAGGAACACAATATGACACAGGGACAACCGCAAACGCAACAGAAACCAACAACAGCGTTCGTGCTCTCGCTTCTGGCGGGCCTATGGATGTTGGTGAGTGGAGGGATGATGTACAGCTTCAGTTGGGGACCGGGCATGATGGGCGGCTGGATGTGGGGTCACGGCATGATGATGGGGCCCGGCTATTGGTGGCCGTGGTTTGGCATCGTTGCCGGAATCGTTGCACTCGTTGGAGCGGCGATGCTCTATAGCAAACCGGAGCAGAGCCGAGCCTGGGGCATCGTCATCTTGATTGCTTCAGCGCTCAACTTCTTCATGGGGATGGGCGGCTTTCTGGCGGGTGCGCTCGGTGTCATCGGTGGAGCGCTCGCTCTCTCATGGCGATCGCAACAGTAACCAACGATGAAAATCAGCAGAACGACAGCTGTCGTAATTCTGATCTTCGGGGCTATCGGACTGGCGATTTGGGGACTCAACCTTCTCTACAAGCCGAGTGGCTCAAGATCGCAAACCGCTCAAGGACAAGAGCCAAGAGAGTTCAATCTTGTGGC
>MFGX01000052.1:12072-13512 GCA_001778455.1 Candidatus Fraserbacteria bacterium RBG_16_55_9 | reverse complement strand
ATCCAATGGGAACTGGCACCAGGCAAGACGATAAAAGCTTGGAGCTATAACGGGCAAGTCCCCGGCCCAGAATTGCGCGTCACAGAGGGCGACAAAGTACGGGTCATCTTCAAGAATGAACTGCCTGTAGCGACCGCCATCCATTGGCACGGTGTAGATGTTCCCAATGCCATGGACGGCGTGCCGGGCGTGACACAAGAGGCCGTCAAACCCGGCGAGACGTTCGTGTATGAGTTCATTGCCAAGCCCGCAGGCACACACTTCTATCACACGCACGGCTCGGGAAACGGCGATGAAGCCACGCAGATGGACATGGGCCTCTCGGGGTCTTTCATGATCGAGTCGCGAGAAGAGAAGCCCCAGTATGATCGCGAGTACACGATCATTCTGGACGATTGGATCGTGCCCAGTTCAGGAACGGCAACGGCTGCTCCGAGTTCACCTCACGGAGAACATGGGAGCACTCCTCAACCGCCTCAAGAGTTGCAGGAGGAGATGAGTTCAGGAGCTGCCATGGAGGAGTACAACACTTTTACGATCAATGGCAAAGCTTATCCAGCGACACAGCCGTTGACTGTGAAGCAGGGCGAACGGGTTCGCCTGAGGCTCATCAACATCAGCAGCATGAGTTTCCATCCCATGCATCTGCACGGGCATCAGTTCAAGGTCGTCGCCACGGATGGCAATCCGGTGCCGGAAGCAGCGCAACTTACAAAGAACGCGATCACCGTGATGCCCGGGGAGAGCTATGACATTGAGTTCATGGCGAATAATCCGGGAACTTGGCTCTTTCATTGTCATGAGTTACATCACGCGGATCTCGGCATGGCGACCCTGATCAAATATGAGCCTCATGGAGATGGAGAAAACTGAAACATGGAGATGCAAAGCTTCGAGAAGTGGTTTGTCAATAGTCGAATCTTTAACTTCGTCCACACACGCGTCTACTTGCCCAAGGTCTTCGCTTTGATGGATGGCCACATCGGCTCCATAGCTTTGGAGTTGGGATGCGGCACGGGCGTCACTACACGCGAGATTCTCAGACGTTTTCCCAATGTTCGTGTCATTGCCATCGACTATGACCCTGAACAAGTTAAGGCAGCCAAACAACGACTGGCCTCATTTGGAAATCGTATTGTTGTGCAACAGGGAGATGCGACGGCATTGGCCCTTCCCGATGCCTCCGTCGATGCAGTATTTGAGTTCAACGTCTTCCATCACATTCACGAATGTGAGAAGGCCATGGCGGAGATCTGGAGAGTCCTCAAGCCTGGAGGAGCTTTCTATGCTATGGATCTATCTCAACGATTCTTCCAGTTGCCCCTGATCGAGTCACTCTTCCCGCCAGAGGTGCTCTTCACGAAGCAAGAATTCATCCAGAGCTTGGAAGCGAGCGGGCTGAGAGTGCGGCGTACGGCAGGCAGTGAGCTCATGTTCTAT
>MFGX01000052.1:11756-11994 GCA_001778455.1 Candidatus Fraserbacteria bacterium RBG_16_55_9 | reverse complement strand
CTGCTTCGCTGGGCGTCTTCCGCCACCACAGGTATCGGCCCCGATGCCCAGATCGTGCGCATTGAGATCCCCATTTACAGGATGATGTGCTCTGGTTGCTCGGACACCATCGTCAAGGCGCTTCAGCGCATTGAGGGTGTGAAGCGTGCCGTGGTCAGTCCAGCCACAGAACACGCCTACATCTGGTATGACCCTCGCACTGTACGTGTTGTGAATCTCTATCAGGCCATTAAAGAGG
>MFGX01000052.1:11380-11724 GCA_001778455.1 Candidatus Fraserbacteria bacterium RBG_16_55_9 | reverse complement strand
CTATTGCAGCGGCTGCATCACCCAGATCGAGGAAGCACTCAAGAAAGTGCCGGGCGTGGCCGCAGCAACACTCAATCCGGCTACTGAAGAAGTCACTATTGAGTACTGGATAGATTCGACGAATCTAGAGCAACTGCAACGAGCCATTGAATCCGTTGGCCCCTACAAAGCGGTCGACGCCAGAGCATCGAGCCCGGAAGCCATCCATAGGGAAGAGAATGACTCCGAGCGAGAATATCGCCAGCTGATGCGCAAGTGGTGGTTCGGCGCAGTCGTCGGGGTTTTTACCATGATCTTCTCATACCCGCAACTCTTTCCAGGGCTACGTGAAGCCCTGCCGCATG
>MFGX01000052.1:10874-11367 GCA_001778455.1 Candidatus Fraserbacteria bacterium RBG_16_55_9 | reverse complement strand
ACGCTATCTGTGGATGGGAATGGGCTTGGCGTCGCTGGCTGTAATGGTCTACAGCGGCAACCAGTTCTTCACCGGCATGTGGCAGTCTCTGAAGAAGCGCACGGCTAACATGCACACGTTGATTGCTATCGGGACAGGAGTGGCGTGGATCTACTCGACTATAGCAGTGCTCTTTCCACAAATCTTCCCATCTCAAGAGATGACGGATGTCTATTACGACGTGACGGTCGTTGTGACGGCCTTAGTCGTGCTCGGCTTGGCTATGGAAGTGAAAGCCAAAGGGCGGACGAGTGAGGCGATCAAGAAGCTCATTGGGTTACAAGCGAAGACAGCCCGCGTCGTCCGCGATGGCAAAGAGTTGGACATTCCCGTTGAAGAGGTCTTGGTCGGGAATACTGTAGTTGTGCGCCCAGGCGAGAAGATCCCGGTCGATGGCGAAGTCCTTCAGGGAGCTTCCGCCGTTGATGAGTCAATGATCACTGGCGAGAGCATT
>MFGX01000052.1:6760-10853 GCA_001778455.1 Candidatus Fraserbacteria bacterium RBG_16_55_9 | reverse complement strand
GACGAAGTGATTGGGGCAACCATCAATAAGACCGGCTCCTTCAAGTTCCGGGCGACCAAAGTTGGCAAAGACACGGCGCTGGCCAACATCATTCGCATGGTGCAAGATGCGCAAGCGACGAAAGTCCCGATCCAACGCATCGTCGATGTCGTCAGCAGTTACTTCACGCCGGCGGTGATCATTCTGGCGATTCTGGGGTTCATCCTCTGGTACGACTTTGGGCCGGAGCCCGCCATTGCCTATGCCTTGATTGTCGCCGTCACGACGATGATCATCGCCTGCCCATGCGCGCTGGGCATGGCCACACCGATGTCGTTGACGACGGGCATCGGGTTGGGCGCCACGAACGGCATTCTCATTCGCGCCGGCGAAGCCCTTCAAACGGCGAAAGAATTGAACACGATTATTCTGGATAAGACCGGCACGATCACTCACGGCAAGCCGATACTCACCGATGTGATCTTAGCGACGGGGAATCCAGTTCACACTTCGATGACTGAGAACGAGTTACTTAGATTGGCAGCGGCAGTCGAGAAAGGCTCAGAGCACCCCTTAGCAGCAGCGATTGTAGAGGATGCTCAGGCTCGGGACCTGGCACTGCCTGAGGTTCACGATTTCAACGCGATCCCCGGCCACGGCGTCGAAGCCGCTGTCGAAGGTCGAAAGCTGTTGCTAGGTAACTTGAAGCTGATGCGCGATCGTAAGATCGAAGTCGCTGCTCTGGAAGAACAGGCAAAGAGATTGGCCGACGATGGGAAGACACCCATGTACGTAGCCGCAGATGGAAAGATCGCAGGGATCATCGCGGTGGCAGACACCGTCAAAGAAGACAGCAAGCAAGCCATTCAAGCACTCCAGCAGATGAGCATAGAAGTGGTGATGATCACGGGGGACAATGAGCGCACGGCCAAGGCGATCGCTCGTCAAGTTGGGATCGACCGCGTGCTAGCAGAGGTGCTGCCGCAAGACAAAGCACACAACGTCCAGAAGCTTCAGCTCGAGGACCGGAACGTCGGCATGGTCGGCGATGGGATCAACGACGCACCGGCCTTAGCTCAGGCCGATGTGGGTTTTGCGATTGGAACCGGCACCGACGTAGCCATCGAAGCCAGCGACATCACGCTCATCAAGGGAAGCCTTAAAAGTGTCGTCACAGCCATCCAGATCAGTCGGGCCACGATGCGCAACGTCTATCAGAACCTGGTTGGGGCCTTCTTCTATAACAGCGTGGGCATCCCCATCGCCCTGGGGGTCTTCTATCCGTTCTTCGGCTTGCTGCTCTCACCGCTCTTGGCCGCCGCGGCCATGTCGTTTAGCTCGGTGACTGTGATCAGCAACGCCAACAGGCTCAAGCGTTGGAAGGCGAAAGGAGTCGCAACATGACCCTGGACAAGATCATTGTGACCTTAACTGGATTGGCTGTGATAGCCTTCATTGCCTGGTTCTTCTGGATGACCAAGCGGGAAGGCGCCAAGGCAGCTTTGACCTCCGCGGGCTACCAAGAAGTGATGATCCTCGTCAAGGGTGGCTACACACCGGACGTAATCATGGTGGAGCATGGAAGGCCTGTGCGACTCAACTTCAGGCGCGAGGAGACGGCCAGTTGCTCTGAGATGGTGATCTTCGCGGATTTCAACAAGTCGGCGCAGTTGCCGGAAGGCAAAACAGTCCCGATTGAACTGATGCCAGAGAAGCCTGGCGAGTATGAGTTCCAGTGTCAGATGGGCATGCTGCGTGGGAAGCTGATTGTGGAGTGAATATGTACTGGTTTCTCATCCCTTTGCTGCTCGGGTTTGCCCTAGGTGGAGCCAGTGCCTTCACTGCTGCCTACACCCGCCGCTGGGGCGAAGGGGGTGGCCAAATGGTCACGATGATCTTGCGGAACATCCTGGGCATTCCGTTGTGGATCACTGGCTTCGTCCTCGCGTGGCTTGCGCCAGCACCCTTGCTCTTCACACCCAGCGCAGCCACTCAGATGCTGGGATGGCTGCTGATCGCGGCCGGATCAATCCCTGTGATCTGGGGACATTTAGCGCTTGGCCGGCGGACTCACATGCCTTCTGTGAAAGATACGCTGGTGCGCCACGGGTTGTACGCTCACGTACGCCATCCCATCTACGCCGGTGCGCTGCTGATCTTTGTCGCTCTGGCGTTGCTGCGACCCACATCAGCTGTGGTGTTGGCCTCTGTCGTCGGGTTTGGCTGGGCCATGATCCAGGCCCGATTGGAAGAGCTAGACTTGGTGCAGCGTCTGCCGGCCTACCGCGAGTACATGGAGCAAGTACCTCGCTTCGTGCCTCGCTTTGGGCGGAGGCAGCTATGAGGATTACCCGATCTCGAACCGGTCTGGTGCTACTCGCCTTTCTTGCAATTGCCGCTTTTTTCTTGTTGACCGAGCATAGGGCCCATTTCTTTGGCGTCTTGCCATTGCTTTTGGTACTCTTCTGCCCACTCCTGCACTTTTTTCATCACAGCGGCCATGACGGACATGCCGCTCACCATGTTGAAGGTCAGCCTCCTAAAGGAGAGAAGCCATGAACACGAAAACACCCGCTTACGGACTCTGGCTGCTGGTGGTGATCAATGCGGCGGTATTCATCATCTTCGCGTTCAGTTTCACGAAACCTCGTACGGCCCGCGACTGGCGCTCTTTCGGGGCTTTTTCTGCTTTTTTGATCGCGCTCTTCACCGAGATGTACGGCTTCCCCTTGACCATCTATCTGCTCTCGAGCTGGTTACAGAGCCGATATCCGAGCCTCGATCTGTTCTCTCATAACGCCGGGCATATCTGGGAAACTTTGCTTGGCTGGCAGGGTGACCCCCACCTGAACCCACTGCATTTGCTCAGCAATGTGCTCATCTTCGGCGGATTCATCCTGCTCGCATCCGCCTGGAAGGTGCTCTATGAAGCACAACGCAGCCACACTTTGGCTGTCACCGGCCCCTACGCGCGCCTGCGCCATCCGCAGTATGCTGGGTTTGTGCTGATCATGTTTGGGTTCTTGCTGCAGTGGCCGACGCTGTTGACGCTTCTGATGTTTCCCATCCTGGTGACGATGTACGTACGGCTGGCACGACGTGAGGAACAAGAGGTACGGGCGGAGTTCGGCGAGGAGTACGCGCGCTACGCCGCGACCACGCCTGCGTTTTCCCCACGCTTGGGCCGCAAAGCACCAGTGCCAGAGGCTCACGTCCCCGAGCAAGCTGACAGGGAAGCTGGTCACGGGTCATGAAGCCGCTTGAGCAAGCGACAGATGAACGAGTTCGCTGGCAGGCCCGTTACCGTGACGAGAGCTGCCAGGAGGAAGATTGCGCCTGTGCTTGGTGTACATGCCGCCGACAGGTTCAGGTTTTTCAAGGCGAATACGAATCGACAACCATCTCTAGGAGGGAGCAACCATGAAAGATCTGTGGCTTTGGTTGGTCATTGCAGCCGCAGCGGTCGCCGCGGTCTTGATCTGGCTCCTCGTTCAGACGGGACAGAAACCCTCATCGAGCGAAGCGATGCAGGTCGAAGTTGTGCAAGTCCCCGGCGGGAGCTATCGCAATATCGCGTCAGAACAGCTCTGGGCCATGCTACAAAAGAAGGACTTTGCGCTGATTAACGTCCACATCCCCTACGAGGGCGAGCTGCCTCAGACGGACGCCTTCGCGCCGTACAACGAAGTCGAGAAGAATCTCGACAAGCTGCCGCATGACAAGGCCGCTAAGATCGTGCTTTACTGCATGAGTGGGCGGATGAGTGCGATCGCGGCCGAAACGCTCGTGAAGCTAGGTTACACGAATATCTGGAACTTGAAAGAGGGCATGCGTGAATGGCAGCAGAAGGGTTTTCCATTGTTGAACAAGCCCCTGAGCTGAGTAACGACATGAGTGGAGTCGTGCACAAACAGATGATAGATTCCAAGGCTACAGCTGCCACTAAGGCCCGCTATGATCGTATCGCACCCCTCTATGATCTGATGGAGGGGTTGATGGAGTGGTTCGCCTTTCGCCAATGGCGCAAGCTCGTCTGGCAAGCGGTGGGCTCTCAACAGCAGAAGATTCTAGAAGTCGGCGTGGGCACCGGGAAGAACATGCCACACTATCCAGA
>MFGX01000052.1:6386-6691 GCA_001778455.1 Candidatus Fraserbacteria bacterium RBG_16_55_9 | reverse complement strand
AGTTGGGCCTAAACATTGAGCTTCTACAAATGGACGCTCAATCCCTGAAGTTTCCCGATGACTCCTTCGATGTCGTTGTGTCCACGTTCGTCTTCTGCTCGGTGCCTGACCCCGTGCTGGGCTTGCAAGAGATACAACGGGTGCTGCGACCCGGTGGCAAAGCCGTGCTCTTGGAGCATATGCGCCCGGAGTCTTCTCTGCTCGGAAAGCTCTTCGATCTGCTGAACCCTCTCGTTGTGCGGCTCTGGGGTGCCAATATCAATCGCCACACGGTAGGAAACATCGAGAAAGCGGGCCTAGAGGTC
>MFGX01000052.1:5124-6343 GCA_001778455.1 Candidatus Fraserbacteria bacterium RBG_16_55_9 | reverse complement strand
GGGTGAAGAAATGAAACACAAATACGCACAGAACCCTGGCGATTTTTCGGTGTCGCCTGAGACCCATCAGCTCACGCGACGTGACTTCATGACCCGAATCGGACTTGGCTCCTTCTTCCTGACACTCGGAGGCGTCTTCACCAGTATTGCTTCCTTCATCTTGCCCAAGATGAGCTATGAGCCATCGAGTGCTTTCACCGTGGGCCGTCCCGAAGACTTCCAAGTGGGCGATATGAAGCTCCTCGAAACGAAGCAAGCCTATATCTTTCGCAGCCAGCAGGGCTTTCAGGCTGTGTCGGCCATCTGCACTCATCTAGGCTGTTCTTATAAACCCTTTGGCCCGCCCAATCCCGAATACCCGACTGTCCATGCGTACTGCCCCTGTCACGGCAGTAGGTTTGCCCGCGACGGACGCGTATTGGGTGGTCCCGCTCCGCGACCACTGCCCTTCTATCACATGGAGCTCACTTCCGATGGACGTCTCCAGGTCGACAAGAGCGTTGTCAATCTCACGGATGAGTTAAGCCGCAAGACAGACGAAGGTGTAGGTCATAACCTCTATCTCGATCCCGAGAAGCAAGAGATGGTCGAGGGGCCGCTGCCGGACGGAAGCGATTGTACACCCTGCTATGCCGGATATGAGCACACTTCGCAGTTGCAATTGCCACCACGTTGAAGTATGAGAAAGGGCTGTCATCATGATGAAAGAGCAAGAACAAGATAAGGAAACGCTGAAGCAACAGGTCTTGGCAGAGCGTACTCAGATCATCCGTGAGTTGGAGCAGGAGCGGGGCAGCCGGGTCATTACTCTCATCCACCGCAAAGAGCCTTGGCTCGAAGAGGAGCAGAGCATCACCATCGAAGACACGGAGCATGTGCTGATGGAAATCCATCAGACGCCAAACAAGAAGCCGATAGACATGATCATTCACACGCCTGGGGGACTCCAACTGGCTGCGGAGATGATCGGGTCCGCACTCAGGCAACACCCCGCTAGAGTCACAGCCATTGTGCCCTTTTACGCGATGAGTGGAGGTACTCTAATTGCCCTCGCTGCTGATGAAATCTTGCTGGAGAACTTCAGCGTGCTTGGCCCCTTAGACCCGCAGATCAACGGCGTAGCGGCAGGCTCGCTCTTGGGGATTATGTCAAAGAAAAACATTGATTCTATTGCGGATGAGACGATTGCGATGGCTGATCTGGCAGAGAAGGCACTCCG
>MFGX01000052.1:0-5075 GCA_001778455.1 Candidatus Fraserbacteria bacterium RBG_16_55_9 | reverse complement strand
GGCTCAACGAAAGTCAATTCCAGATTTTCTCACAGGCGGCTACGTGGCCCACTCCAGACCGCTCTCGTTCGAGACGCTCAGGAAACTGAGGCTGCCTGTCAAAAGGGGGGTGCCTGACTTAGTATGGAAGCTGTTCTCAACGTGCGTCTTCGGACACTGCGAGCGTCCGGGTCCAACATGCGCCGGGGACTGTCATTACGCGTGAAGGGAAAGTAAACCCACTAAACCAAGGAGGATGCAGTATCCATGCGCAAGCACATCAGTGCCGTGTTCGCTGGCCTATTGCTGGTTGGGTTGCTGTTCACTCCTATGTATCCGCAGCAAAGCACTCCAGCTACCGTGTCCGTTCAAGTGGACAGCAGTATTCGCTTTCAGACCATCGATGGATTTGGCGCATCGCTCACACCATTTGAGTGGGACGGAATTTTTAAGGCACACGACCCCACGCAACCGGAGAAAGTCACGGCTTCTCTAGAGGATCGACAGGCCATCGCCCGGTTGCTCTACACAGAGCTTGGGCTCACCCACGCGAGGTTGTTCCTCAACGGGTTCGAGCCCGCAAATGACAACGAGGATCCCTTCACGGTCAACAATGTAGGGTTCGACTGGACTTGGGTCAACTGGCGGACGGACTTCGTTTCGCTAGCGCGACCCTACGGTTTGCAGACCTGGTGGGCGACATTCACAATGGACGGCGGAGAGCGAGAAGCCTGGTTGCGCCAACCCGGCAGCGCCTGCGCCCTAGACCCCCGACTGATCGACGAAGAAGTCGAATGGCTTCTCGCAGCAGTACTGCGTTTCCGAGATCTGGAGCTGGAACTGCCATATCTAGCTGTCAACAATGAGCCGGACCTATGTCCACCGGGGTTCAAGATCGAAATTTCTGATATGGTGACGATCGTAAAGCGACTCGGTGCTCGCCTACGCGAAGAGGGCCTTGCGACCAAAATCATTGTCTCCGACGGGTGGATCCCCGAAAACGCCCTGCGCTATATGGAAGCCGTGCTTGGCAATCCCTCAGCCCGGCAGTACGTGGGCGTGCTAGCCTATCACGCCTATTCAGATGGATATGACGATCCCGACACTCTGCTGAATACTTCGGCTCAGGGAAATCCTCCCCATGCGGCTGTGGAAGTCCGAGAGCGCATACGGGCTCTGGCAGAACAATATGACCTACCGGTGTGGATGACTGAAGTTTGTTTTTGTACACCTCGTCATTTCAGCGACTTTGAGCTTCTCCGGGGACGCCTCAATCACCTCCATGATGAACTGACAATCACGAATGTATCTGCCTTTGAAGCCATGAACCTGTACTTTCTCGATCGACCTGGAGTGCGCGACGAGTTGGTACACGTCTACTTCCGCTCGGACGGAACACTCTACCGTTATGAGATCTCGATGTACGGCTACCTCCTGGGGCACTACGCTCGTTACGTTCCCCCCGGCTCCGTGCGCATAAAGGTGGATACGAGTGACCCACGGGTGCGCGTAACAGCCTTTGAGCGACCGGACGGCAAGCTCGCGATCATGACAATCAACAATAACCCCTACTCTGTTGCTGTGAATCTTGTCTTCTCAGGTGTGAGCGTGTCTCCGGATGCATTATCTGTTTTGACCAGCCGCGAGGGTAAGATCTGGGAAAGCGAACCAGATATTGCGATAACAAACGCAACAGCGTCGGCCAGCCTACCGCCCCTTAGTGTGACAACGTACGTAACGCGCTGAAGATGCATGACTGCTTGACACAGTGCTGGAGGCAAGTCATAATAATCAATGATTCAATAGTTGTTCAATCTTTTGAAGGTGGTGGTCATGACTCAGCTGACGACAGCCAAGCCCGCTGCACAAAGAGACATCTGCGACATCCAGTACGTGAACGAAAAGCAGGTTAAGTTCGCTCAGAAAGCGATGATCACCGATGACATTGCCCTGGATCTAGCCGAAACATTCAAGATTTTGAGCGACCCTACGCGAGTCAAGATCATCTTCGCGCTCTCCAAAGCTGTGCTGTGCGTGTGCGACCTGAGCTTGCTCTTGGGGATGCAAGACTCGGCAGTCTCTCATCACTTACGATTGCTGCGGGCTCTCAAGCTCGTCAAGTACCGCAGAGAGGGCCGCATGGCCTACTACTCCCTGGACGATGAGCACATCGATAAGCTGTTCCGGTACGGCCTGGAGCACGTACAGGAATTTAGATAAGGAGTGAATCCCATGGCCAACGAACGGACGGAAGAACTGGAGGTGGGTGGCTTACACTGCGCAAGTTGTGCCGGTGAACTGGAAGAGGGTGTGCGCCGACTGAATGGAGTTGCCGCGGCCGAGGCGAATTTTGCCGCAGGCCAGATTCGCGTGCGCTACGACGCGGACAAACTCTCCCAGGATGATCTCTTGGCGCACATTGAGCGCGTCGAATACACCGCGCGACAGGCCCACAAGCAAGACGAAGGGGCACCGTCGGTTTGGCAGCGTCGGGAAGTTCTCTTTACCGGCATTGCGGGACTCTTCTTGGCGTTTGCGCTGCTACTCTCTTTCATCCGACTCGATGTGCCCTTATGGACCATTCTCGGGCGCTCTATTTCGACATCCACTCTCTTCTATCTTGCTTCCGTATTGTTGGGAGCCTATCACTTCGCCCGTAAGGGGCTCGCAGCCATTCGCGCCTTCTCCCTTGGCATCAATTTCCTCATGAGCATCGCCGTCGTGGGAGCGATCGCGATTGGCGAATACGTGGAAGCCGCCAGCTTAGCCTTTCTCTTCTCTCTGGCGGAACTGCTCGAAGAGTATTCTGTAGACCGTGCCCGGAATTCGCTTCGCGAGTTGATGAAGCTGGCCCCCAGTGAAGCCCGCGTCAGGCGAGATGGGCGCGAGCTAATGCTGCCTGTGGAACAAATCGAGATCGGCGAGATCACCATGCTCAAGCCGGGGGAGCGCATGGCGCTCGATGGGGTCGTCGTCTCCGGCAGTTCATCTGTAAATCAGGCACCGGTTACCGGAGAGTCCGTTCCTATCGAGAAGAAGCCAGGCGATTCCGTGTTTGCAGGCACCATCAATCAAGAGGGCTATCTAGAAATTAAAGTCGAAAAACGCGCCAAGGACACAACGCTTGCCCGAATTATTCACTTGGTCGAAGAAGCGGAAGCGCAGAAGGCTCCTTCAGAGCGTTTCGTGGATCACTTCGCGAAATACTACACTCCCAGCGTAGTGGCAGTAGCCATAGGGGTAGCGACCGTCCCGCCCCTATTGTTCAATGCGTCCTTTGCGGATTGGGTCTTGCGCTCCCTGTCATTGTTAGTGATCTCCTGCCCTTGTGCGCTCTTGATCTCAACGCCGGTCTCGGTCGTCTCGGCCATCACGAATGCGGCCAGAAATGGAGTGCTGATCAAGGGCGGCGTCTATCTCGAAGAGTTGGGACAGATCCGAGCGCTTGCCTTTGACAAGACCGGCACGCTCACGACCGGCCAACTCGAAGTCACGGACGTGGTTCCTCTTGCAGGCTACTCTGAAGATGAAATCTTGCGCGTGGCCGCAGCCTTAGAGAGCAAGAGCCAGCATCCGATCGCCCAAGCCGTTTTGCGCCGATACGAGCTCGATGCTCAAGGGCGCTCGCTCGAATGCCTTTGCCTGTTAGCGACGAGATTCGAGTCGCTAACAGGCAAAGGCATTCGAGCGCAGATAGATGGACAGATCTATCTAGTGGGCAAGCCGGAGATTTTGCCGCAAAGCCAAGCAGAGCTTCCCGCCCAGTTCATTGAGCTAGAGCGGCAAGCCAAGACGGTGGTACTGGTGGGCACCCCGCATCGACTTATGGGGCTCATTGCAGTGGCCGATGAGATCCGCCCCGAAGCCAAGCAGGCCGTGAGCCAACTTCAGCGCCTGGGCTTGGAAGTCGTGATGATCACGGGGGACAACGAGGGTACAGCTCAAGCCGTCGCACAGCAGCTAGGCATTTCTCACTATCATGCCGAAGTCTTGCCGGACGGCAAGGTGACTGAGATCCAGAAACTTGTGAAGCAGCACGGGAAGGTGGCTATGGTGGGCGATGGTGTGAATGACGCCCCCGCTCTGGCGACCGCCACAGTGGGCATTGCAATGGGGGCCATTGGCACAGATGCTGCGCTGGAGACAGCCGATGTGGCTCTCCTGTCCGACGATCTGAGCAAGCTGCCCTCTTTAATTGCACTCAGCCGCAAGGCGCGCCGGATCATCCAGCAGAACATTTGGGCTTCGATCTTGACCAAGTTCACCCTGGGCGTGGGGGTCTTCCCCGGCTACGTCACCTTAGTGCTGGCCGTGCTGGTGGGCGATATGGGAGCCTCGTTGGCGGTGACTGCCAATGCGATGCGCTTGGCACGAGTATCCAGTCAAGCAAAGGGGATTTCCTAAATGTGGGAAACGGTGGTGCTGACCGGAGCGGCCGCGACGGCTGCGATCACTCATACACTCATCCCCGATCACTGGATGCCGTATGTACTGATGGCCCAAGCCAAGCGTTGGCCCATGAACAAGTCTCTGCGGGTCACGGGATTTGGTGCTATCGTGCACCTGTCAGCTACCACGCTGTTGGGCATCCTTGCGGCTGTGGTGGGCAGCGAACTCTCCAAGCGATACAGCGCTTGGGCAGAGCTAGTCGGTGGTGTGCTGCTTATCAGTTTCGGTCTCTATTTCGCCTGGCGTGGATGGAGGACGTTTCAGCGCGGCAGACATCATCATGACCATTTGCACGAAGAGCATCCTCATGCTTTAGAGAGATCTGATTTCGCCTTAGGCGCGATCTTGGGCAGTCGCCCCTGTGCCGAAGCGCTCCCCATTTTTTTCGCGGCCAGCATGCTGGGCGTCTTCTCATCATTAGCGGCCGTAGGAGCTTGGGTCTTAGTTACCGTCGTATCCATGCTAGGCATCGTCTGGCTCTCGCTTAAGAGCCTGCGACACTTTAGACTCGACTTCTTCGAGAAGTATGGGGAGCTATCCTCTGGTCTGTTGATCGCTCTTGTCGGCGGAACCATTCTACTTCTGGGGATCTGACGGCTAGACACGATGGTCGGGAATCGGAGGTTGATGCGATGAAGACAAGCCTA
>MFGX01000051.1:35321-40428 GCA_001778455.1 Candidatus Fraserbacteria bacterium RBG_16_55_9 | reverse complement strand
GGAGGAGCACCGCGTACTTCGCGGGGATGGGTACTGGAATGAAGAAAAAATACAAGGGCTGGTTAGGGAAGAGCATCCCATAGGCCAGAAGCAGCCCGTAGATCGCCCCCGAAGCCCCGATGGTAATGCTTAATCCCGGCTGGCCTTGCAGGAGCGAGATCGCCACAACAGTCAGTCCGGCCCCTATGCCTGTGACGGAGTAGTACGTGAAAAAGCGCCTCATCCCCCAGACCATCTCCAGAGCATGGCCGAAGATCCAGAGAGCGTACATATTAAAGAAGATGTGCCAGAGACCTCCGTGCAAGAACATATACGAGACCAGTTGCCAGAAGATTTCGGGGGTATGCGGGGGCGTGATCAACCCGAATGTCCATTCAAACTGGGTAATTCTTGAAATATCGAAGAGATCGAAGAACCCTGTGCCTCCCTTGGGCTGCTGCACGACCTGCATCGCATATACGATGATGGTAGCCAAAACGAGGTATTGAGTCGCGCTAGCCAGGCCGAAAAAAGAGCGCAGCCGGTTCATTCCCCCTCCTTCGGGGAGACCATAAGTGTCCCTTCTTCGCGCGTGACAAGGACCAGACCGGGTCTTGCCCCCTTGGGTTTTCTAAGATACTTCACCCGAGTGTACATGACGGGCACGCTTGTAGAGCCGCGTCCTCGGGAATAATACGCCGCCAGCTGAGCTGCACGCAACAACACGCGCTCCGGTGGGTCTTGACCCCGCTGATCGCTCGTGACGATCACATGGGCTCCCGGGCGATCCTTGGCATGGAGCCAGTAATCCTCCCGCTGGGCCTGTCGAATGAGCGCATCGTTCTGGCGCCCATTGCGCCCCACCAGAATCGAGAAGCCGTCTGCGGTAATACGGCGAGGCCCTGAAGATGTCGCCTGCGGCTTGTTCTTGGACGTGAAAGAGCCCTCAAGCTCTAACTCACCCTCAAGCTCCCTCAGGTCTTCGAGAGTCTCCGCTTGCTCCAGGTTCACTTCAAGATTCTTAAGATAGCTAAGTTCCATTTCTAGTTCTTGCTGGCGCTCCGTGAGTTTTTCAAGCCCTCTCTTGAGCTTCTTATAGCGTTCGTAACAGCGCTGAGCATTCTCTACGGGATCGAGCATTGGATCAAGAGGGAGAAGACGCTTTCCACCTCCTGAGAAATCTTCCACTTCGATTTGGCGTTGGCCTTTCTTGATCTCTGAGAGATTGGCCATCAAGAGATCCCCACGCTCTTTGTATTCTTCGAAGCGTGCAGCACGGGCGGCATCTTGCTTCACCTGCATAAGTGCCCTCTCAAGCTTATCGACTCGTTGCTTAAGTCGGCTCACAAGCCTGCGAGCGTGCCGCTCAAATGGCTCTTGATGGCGCTCGCGATGGCACGCGTCCAACGCCTCGGACATGCTTTCATATCTCTGGGATTCGAGGTGCGAATAGCTCTTGAATTGAACTGGCATGCAATCTACCGGTTCCCCGTCTTCAAGATACACGCAGGGCTCCAATCTGCCTTGCGTGACCTGCGCGACAAGTTGAACGACTGCTTCTAAGAGAACGGTCCACTCTCCTGAGCTCAACGAAGAAACGGGCTGTCCCGGCTTAAGCTCAGATCGAAAGATGAGTTCGCTTGCGGTGCGGGGGCCAATCCCTTCGACCACTCGAAGCAGTGCCTTTTTCACCGTCTCTTCAGGAACAGCTCTCAAAGCTTGCATCAGTTGGTCGCTCTGGGCTGCTTGCGGGTTCAGTTTGTCCTGAGAGAGCGGCGGCTCATAGGGGGTATGGGGCAGGAGGTTTCGCTGGCCAGCCATAGGCCGGAGCGCACCCAGAACTTCTCCCTCTTTCAAGAGGACTACGTTGCTATGGCGGCCCATCAATTCTGCGCGAAACACATATTCGGCCTCGTGACAGATCACGTCCAGATCCACAATGCGCTCTAAGTTGGGTTGGTGAATTTCCTCGATCACCGCTCCCTTAAGATGTTTGCGAAGCAACATGCAGAACGCCGAAGGCACGGAAGGATTCTCGTACTTCTGCTGGGTGAGATGGATGCGCGAATCGTTCGAAGCAGAGATGAGCAAAGAGCACTTCTCTCTTGAGTAGAGCTGCAAGAGGAGAAGATCGCCAAGCGGCTGATAGATCTGCTGTATGAAGCTGCCCTGGATTTTCGTCTTGAGCTCTCGAATCACCGCCGCGAGAGTTACCCCCTCAATGTGCATGACGCGCCATTATAGCAACTCCGCAAGGGAGCACAAAAGGCACACACTTCATGAAGTGAAATGAAACTCCGCACCCCCCGGAGAGTAGATGTACTTGACTAACAGATCGAAAGGGGTGACACAACATGATGACTCGGCTTGGACGATTGAAGCTCATAGCCATAGCGGTGCCTCTAGGAGCGCTCTTGATCTTGGGAGCGTCGCAAACGGCCAACTTCCCCACACGTGTGGGTGGCAGTGAGGATGCGGTGAATACAGCTTGCGCTCAACCCAGCAAGATCTTCCAGTTCACGTTGAACGAACAGGATCGGGCGCGGGTGAGCGCGCTCAAGGTGCGCGTTGCCCCTGCTGTAGATCCCTCGCAGCTGCGCTTCACTCCTGCCATCGAGGAGATGGACTTTGACCCGGAGGACGGGATGTTGCAGGTACGCTATTTCGCCCGGACTCTATTGACTGCGGCTGCTCTTAAGATGGAACTCTGCGGGGCCACTCCGATGCACGAGGTTCGTGAGGCGTACTGGATCGTGCGCCAATTGGGTCGCCCCGTTACTCAGCGTGTGGATGCGGGTCGCATCGATTGGCAGTGGAGAGACAGTGGTCAGCAAGCCATTCCCAACACACAGTTGATCACCAAGGAACTCTCGTGCGCAGGCGAGCCTCTGGTCCAGTCCTACCAGCTCCTGGCTGAGGACGAGCCGCTATGCGTAAAGGACCCGGCATCTCTCGCAGAGATCCAGAAGCAGATCAACGATCTACAACTCGAGCGCGTATCGTTCACAGGCAAGTTGAACGCTCTCCTCTTCGGCGAGCGCCAGTATGAAGAGCGCTTGGCAGCTCTCACGGACGCCGCGCAGAGGCTCTATCTCCGTGCGCCCTACGCTGGGATGGTGCTTGGGGTGACATACGATCAGCGGAATGGGCTTGCATGGATCAAGATCCAAGTGGAGGAGGGAATGGACATCCGAGTTTCGCCATGACCGACTCCATCGTAAACCGCCCAGACGGACACTGAGGGTGACAGAGTCGCCTCACTCGAAAACTGAGATGAGCCTCTGTCGCCCTTCTCTTTACGCATTACGCACGGTTAGGACTGCACGTTCATCAGGGTCAAAGCATTGACAAAGATATTCGAGATGGCTATACTTAGTCAGTTGGCGAAGTATAGAAGAGAGCTATGCACCCGATTCTTAAAATTGCGAAAGCCCTATCGGATGAAAGTCGTCTGAGGGCGCTGGCGCTTCTACCGACTAGCCGGTCCTGCTGCACCGCCAGTGGTGCAAGAGGTCATCCGTTGGGTTCAGCGATCCCTCGCGAGCGATGAGCAAGCGGCAGTGGACGCAAGGCGGTTGCAGGAAGTTCTGAGCAAGGATAAGGCAGAGCTTGCGGCATGCTACCGAAACTGAACCATAGTAAGTTGCGGCTGCTTGACCATTACCTCACGGTCTGGATCTTTCTAGCGATGGGGTTCGGCGTGGCGCTCAAGCACAGACGACTTCTCGCGCTCTCCTTATTCCAGAACTAGGTGATCGGCCCCGTGGTCATGTTTCTTCTAGCAGCGCTGCTGCTGATGTTTCTCATCACCTTCTTTACCGCCAGACTGCTGGGGAGCGCTTATCCTGGAGCCTCGACCGTAGCGCTGACTGCTGCCAGTAACGACTTCGAGCTGGCCATTGCCGTAGCCATCGCCGTCTTTGGCATCAACTCTGAAGCTGCTTTTGCCACGGTGATCGGTCCGCTGGTCGAGGTGCCGGTGATGCTTGGACTCGTACATGTGGCCTTAGCCTTCCGCCGTCGCTACTTTGTCGCCCCTCATCTCGAACAGTGAAGCTCATCAACCAGAAGGGTTGACAGCCCCGGCTCTTCTCCTCCATAGTGAAAGACCATGATGCGCCGATTGAGATATCTGACAGCCGGAGAATCTCACGGGCGAGCGCTTGTGGGTATTCTCGAAGGATTGCCCGCAGGCCTTTCCATCAACTTGGATGACATCAACAAACAACTTCAGCGTCGACAACAAGGCTACGGTCGCGGCGGCCGCATGCTCATCGAAAAAGACCAAGCGGAAATCCTCTCGGGCATTCGCTTTGGCAAGACCCTGGGTAGCCCGATTGCCCTCGTCATCTGGAACCGCGATTGGGAGAACTGGAAAGCGAAGATGGACCCTTGGCAGGAGCCACTTGACTATAAGCCTGTGACGGTGCCACGGCCTGGCCATGCAGATCTCGCGGGAGCGATCAAATACCAACAGCGTGATATTCGAAACGTGCTCGAGCGCGCCAGCGCCCGCGAGACGGCTATGCGCGTAGCTGTCGGAGCATTGGCACGCCAACTGCTTGAACACTTCCATATCACCATTGCGAGCCATGTCACCCAGATTCACGACGCGAAGAGCTGCGTCGATCATCTCGCGTATAAGCAGCTGAACGAACTGAACGAAAAAGCGGATTCCTCTCCCGTGCGTTGCCTCGACTCCAAGGCAGAGAAGGAGATGATCGCCCGCATCCAACAGGCGATGCACGACAAGAATACTGTCGGCGGGGCCTTTGCAGTGATCGCCCGAGGAGTACCCCCTGGGCTCGGCAGCCACGTCCATTGGGACCGCAAACTCGATGGGCGAATTGCGCAAGCTTTGATGAGCATTCAAGCCATCAAAGCCGTAGGCGTCGGGCTCGGATTCGAGGTTGCTTCCATCTGGGGCTCCGAGGCGCACGATCCCATCTACTACGAACTGGAACGCGGCTTCTATCGCAAGACGTCCGGTGCCGGAGGCATCGAGGGGGGCATGAGCACGGGCACACTCATACTCATCCGAGTGGCCATGAAACCGCTCTCCACGCTCAGTCGGCCTCTCGACTCCGTCGATATCGTCACGAAAGAACCCCTTGCCGCTCACATCGAG
>MFGX01000051.1:34277-35214 GCA_001778455.1 Candidatus Fraserbacteria bacterium RBG_16_55_9 | reverse complement strand
GAGATCGAAGCCCGCTACTCGCACTATCCCAAATCGATCTGAATCTTTCTCTGCTCGCCCGCTTCGCCCTTAGTTTTCTCAAAGCCGCAGGATCAACTAGAGAATGCCTGCCGCTAGGGCAGCCAACGTCAGGGGAAGTCCGATTTACAGGTAGCTTCTTCATGGTAAGCCTTCGGGCATTCGTCCGCGCAGCACTCTGGGGGGATCGAAGGTGATATCGATCACACTCGAACTCTTCTGGGTCATCGGCTCGACCGTCGCGATGATAAGATGCACGTGCTCAGAGAATTCTCTGATGATCTCCTCGACTTGAGCTAGTGGAGGTTGACCAGTGCGATTGACGCTTGTGCCTACGACTGGGCGGCCAGACGCCTCGTACACGAGTTGAAACGAACGGCTGTTGGGCACGCGCAAGCCGATCTTTCCCTCGCTACTTACACACGCGGGTGGTGCTATTGCGGAAGCTTTCAGCACCACCGTGTATGGTCCTGGGAGAAGTCTCTCCATCAGAATCCTCTCCCGCTTGGAGAGAGGAGCCACATACTTCTCTAGTTCAGAGATGCTCGCTACATGCACAGAGAAGGGATGTGCGGGCGCACGCCCTTTGATCTCATGGATTCGTCGGATAGCGCTTTCATGAAAGGCATCGCAACCCAAGCCATAGATTGTGTCTGTAGGGAAGATGAGAATCTTGCCATCGCGCACAATGTCTCGAATCTTGCTCGACTCTGCTGGAGAGAGGCCGCACTCTACATTGAGTTGAATGATCGGAGCTGGCATGGCGGATTATCCCGCAATGACGAAGTGAATCACGTCACCGTCCTGCACGGTATATTTGTCGCCTTGCCGATGAAACTTCCCCAGTTCCCGCAACTTTGCCAGCGATCCAAGCTCCAGTAGATCGTCCACGCGGACCACGTCAGCATGGATGAAATGC
>MFGX01000051.1:31294-34262 GCA_001778455.1 Candidatus Fraserbacteria bacterium RBG_16_55_9 | reverse complement strand
TGGATCTTCCCTGCCGCTTGGCGTGCTCCCGTGCCTTGCGGCACAGTCCATGCGCGCACCTCCGGCCCGTCAACCGTGTAGAACGTTACGAGGTGCAAAAGCAGATAACCCGCACGGACGAGCTTTTTCAGCCCCGATTCTTCGATGCCCCATTCCTTGAGATACGTCTCTCGCTCCTCGGCGACCTCCGTGATCTCATTCACTTCCATCTCCAGCTTTCCGGAGATGGCCAGCGCAATTCCACTTCGTTCCGTAGCGACTTGTCTGGCCACATCAAAAAACTTTGCTCCTTCGCTATTCCCAACGTTGGCAATGTAGAGCATCGGCTTGAGCGTAAGAGGGCTAATCTCCCTCAGCTTGACCTTCTCGTCTGCATGTAGATCCAGCTGGCGAAGCGATTGACCACGGCCTACGGCATCGATCAGTTTTTCATAGAATGGGATCTCTGCCCGCGCCGCCTTGTCGCCCACGCGCGCTTGTGACTCCAGGCTTTTTAACTTCTTCTCCAGTGCCTCCAGGTCTTTTAACAAGAGTTCTGTCTCCACAAGCTCGATATCACGCCGAGGATCGAGAGTGCCTTCCGGGTGGATGACGTTGGGGTCCTCAAAACAGCGCACAATCTGCACGATCGCATCGACGTTGCGAATCTCGGCAAGAAACTGATTGCCCAACCCTTCACCCTGATGCGCCCCCTTGACCAGACCTGCTATATCAATGAATTCAAGCGTTGTGGGTACTTTGCGTTTCTCAGGAAAGAGCCTTGACAGGCGGTCCAGGTGCTCATCCGGCACAGGTACGATGCCTACTTGGGGCTCAATGGTGCTAAACGGGAAGCTGGCGACTTTAGCTCCCGCAGCCGTGAGTGCGTTAAACAACGTCGACTTGCCAGCGTTGGGAAACCCCACCAGTCCACACGTAAAGCCCATGTTCTATGCCTTACGAAGCTTCTGTTTTACCAGTTCCACAATCTGGCGCGGAGTACGGGCCACGGGAATCCCTTTGGCTTCGAGTGCCTTCGCTTTGGCTTCCGCCGTTCCTGAGGAACCCGTAATGATCGCGCCAGCATGTCCCATCCGCTTGCCGGGAGGAGCAGAAAACCCGGCAATATATGAGATCACGGGTTTCGTCAACTTACGCGAGATGAACTCCGCCGCTTGTTCCTCATCGCTGCCACCGATTTCACCCACCATCACGACAAGTTGTGTCTCCGGGTCCCGCTCGAAGAGTTCCAGGATGTCAATGAAGGAACTGCCGATGACAGGATCGCCACCGATGCCCACCGCCGTCGTCTGCCCGATCCCTGCTTTCGTCAACTGATCCACAATCTCATAGGTCAGAGTGCCGCTTCGCGAGACCACACCCACGGGCCCGCTCTTAAAAATCTGGCCTGGTATGATGCCAATCTTGGATTTCCCTGCCGAGAGGAGACCCGGACAGTTCGGGCCAATCAATTTCGCACCATGACTTCGCACGATCTCATACGTCCTCAGCATCTGATGCAACGGAATGCCCTCTGTAATGCACACGATAAGCGGGATCTTCGCATCCACTTCTTCTGAGATCGCGTCGGTGGCATAGCGGGCTGGGACGAAGACGACCGCGGCGTCAATCCTGTGCCTATTTACGGCTTCCATTACTGTGTTGTAGATGGGGACACCATCCAGCGAGTTGCCTCCCTTGCCGGGTGTGACGCCCGCGACAACTCGCGTACCGTATTCGATCATGCGCTGCGTATGAAATGACCCTTCTTTCCCCGTGATCCCCTGCACGAGTACTTGTGTGGATTCATCAATCAGGATGCTCATCGAATGCCCCTTTCATGACTTGAGTATAGTGTTGGGTCTGGAGCGATTCAAACCTGCTCTTGACTACGAGATAGGAAACTGTGCTATAATACAACAACGATGCAAACACTTGCTATCCTGTTTTTGGCAATAGGGCTATTCCTAACCGGTTGTGGGTCGACAGCGTCGCGCCAGTCTTCTGACTCACTGCCTGAGGGCCTGGTCGTCTACTTCAACGATCCCCTCGCTGGACTTCCAGAAATGAACGATCTGCCCGCTCAATCCAACGGACTCGACCAAGCTCTCATTGAGTTACTTGACTCCGCTCACTCGTCTCTCAGCATTGCCATCTACCATCTGACAGCCACTGATGTGCTTACAGCTCTCCGTCGCGCTTGCACCCGGGGAGTGAAGATTCGCATGGTTCTGGAAGCAACAGAGTCTCTCCCTGATGATCTCCCTAGTTGTGTCCAGCGTGCACTCGACCAGAACCAGCGCCTGATGCACCACAAATTCCTGGTCGTCGATCAGCACACCGTCTGGACAGGTTCCACCAACTGGACAGAATCGGGATTCTACTTCGATGCGAACAATGCACTTGTAATCCAGAGCCAAGCTATAGCGCGAGCCTATGAAGCTGAGTTCGAAGAGATGTACTCCGGCCATCACTTCGGTTCATCCAAACGAGATGCGAACGACGAGCGATTTACAGTCGAAGGGGCTCGTGTGGAAGTGTATTTCTCCCCGAGCGACAAGTCGAGACAACGTCTACTTGAGCTGATCCGCAGCGCACAGGATTCTATAAAACTAGCCGTCTACGCTTTCACGGATTCCACTCTGTTTGAAGAGCTGATCTCCGCCCGTCGCAGGGGGGTGCGCATCGAGGCCCTGTGGGATTACCTCAGTCCGGCAGACTGTCAATTCTCGAAAGCTGATGAATTCCAGAGAGCGGGCATAGGTCTCTTGGAAGCCAACCCAGGACTTCTGCATCACAAATACGCGGTCATCGATGATCGCCTTGTGATCACAGGCTCCGCCAATTGGTCCGGAAGCGGCATGGACAGCAACGACGAGAACATTCTCGTGATTCATGACGAGAAGATCGCGCAGCAATATAGAGCCAACTTCGAGCAGTTCATGATGGATGCGCGGGCTTACGAATCGGACACCAGCCAGCCGCCCAG
>MFGX01000051.1:24925-31282 GCA_001778455.1 Candidatus Fraserbacteria bacterium RBG_16_55_9 | reverse complement strand
CCACTTCGATGTGGCGCGGGGTGCGGCTCTGATCGAGTGGCGTCCTCATGCCTTGGGGGCAATCGATCAGTATGAAATCTGCCGCACGAGCGACCCGAAAGGCCAAGTATGCGAACAGACCTATAAAACCCCTGGCTGGGCTTGGTACTTCGTTGATGAAGAGGTCAGTCTGGGTCGAGAGTATTCCTATCGGGTCCGAAGTCATTCGGGCAATCAATGGACTGACTATTCGAACAGCTATCGAGCACGGATCCCTGACGAATTCCCAGAATTGACACCCGAAGACCTCCAATCAGATTTCCCGCGGTACGAAGGCAAGACGGTAACCATTCGCTTTCGGGTTACGAACAAGCCCCAACCAACAGCGTCCGTGGGGCATGTCTATCTCAACGCAGGGGAAGACTATAAGACAGATTTCACAGCATTCATTCCCGGTTGTGCGCTCGAGCGATTCACGGGAAGTGGGATTGACCTCCTTGGACTTGAGGGGCAGATGATCGAAGTGACCGGGGAACTTGAGGAGTACAACGGCCCCGAGATCGTGGTCCGCGGGCCCTGGCAGATTCGCATCGTACAATGAAAATGGCGGCCCTGGGGGGAGGGCCGCCGAGGATATGGTGGAGGGCAGTACGCTTGGTCTGCGGATTCGATCCGCGTCCACCCCCTAGCATAAGGTACTCTTCTGGAGGCAGAGAAGAGTCTTAGCTTCCCTAGGGGTTATTGATCTGTCACCCCAACATGCTCATTCTAAGGGAGGTTGGAGAAATTCTGACACTTCTCACGCCTCATCCTTCAGGAGACTGCTTCGCTTGAGTCAGCCCTTCAGTTGCAATGCAGGAAGTTGTGGCCTATTCTCACTCAAGCCATGGTGAGCGAATACGAAATGAAGATCCTGGCAGAGCAACTGGGACGCCTCCCGCGGGAGGTGCGCGCCATTGAGAGATATTGCCCTCTAGGTCATCCTCAAGTCATTCGCGTCTACCCTCTGATCGGCGAAAAACCCTTCCCGACGCTCTTTTGGCTTACCTGCCCCAGCCTCATCCAGCAGATCTCACGGCTGGAGTATCAAGGCGTGATCGAAATCGTCGAGCGTTTGGTTCAAGTCGATGTATCATTCCGAGCACGCTATCACAAAGATCATCGAACATACATTACAGAGCGCTGGGCAGAGCTCTCTGAGGACGATCGACGCTGGGTGGAAGCTAAGGGGCTTCGCCTTGTCTTTATGGAGCGGGGTATTGGGGGGGTGCGAGATTGGGATACTGTAAAATGCTTGCACATGCACTACGCCCATCACCAGGCGCGGGAGAATGTCATCGGGCGCTGGTTGGATGACCACTATGCAATTGTCGAGTGTCAAGCGAAGAGTTAGAGGTTGCGGCTCCCCTCTTCCCTTAGCACCTCTTCGATCCGCCTCGCACGCTTCTCAACTAGGTCCAGCTCAAACCTGAGTTCCGGCGTATGGCGCAACGTAAGCCGCTTGGCCAGTTCCGAGCGGAAGAACCCTCGATGCTCGTTCAAGACCTTAATCGCCTCTTCTTCTGAGGCTTCTCGCCCTGTGACACTCACATAGATCGTCGCATAGTTTAGATCGCTCGAGATGCGAACATCCATCACGGTGACCAACTCCAGCCGGGGATCACGCGTGCCGAACTCGAGAATCTCGCTCAGGCGCCGCTTGATCTCCTCTCGGACTCTCGCTATCCACTTCCTACCCATGGCTAGAAGACCTCGCTCTGACTGTCCTCGACGAGGATTTCTGGGTCATGCCCGATGAGCGCGACAAGTCGATGAATCACTCGTTGGTTGAGCTGACCATCGTTCGAAACGAATGCCACGCCCAACACCGCCATACGCCGATTATCTAGTTCATCGACCTCGGAGATAGATACGTTGAATTCGTGCTTGACTCGAGCGATCAGGCTCTTGAGTATGCGACGCTTGTCTTTCAGGGATGAAGTTTGCGGTAAGCGGAGGGTGATTCGCGCAGTCGCAACTCGCATAAATCCTCATGCATCAGACAATACAGTCTACAGGGGCTCCAGCAAGCGAACGGTAAAGGCCTCCAACTTATCGCCGACCTTCACATCGCTGAACCCCTCGATCTTAATGCCGCACTCTTTGTCCTTCGTAACCTCCCGCACGTCCTGATCGAACCGCTTGAGGCTCTGGATCTTCCCTTGGTAGATCAGGGCGTTCTGCCGGATCACCCGAACCTGGGCGCTGCGCGTGACTTGGCCTTCTCGGACGTAGCAGCCAGCAATCACGCCCACCTTGGGAATCTTGAAGACGTTGCGCACCTCGATCTCGCCGAGTTTGACTTCTTCATATTCAGGTTCAATCAGACCCTTGAGGGCCTTGCGAACATCGTCTGTGAGTTGGTAGATGATCCCGTACACACGCACGGTGATCTGCTCTTGATCTGCGAGTTCCTTGGCTTTTGGGTCCAGGTCGACGCGGAAACCAAGCACCCCAATCTCGCCTTCTGAAGAAGCAGCCAAGAGCACATCGCTTTCGTTGATATGGCCTACACCCGTGTATATGAGCTCTAGCTTTGCCCCTTCGACTTCCATCCCTTGGAGTTCGCTCATGAGAGCCTCCAGTGAGCCGATGGTATCCGCCTTGAGGACAAGCTTGAGTAGTCCTTGCTGTGCAACGGTTCGGGCGAGAACATCCTCCCAGGTTCGATGCGAGCGTTGCAGACGCGCCAAACGCTCCTCTTGCTTGCGCGCCTCCACCTGTTGCCGCGCGTAAGCAGGGTTTTCGACGACCTCAAGTGGAATTCCCACGGGAGGCACCTCAGAGAGACCTAAGATTTGCACAGGCGAACCCGGAGGTGCCGCTGTAATCCTCGCCCCTCGATCATCGAGCAGGGCACGGACGCGACCCGACGCTGTACCGGCGATGATGAAGTCACGCTCTCGTAGAGTCCCGTCCTTGATGATCACCGCGGCCACCGGGCCGCGCGCGGGATCCACGTGGCCTTCAATGATCGTACCCTGAGCGGGTCGCTGGGGGTCGGCGCGCAGTTCTTCAAGCTCCGCCACCAAGAGGATCATCTCCAAAAGCTCATCTATCCCCTGAGCGGTGACGGCAGAGACAGCAATCGTGATCGTGTTTCCTCCCCAGTCTTCGGAAGTGAGGCCCTCATCGTGCAATTGTTTCTTGACGCGATTGAGATCTATGCCGGGCTTGTCGATCTTGTTGATGGCAACGATGATAGGGACTTGGGCCTGGCGGATATGAGCGAGGGCCTCGCGCGTCTGCTCCATGATGCCATCGTCGGCGGCAACGACGAGAATCGCGATATCTGTCACTTGAGCGCCCCTGGCTCTCATTCCAGCGAAGGCTCGATGGCCCGGCGTGTCGATGAAGGTGATCTTCTGGCTTTTATATTCGACTTGGTAGGCACCAATGGACTGAGTGATTCCGCCTGCTTCCCCCTCCGCAACGTGCGTCTTTCGAATCTTATCGAGAAGCGATGTTTTCCCGTGATCGACATGGCCCAATACAGTCACAACTGGCGGTCGAGGTTGCCCCGTGGGCTTGACTTTGACTGGCTTTGGTGGAGGCGGGATTTCTTCTACCTTTTCTTCGAGTCTCGTCTCAGGCTCCGTAGGCTCCGCGACCTCTTCGACAGCAACGGGTGCCGCATGTTGGCGTTTCGATGGCCGTTCGGAACCAGTGGGCTTTGCTTCAATTACCCCGACGGCTTTCTTGGCTGGCGCGCCCTTGGCCCGAGACACAGTTGCCTTGCCCTTTTCATAGAATGACCGAACCTTTTCATACTCTTCATCTTCTAGAGCACTGAAATTGCTTGATTTCTCAATCCCTAGTCCCTTGAGATCCGCAATCAGCTGTTTGCTGGAGACGCCAAACTCCTTGGCAATCTTAAAGACCTGTTTCCTCACTATTCTCCCTTTCGCAAAGCGATTCGAAACTTGGATAGAAGCACGTACAGACTACCAACTGCTCTAGATATTGTCAAACGGATGCATGAGCAGATTTTGCCGTTCATTACGGTTCTGCATCGCTCGTTCGCTTGTTGTTGGGGTTGCCCACCGCCATGTACGTTCTCTATAATGATGAAGGAGGGATGGACATGTCCAAATTGAAGCGACAGAATATGCCGAAATGGATGCGAAAGAGAAAGAGAAAGCTGGCAGCCAAGCGCCGCCACCGCAGTCGCCTCACCCGAAAGATCGGCAGAGGATAAACCCAATCTTTAGCTTAGGTCACCGTAGATATCGGAGTATTTTTCGCGTATATAAGCGAGGTAACTCTGAGCTTCGAGCGGCTTCCCGGTGATGCGCTGCAGCAATTCGGCCATCGTGAGCTTGCGACCATGGCGATGTACGTTCTTCTGCAGCCAGTCCAAGAGATCCCGGAACTGCCCGGATCCGATCTGTTGAGGCAGAGAAGGGATTTCTTGGGTCGCACACTGAAAGAGCTGCGCCGACATCAGGTTCCCCAGCGAGTAGGTGGGGAAGTAGCCCATATAGGCCTGAGACCAGTGGATGTCTTGTAGGACGCCTTGACCGTCGTTTGGCGGCACGACATGGAGGTACTCTTCCATCTTCGCGTTCCAGACCTTCGGAAGGTCTTTCACTTTGACTCGCCCTTCGAGTAGAGCGTTCTCCAGCTCGAAGCGAAGCATGATGTGAAGGTTATACGTCGCTTCGTCCGCCTCAACACGGATGAGCGATGGCTCTACGCGATTGATGGCTTGATAGAACTGCTCCAAGCTCACCCCCTTGAGTTGAGTCGGGAAGATCTCTTTCAGACGCGGGTAATAGTGATTCCAGAAGAGGCGGCTACGTCCTATGAGGTTCTCCCATAGACGCGATTGGGATTCATGCACGCCAAGGGATGCCCCTCCGGCCAGAGGTGTCCGCTCCAGCGAGAGATCGAACCCCTGTTGATAGAGCCCGTGACCGCACTCGTGTAGCGTGCTGAAGAGACCCGAAGGCAAATAGTCTTTCTGAATGCGAGTGGTTAGTCGCACGTCCTTGATCGAGAACGCTGTTGTGAACGGATGCGCAGATACATCTTGCCTACCATGGTTTAAGTCAAAGCCGAAGTCTTTGATGACCTCAATGCCGAAGTCCCATTGGGCACGCTCACCATACTCTTTGTGAAAGAACGAGTCGTCAGGTTTTTCACATACGGAGATAGCACCCACAATGGAGACAAGCTCGGTTTTCAAATCGGCAAAGATCTTTTCAATGCGAGATGCCTTCATACCCGGCTCATACTCATCAAGCAATGCGTCGTAGATGCGGTCTTCGTAACCCAGAGCCTGGGCCTTCTGGACACAGAGTTCGACGATCTTCTCTAGATATGGGCGGAATATAGAGAAATTGGATGTCTCTTTTGCTTCTTTCCACACTTGTCTGGCAAGCGCACCTGTCCGAGCGATCTCGGCCACCAACTCGCTCGGGAGTTTTATAGCTCTATCGTAGTCGCGTCGGGTCACGCGAACGAGGCTGGCATCGTTTGAGTCATACTCCAGCTTGCGAGCGTAGGGCTCCAGGGATACCAATAGATTGCCGATCTCCTCGGAAGTGAAAAACTCGTGGGCGAGTCTTCCTAGTGTTGCGACCTGTTCGGCTCGGGCTTCTGCCCCACCTGCCGGCATGTACGTCTCTTGATCCCAGCTCAAAAGCCCCGCAGCCGTTTCGAGATCATGGACTCGAGCCAAGAGCGACTTCAGTTTGTGGAGTTTCTCTTCCATATGCTCATCCCTCTCCCTGAGTGTGTGCTCCAGCATAGCTGTCGCGCTCCGATGTCGCAAGGTGCCACACCAAGAGAAGATTCGCACCCTTTTCACTTCTATGCTATACTCATCGCGATCACCAAGGGGGGAGGACTCCAACCGTGGGACTCACACTAGCAGAGAAGATTCTCTCGATGAGAATGGGCACCGATGTGAAGGCCGGAGACATTGCAATTTGCGAAGTGGACATGGCCATCGTCCAAGATGGCACCGGTACTCTTACATTCGACGTCATCCGGCAACTGATGGGCAAAGATTACATAAAACACCCGGAACGCGCCATGATCGTGCTCGATCACCTGGGTCCGCCGGGGCGCCCCGAATACGCCGCCATGCATGGCCGCCTTAGAAAGTTTGCGGCAGATACCGGATGCATCCTGGCAGAGATGGGTGAAGGGATCAGCCACATTCTGCTCTCCGAGCGCTACGCCAAGCCTGGTGATATTGTAGTTGGCGCGGATTCTCATACGAGCACAGCCGCCGGAATGTGCGCCTTTGCAACCGGCATGGGCTCGACAGATACAGCCATTGCTATGGCGCTTGGCAAGCAATGGTTCCGCGTTCCCGAGACATTGCGCTTT
>MFGX01000051.1:19600-24886 GCA_001778455.1 Candidatus Fraserbacteria bacterium RBG_16_55_9 | reverse complement strand
GATTTGATTCTGCATATTATTAGACTTATTGGAGAGGACGGCGCAGCCTACAAAGCCATGGAGTATGGTGGGGAGTTGGCGAAAAACCTCTCCATGGACGCTCGCTTCACGATCACCAGCATGGCTCAAGAATGTGGAGCGAAATTGGGCCTCTTCCCCTCGGATAGAGAGACGAAGCGCTGGATGAAACTTCACGGCCGCGAGGCCCTATGGAAGGCCATCAAGCCCGATCGTAGCGCCAAGTACGAGAAAGTCTATGAGATTGACGCCTCCAAGCTCGAACCTCTGGTTTCAGAGCCACACACGCCGGGCAATGTAACACCCATAGGTCAAGTAAAGCAGAAGAAAGTGAAAGTCCATCAGGTCTTCTTAGGCACTTGCACCAACGGGCGCTTGGAGGATCTTAAGGTGGCTGCAGAAGTCGTGAAAGGACATCATGTCCCCGCGGGCACGCGCTTCCTGGTCTACCCGGGCTCCCGGTGGGTCTTTCGTCAGGCCCTAAAGAAGGGATACATCCAGACTTTGGAAGCAGCGGGGGCCATCATTTCGAACGTGGCCTGCGGCCCTTGTCCCGGCATGCAGTTCGGGCTGCTATCGGATGGTGAAGTCTGTGTAACGACTCAGAACCGCAACTTCAAGGGACGTCTAGGCAATCCCAATTCGTCCGTCTATCTGGCCTCGCCAGCTACCGCGGCGGCCACGGCCATTGAAGGCATAATCGCCGATCCGCGGCCCTATCTTAAGAATCATGTTGCCGGTGATCCGAGCAACCGGGAGGAGGCTCACACGAGATGATCATTCGAGGCAAAGCCTGGAAATTTGCAGACTATGTTTCCACAGATCTTATCGCACCCGGACGCTACTCCAATCTGAGAGATAACATGAAAGAGTTTGTCAAGCACGTATTGGAGGATGCCGATCCGAAGTTTGCCCCAGCAGCTCTGGAGGGCAAACAGACCTACATTGTCGTAGGCGGGCGCAATTTTGGTCAAGGGTCGTCCCGTGAGCACGCGGCGCGTCTCATCAAGTTGTCCGGGGTGCCGATCGTATTGGCAAAATCGTTCGCTCGCATCTTCTACCGCAATTGCTTCAACATCGGGATGCCTGCTCTCGTGGCTGACACCGATCAGATCGCACAAGGTGACGAGCTGGAGATCGACGTGGCACAGGGAATCGTTCACGACAAAACGAAGGGGACGCAACTTCAGGCCGGGCGCATCCCACCCGTGATGCTGCAGATTCTCAATGGCGGTGGCATCATCGAGTACATCAAGAAACACGGGGATTTGGTATTTGAGAAGGCTTAATCAAGGAGGGAAGATGAAGATTATGAAGTTCAAAGCAAGCGCTGTTGGACTTGTCACTCTTCTCCTCGCTTTATCGCTTGTTACCCCAAACTCCTCCATTGCCCAAGGTGCGCTTCAAAAGGCAACTGTCTTGGAAGTGCAGGACGGAGATACCATTGACGTAAGATTCGAGGATGGTCGCCGAGAGCCCATTCGCTATGTGGGGATCAGCGCACCGGAACTCGACGAATGTTTTGGCCCGGAAGCAAAGGGAGCCAATGAGCAGCTCGTTCTTCAGAAAGAAGTCTGGCTCGATCCAGAAACGACAGATTCGGTACATGTTCGGCTGACAAAAAGCGGACATTTACGCCTTGATCCACGTGAGGTTAAGGATAGGGATGTAAGAGACAATCCCAGCTTTTCCCCAGTGCGATACTCTGAACAAATCATAGCAGCTCAAATCGCAGCAGCTGGGCAGAGATTGGGTTGGTGGGGGGAGTGCGACCCTTATCGCAGTTCAGATCTAGCTATTGCAGCCATCAAGTTTTGGGGAGATGAAGAGATCGCCTACATTGTGAATCGAGGCAACCAACCCATTGACATTGGTCAAGGTTGGGAGATTCGTGATAGTACCGAGAGCGAACGAAACCGCCTGAAATTCAACACAATCACCGGGCAACCCTGCCTGCTGCCAGCAGGTGGGCTCCTCCGGATTCACTCGGGTTCCGGCATCAAGGAAGAGCAGCGAAAGACAAGTACCCCTTGTAATCAGTCGGAGATCGATATTTACTGGACTGGAAATACGATTTGGGATAACGACGGCGACAAAGCACGACTCTTCAATCCGGAAGGCACACTGGTTTATGAGTATGTATACCCTCCACGTGGGCCTTGAAGAGATCTAGCGACATTTCTGTATGATCTCGTAGATCTTGGTGTCGTCCACTTGCCAGCTCAGCCACGTGCGAACTCCTCAAGATATTTATCGATGACCGGCTGAAATCGAAATATTCATCCCAAGTGCGCTCAATCAATTGAGCCAACAGCTTGTCCTCCCTTGTAAGGAGCAGTTGGTACTCTAGCTGCTGCTCCGGCAGCACCCGGCTCTCATCCAAATAGACTCCGACATCGATATCTCGAAACGAGCCTTCCACAAATGAACCGTAGATGAAAGCAAAGAGCACCTCGGGTTTGCGTTCTAAAAACTGCTTCAGCTGCCGTGCAATTTGATCTTTCTTCCCCGCCGGCGCAGAGAATCGCTTGATCTCTTGAGAGGTCATTTCTCAATTCCCTTCTCCTGCAAAGTTCATTATAACACCTCTCTACACACCGCTCTATGAACTCTTCGCTGGGCATACGAAGAAGATTCTGATAAAATCCCTCCCAAGGGGGTTTGCATGGCAACAGCCAAGATCGTCTGGAATCGGGGACTGCAGTTTGTGGGAATATCCGGCAGCAACCACGCGATCGTGGCGGATACATCTCCCGATGTCGGCGGCTTCAACGCAGGCCCTAGCCCCGTGGAACTCGTGCTGATCGCTGTGGGAGGCTGCAGCGGCATGGACGTTGTCTCGATCTTAAAGAAGAAGCGCGTCGACTTCGACGATTTTGAAATCGAAGTCGATGCCGAGAAAGCCCCCGAGCACCCGAAGTACCTCAAGACAATCCGCTTGATCTACAAGATCTGGGGCCAGAACATCTCGGAAGAAGCGTTCAAACAGGCGATCACGCTCTCCCTCGACAAGTACTGTACCGTGTCCAACACGCTCAAAGGGCGTGCCGAAATCTCCTACGAGTATCACATCAATCCCAAAGCGTAAGCATGTCTGTCATCAAAGTCGATCACTTGACGAAAAAATTCGGTGATCTCGTCGCTGTCCATGACATTTCATTTGAAGTCGAACAAGGGGAGATCTTCGGGATGCTCGGCCCCAACGGCGCGGGCAAGACCACAACCCTCGAGATCATCGAAGGGCTGCAAGAGCCGACTTCCGGGCGCACGTGGGTCTTGGAACTGGATTCACACTCGGAAAGTGAGAAAGTCAAGCAGAGAATCGGCATCCAGCTCCAAGCATCCGCGTACTTTGATTTCTTGACTCTAGCAGAGATTCTCGATCTCTTTGCCAGCTTCTACGGAACGAAAGTAGATGCCGATCAGATGCTCTCCATTGTGGGCTTGCTCGACAAGAAAAACTCGCTGGTTAAGCAACTCTCCGGTGGCCAGAAGCAGAGATTCTCTATTGTCGCCAGCCTGGTGAATGACCCGGAGGTTGTGTTCCTGGATGAGCCGACGACCGGACTCGATCCGCAGGCCCGTCGGCATCTGTGGGATTTCATTCGAGAGATCAACGCGAAGGGCAAGACAATCATTCTGACAACGCACTACATGGAAGAAGCCCAATTGCTGTGCGACCGTGTTGCGATAATAGACCTCGGGGTGATCGTTGCGCTCGACACGCCGACCAACCTCGTTCATAGCTTAAAGTCAAGCTATCGCATCCATGTGATCACCACCCAGGCCGTGCCGGTGAGCGTATTCCAAGGTGTCCAAGGTGCACTGAGCGTACAGGAGATCAGCGATCACGTCCCCAAATATCAACTGCGCGTTACCAAAGCGCTTGAAAGTTTGCCCTCGCTGCTCAAGGTGATCGAGGCGGAGAAGATTCCGCTGGAAGATATCGAGGTCCTGCCAGCGAATCTGGAAGACGTCTTTCTGGAACTGACCGGTAAGGAGCTGAGAGATTGACCTATCTCAAGCTGTTCATCGCTTCACTGAAGATCATATTCCGAGATCGGCTCACGCTCTTTTGGGGTCTGGCCTTCCCGGTCATGTTTGTCGTCATATTCGGACTCTTCAACTTCGAAGGTGCAGGGACCGCGCGGCTGGCGATCATTGACCAGGCAGGGACCGATGTTTCGAAGCAGCTCATTTATGCCATGCGCCAGATCAAATTCTTCAAGTTGAGCGACGACGTCACCAGCGAAGCAGATGCCAAGAGTGCCCTCCAAAACGGGAAAATCGAAGCAGCCATCATTATCCCTGAGTCATTCAGTGGTCTTGGCCCCAGCAGTACGCCTCCTGGAACGATCGAGTTCACCGTCTACTATGACAAAGCGAATCTCATTGAGTATGAGCTGGTGCGAAGTGCACTCAATCAGTTTGTGAATGAGCTCAACCTCCGATTGTTGGGAGTGCCCAGGCTCTTCGCGCTCAAGGAAGAATCACTTGAAGCCCGCACCGTGAAATACATGGATTTCCTCCTGCCGGGGATCATGGGCATGGGCCTCATGTTCAATGGGATCATCCTAATCGCGGTGGATATGACGCGTTACCGCGAGCAGCGAATCCTAAAGCGAATTCGAGGGACACCGCTCCCACCGCGCACCTTTATCATTAGCCAAGTGCTGGCGTACCTCGTGCTCGTCTTTATTCAAGCATCGTTGATTCTTCTCGTGGGGACGACTCTATTTGGCGCGACGATCCACGGGAATCTCGTGAATCTTTACGCACTGACGCTTGTGGGCACGCTTATCTTCCTCAATCTCGGGTTCATCGTTGCCGGGCTGAGCCGGACGTCTAGCGGTGCGAGCGGCTTGGCTCAAGTCATTGGCATGCCCATGATGTTCTTATCAGGGACATTCTTCTCAACGGACAATCTGCCTCCCGCGGTGCACGCGGTAGTGCAATTCCTTCCATTGACGCCCTTGATGAAGGCCATGCGTGCTATTTCGATCAACGACGCACCGCTCATGTCCCTAGGTCCAGAGCTGTTCTACATCGGGCTCTGGCTTGCCGTGACTTTCTTGATCGCAGCAAGAGTCTTCAAGTTCCGGGCGGACTAACACGGGAAATCACCTCGCACGTCAAGTACATCCAGTTCGACTACCTGCGCGCCCGTGCCTAACAGCTCTGAGAGATTCGGGTGCGTCCTCCCTTCATCCCCTGAAATAAGCTCCTTCACATAAAGCCCACCATCACAGACAAGCTCAACCAGGGCTT
>MFGX01000051.1:14981-19526 GCA_001778455.1 Candidatus Fraserbacteria bacterium RBG_16_55_9 | reverse complement strand
TATGGCTCACCCTCCGAGGTGTCTGCTGCTCGATCTTTCCTATCAAGCGTGTCAGGGCTTGCTGCAACTCTTCCGCACTTTTTTCTATCTCAAAGACCACCCTGGCTCGATAGGACTTCTGGGCTTCCATCTCTTTGACTTCTTCGACGACTCTGCTCTTAACGAAAGAAAGCTCGCTCACTTCGACTTTGCCCTGGGCACGATCGTTGATGAGTCTTCTCAAGGCCGCCAGATCGAGAGTTCGCCTTCGCGGCGATATGACCTCCAATACGAAGGGGCGTCCACTTCCCAACATCCGGGCGTCCACGTCTTCTCTCCCTGCCCCATGAAGAGCATGTTCTCTTCCTTCCGCTGCATCGAGGATGGGCCCAACAATCAGCTCCTCTACGCTCTCCGGGTACGTTTTCCCCGTATACTGGCACTGATCGCAGCCACGCCCACGACATGCGCGGCAGGGCCATTTCGTCTGCGGGATGCCTCGTACGAGTTTACAATACCGCCCGTAGATGAAGATCGAGTTGACTTGAACCCTCAGTTGGTTCCGTTCGAGATCCATCAGAAAGACGACTTCGGGCTCGCGAAAACTCACTTCAATGGGTTGCCCCCGATCCGCCAGAATGATCCCAAAGCGTTTTCCCACTTCGCGATTGAACTCTTGTTTTGTGGGCTCTGTTTGCTGCAGGTCAACGTTATGTTTCTCCCAGAGCGCTTGTTCAGCTATCTCGATTTCAAAGGGAACGCGAGTCCCCATGAGATACGTCGTGAACTCATAGCCCGGTACACGCTCCAAGGCTCGCTCCACCCAGCGAGGCATAGATGTGAATATTCCTTGGCAGATCGAGCAGCTTTCGGACTCAGAGAAGATTTGGCCCTGTTGCATGGCCAAGACGACGCGCAAGGCTTTGCCTCGCTCTTCGTTCGTTAGCCCAGATCCCAACTTGGCAAAGCAGCGCCCAAGACAGCGGTTGCAGATCTTCTCACGTCGTAGAATCTCACTCGCCTTCTCGAGCAGTTCTGACATCGTTCCCCTTCCCGCGCCATTATAGCCCGTTTGACGAATGCGCTGTGCGCCGCTAGTCTGGACAAACGAACGATGAGGATTCTAGCTCTTGATCTCGGAGAGAAGCGTATCGGACTTGCGATCAGCGATGAGACACAAACCATCGCGCGCGGCTTACACGTTCATATCCGTCGCTCGCTCGAAAGAGATCTCGAATATCTGAAAGGCGTCGTGAAGGCGGAAGAAGTGGAACTGGTTGTCGTCGGGCTGCCAGTCAATATGGACGGTACTCTCGGACCCAAAGCTCAAGAAGCTTTCGCGTTTCAACGCCAGCTTAACGAAGAACTGAAGGTTCCCGTGGAAGTCTTCGACGAGCGACTCACCACAGCAGAAGCGGAGCGCGTCTTACTCGAAGCCGATCTAAGCCGCCAGAAGCGGAAGGGCCTACGCGATCAACTAGCAGCCGTGCTCATCTTGCAGGGCTATCTCGATCGGCGCAGACGCTCTACCGTGTCTTGAGTTTGAGCACCTGCACGCGATGATTGCCCTCATCGGCCACGTAGATCACCAACTGTGCATTGACAACCAGGTCAATGGGCTCCAAGAACTCTCCTTGACCACTCCCCGCGCTGCCCCATTGCGCCAAGAGCTTCCCATCGCTAGAGAACTTGGCAATGCGATGGTTTCCCCGATCCGCTACGTAGACATTGCCTTCGAAATCTACGGCCACACCCCTGGGCTCCATGAACTGGCCATCCCGAGAGCCCTCAGCACCCCACTGGCCAAGAAAAGCCCCATCAGTTCCGAAGTTCACAATCCGATGGTTGCCTGTATCCGCCACGTATACGTTATTGCTTACGTCGATGGCTAGGTCCATGGGGTTGCTGAGTTGACCGTCACCACTGCCTCCGGCTCCCCAGCGCCGCAAGAATGTGCCTGTCGGGCTGAAGACTTGAATGACCCCTGTCGTCTGGTCAACCACGTAGACATTCCCGGCGCGATCGACCGCGACTCCCGTGGGGTAGTTGAACTGCCCGGGATCGTTGCCAAAGGTGCCCCAATCGAGCAGATAGGCTCCCTCTGAAGTGAATTTCTGGATCCTGCGATTGCCCGCCTCGGCCACGTAGATGCTCCCTTGATTGTCAACGGCAATGCCCAGAGGCCCGTCCAATCGTCCGGGGATGGCTCCCCGACCTCCCCAGGTCGCCACCAACGTGCCATCGGGCGAGAATTTCTGCACCCGGTGATTATCGAAATCGGTGACGTAGATGTTCCCTTGGGGATCCAGCGCGAGCCCTCCAATATCCTTGAACTGTCCGTTCCCACTGCCCAAGCTGCCCCACTGGCGAAAGAACTCAATCAACGAGACAGCATCGAACGAGAACTCTTTTGGAAAACTGGCGTTTCCAGCATTGTCGACGAGAGTCACCTTCAGCGAGATTCGCTGGGCGATCTTGGAGAAGACGAAGAACTCGAAGACGCCTTCTTTCCTGCCTTCGATCTTGGGATTGAAGCTGAACGGCGCGAAATCCGTGGCCTCCACCACGTCGAACTTCACAAGCGCGATATCCGCGTCTGTGTCCTGAAAGCCGACCCGTCCGAAGACCTTGCTCCCATCCGAGGGAATCTGCTGAGGGAAGTCGACGAAGAGGACCTCAGGGGTGAGTGAACTTCCTCCGCCTCCTTGTTGAGCCCAGGAGGGATCGAATCCACCGAGCAGACCCAGGAGCACCATCGCCCATGTACTAGCAATTAGCAAACGAATGCCAGACCGCATGGGATACCACCTCCTGCCTAGCCCACTCTAGTCTTCCTCCCGAAAACAAGTCAAATGCACGCCACTCAGAGGGGCAGTGTCTGGGACTATCAAGGACTAGAGGCAATCCCCGGCCCAGGGCTCCCGCTGGTGGCTATACCCTCGACCCGTGGACGTAGAATCCTTGAAGGAGTTGATTCAGAAGTTGCTCCGATAGGGGTCTACATGCCATGATAGGGGCAATGCAAAAAAGGAGGTCGGTATGTCTGAGACGACGTTCGTCCAAGGATTGAGCCGCAGGAGGTTCCTCAAGACGCTAGGGATTGGACTGAGCACTCTGGCCCTGGCACCGGCTCTGGGGACGGCTCAAGGTTCACAAGCGTCAATCAGAGTGGGGGTACTCGTGCCCCTCATCTTTAATTTCCCGATTGGGGTCTCTGCCCAGCGAGGAGCCCAGATTGCACAAGATGAGATCAATGGGAGTGGAGGCATCTTGGGACAGCCAGTGCAATTGGTTGTAAGAGATGACCAACTTGATCCCAGGAAGACTTCCGAGCGTTTTGAGGAGTTGGCTACGGACCAGCAATCCGTCATCATCGTCGGAGGGTTCTTGGATGAAACCGTGGTGCCCCTCGTGAACAACGTCCTGCCTCGCGTCAAGACTCCGTTTCTCAACACCGGGACCTCCACCCCGGCAACCACCGACAAAGTCAAAGAAGATTACGTCAACTTCAAGTACTACTTCCGAGTGATGCTGGACACGAACTTGCTCACTCAAGATACCGCCAATGCCGCCAAGGGGCTCTTAGTGGATGAGTTGAAACTCAAGAAAGTCAGCTTGGTGCTCGAGGATGACACCTTTGGCCGAGATTATCAACGTTTCTTGGAAGAGCAACTCCCGGGCATAGGTCTTAGCATTGTGTCGGCGTTCCGTTTCCCTGGAGAGAGAAACTTCGATTTCAGCGCAATCCTTTCTGAATCCGCACAATCCGGAGCGGAAGCGTTCATCGTCTCCTTCATCCGGGATAACGGCTTTGGCTTCGTCCGCCAATGGTTCAATTTGGGCCCACGCCTGCCTGTTGTCGGGATCAATGTCTCCGGTCAGGCGTTCGAATACTGGAGCAATACCGAGGGCAGAGTCATCTCCCACGTCTACGCCGATGCGGCCACTGGAGCCACCGCCATCACGGAAAGAACTCAACCCTTCTTCCAGAAATACGTGGATCAATTCAAGACGGCTCCCGCTCAGCCCTTGTACATGGCGTATACGACGTATGACTCGCTTTTCATCTTTAAGCAAGCGGTCGAGCGCATCGGGGAAGCTCCACCGGATCCCAGCAACGCCAGCGCCTTTGCCAACTACCGAGAGCAACTTGTCAGCGCCTTCGAACAGACGGATCTGGTCGGCACGGTCGGGCGCATCCGCTTCCAGGGGAAAGATGACCCGCGCCCGCATGACCCCTTCACCCGAGATCCGCAGACGGGCCAGGCCTTGGTCGTACCCAAATGGGTTCAATGGCAGAAGGATGCGGCGGGCAAGCCTGATCGCAAGGTCGTCTGGCCCCCGGAATTTAGGAACTCCGCTTTCACTCTGCCACCTCCGAAGTGAGCGGGTGTCCTGACCTGAGAGAGTAGCCTGCAGGTCACCATCTCTCACTTCTCTCATGGAACAGATTCTGCTGTTGGCAGTGCTGAGAAGTTCCCTCTATGCCCTGGTTGCCTTAGGCTTTACCCTCATCTTCGGGGTAGGAGGAGTCCTCAATCTGGCCCACGGTGCGTTTCTGATGAT
>MFGX01000051.1:6254-14929 GCA_001778455.1 Candidatus Fraserbacteria bacterium RBG_16_55_9 | reverse complement strand
CTCTCGCTCTCTTTGGGCCTGGGCATGCTCGCCACGGCATTCTTGGCGGGCATCCTATACCGCGTTGTGATCTCACGCGTACGCTCGTCTCCGATCCTGACCCTCATCGTTTCCCTTTCCATCACGTTGATCTTGCAAGAAATCGTCGCCATGGCGTTTGGCCTTGCTGCCCTGAGCCTGCCGCCGCCTGTGCCCGGTGTGAGCGTCGTATTCGGAGTCACGATCGAGAACGTCCACCTGGTCGCCTTCGCCGCCTCCTGGTTGGCCCTGGGATGTTTCTGGCTCTTCATCGAGCGAACTCGCTTTGGACAGGCGATTCGAGCTATGGCAATGACTCAGCGAGGAGCCGCACTCGTCGGCATCGACATCGAATGGGCATACACCTCAACGTGGGCCATCTCTGGGGCGCTGGCCGGGCTGGCGGGGATCTTCTTCACGTACCCCGGTGGGATGGCCCCTCGCATGTGGGTAGATCCCCTCATCATCTCCTTTGCCATTGTCATCTTGGGAGGGCTGGGAAGCCTCACCGGCTCGCTCATCGCGGCCTATCTGGTGGGATTTGTGGAGACCTTGACGTTCTATGCACCGCAGGCACACATCCCCCTGGGGTCTGCTTGGATTGGAGTTCCATCCCTGCTGCTCACGGTACTGATCCTCATCTTTCGCCCGCAAGGGCTATTTGGGAGATCGACCTCATGACCCAAAGGAGAAGATCTCCTGCTTCGTACATCATCTTCGGGAGTATCGTGGGTGTTCTGGCACTACTGCCGCTGCTGAAACTTCTGCCCACTTCGTGGTACGCACCCCTCATCTTCGCCAACTTCTTTGCCATCTTCGCCATGAGTTGGGATCTTCTCGGAGGATACGCTGGCCAGATGAACCTCGGCCATGCCCTTTTCATCGGTGTCGCTGCGTACACCAGCGGTCTGGTGAGCGTCCACCTCGGTTGGCCTCCCTGGTTCACGATCCCTCTGGGCGCGTGTGCTGCCGTGATCGTTGGGGCGCTGATTGGGATACCGGCCATTCGCCTACGCGGGCCCTATCTGGCACTCGTCACACTTCTCGCTCTCATCGCAGCCTACAAACTCGTCCTCATCTACTCCGATGTGACGGAGGGAATCTCCGGGATGAGCTTTTCGCCCAGAAGCTTCTTCCCTCCGCTGGGTTATGACGTTCCCTTGGCTCAAGTCAAGGTCATTACATACTACTATTCCCTGGGCTTGATGACGCTGATTGGCCTGGCACTGCTCTGGGTCGCCCGCTCGCGCTGGGGAGCGATCTTCGAGGCCATTCGGGAGAACGAAGCGGCCGTGGAGGCGGCAGGACTCAACCCCGCGAAATTCAAGGTCGTGGCGTTCATGGTGAGCGCGTCGGCAGCAGGGCTGGCCGGAGCCGCCTACGTGCATCTTCCGATCCTTCCGGTGCTGCAGCCCGGAGGCCTCGATGGCGTTCTTAGTCTGGATCTTTCACTCTCGATCATCGTGGCCAGTGTGGTCGGAGGCTTGGGGACGATCATCGGCCCACTCATCGGGGCGTACGTCATGAAGCTGAGCGAACAGTATTTGAGCGAATTGCCTCTGCATGTCGATGCGTTTCGGTTTCTCGAAGGACAGGGCTGGATCACCCTGCTCTTCTTGGTTCTCTTGATCGTCCTTGTGCTCTTTGCTCCGAAGGGCCTCCTCCCAGCATTTCTGGATCGGCTCCTTCGCAGGCAGGCGGTCGATGTGGAGATCCGCGAGGAGGGGCGCAAGCGATGAGCGTCATTCTGGAAACCCGCCAGATCAGCAAAGCGTTCGGCGGTCTTCAGGCCGTTCATAACCTCAGCTTCCGTGTTCAACAGGGTGAGATTACAGGGCTCATTGGCCCCAACGGCGCAGGCAAGACAACAGTCTTCAATCTGGTCATGGGGACTTTAAAACCAGACCAAGGGAGGATTCACTTCAAAGACCGCGATATCACCGGACGAAAGACCTATCAAATCGTTGATCTGGGAATCGCTCGGGCCTTTCAGATCGCCCAGTGCTGCCCAGGCAAGACGATCTTTGAGAACCTCGAGCTTTGCGCTTGCTCCAATCGCTTGTTTTCGCGTTCGAAATACCCTTCAGCACCCATACTCCAAGCGGCAGAGCAAGCGGGGCTCACCTCGGAACTGGAGAAGCTGCCTGGAATGTTGCCCCAAGCCGGGTTGCGGCGTCTTGAAATCGCTCGGGCCGTCGCCACTTCGCCAGACCTGTTACTGCTCGATGAGCCGTTTGCCGGACTCACCTCCGGTGAAATTGGCGCACTCTCACGGATGATCCAGGAGCTTCGAGATCAGGGGATGACGATCGTTCTGGTAGACCACAACGTACGTAGCGTGATGCGCCTGGTCGATCGCGTGCTGGTCATGAGCTTTGGGCAACTGATTGCGGACGGGAGTCCGGGCAAAATCGTGGCCGATCCCATGGTGCAACAAGCGTATTTGGGCACCGATCATGTGTGATTCTCAGGCGTTGAATTGATTCATGACCGCCTGGATATCCCGTCGCAAAAAACAGTCAATCGCTTCCGCAGCGCGAGTTAAAAACTCATCAAGCACTCTCTCTTCTTCCCGTGTGAACTCGCTGAGCACATGATCCGTGAGATCTTCCAGGGGCAAGCCCGCCGCGATCCCCAGTCGCAGACGGGGAATCTCTTCCGTGCCCAGCACGGTGATGATCGATTCCATTCCGTGGTGGCCTCCTGGTCCACCGCGGGGTCGGGCACGAAGCGCTCCAAACGGCAAGGCGTAGTCGTCGTAGATGATCAGGCATTCTTGCGGGTTGACGGAGAAGATCTCCATGATTTGACTTACGGCCACGCCGCTTCGGTTCATGTACGTGGTCGGCTTCGCAAGGAGAATTTCGCCCTTGCGATAGAGGATGGCTGTGTTGCACTCCAGACGTTCGGGTTTCCGCCGAGAGCGCTCCAAGTAACGATCCACAGCGAGAAACCCTAGATTATGGCGAGTGAGTTGGTATTGCGAGCCAGGATTGCCTAGTCCCACCGCGACTTTGCGGATTCGAGGCGGCATGAAACGAGGCTACTTCTTCTTGCGCCCCTCGGGCTCTTCCTTCGCTTTGGCTTGGGCCTTAGCGGGAGCCTTGGCTGAAGCTTTGGCTGGCTCCTCTTTGCCTGCGCCTGGAGCAGCGGGAGTCGCAGCCCCTTCCGCACCTTCGCCTTCCGCGACCGCTTCACCTTCCACAGCCACTGCTTCGACAGGCGCCGCCACGACCTCTTCCTTCCTCTGCGCAAGGACGGTGACCAATACGGCTTCCGCGGGTGTAAGGAGTTGAATTCCCTCCGCGAGTCGCACATCGCTTGCGTGGAGGGCTTGGCCGATGTCCAACTCGGTGACCTCAAGCTCGATCAATTCGGGGATCTTGTCACTTGAACCCCGGACCTCCACAGCGTCACGAAGCTGGTAGACTACCCCTCCGCTCTGTCGCCCCTTGGCTTCACCACGCAGCCGGAAGGGCACATCGATCGTGATGGGTCTCTGAGCAGGAGGTTGGTACAAATCGAGATGGATCACTGTATCCGTAAAAAGGTCGTATTGAATCTCTTTTATAAACGTATCGAATCTCTCACCATCGAGTTTCAGTGAGATGCGCGAGCTGCGCGTGATCCTGGCCAGTAGCCCCTCAAGGTCTTTACGCTCAAACGCGATCAGGTGATGGGCTCCTGGGCCATAGATCACACCGGGGATGCGCCCCTGGCGCCTCAATTCTCTCGGATTCTTCTCCTTGCGAATCTCTGCACTCAGTTCATACGCCATCGCTGAATTATCCCTCCGAATGGTCCCTTATCATAGCGAATCTCTGGAAGAGATGCCAATGGTCAATAATGAGGGAAGAGCTTGCTGACCGATTGGTCTTCGTGAATGCGCTCAATGATGTCTGCGAAGAGCTTCCCGACGGAGATGTGGATCAGCTTGGGGCTGACCGGTGGTGGGATCGTATTGGTGACGATCACGCCCCTCAGCGAAGATTGCTCGATTCTCTGAACGGCATCGGCAGCAAAGATTCCATGGGAGAAGGCCGCATAGACCTCGCGCGCCCCGCATTCTTGAAGAAGATCCGTAGCGGCAAGGATTGTTCCACCTGTGGAAATGATGTCATCGACCATGATGGCCCGCCTGCCCTTCACTTCCCCAATCACATGTCGGGCTTCGACTTGGCCGGTCTTGTCACTGACTCGCGCCTTCTCCACGATGGCATACGGCAAGCCCAGGCGCTCTGCCACTCCGCTCGCGCGTCGGGCAGCTCCCACATCGGGAGCCACGATCACGGAATCCTGCGCTAGGCCTTCCTGAGAGAAGTAATCCGCGAAGATGGGATCGATCCTCAAGTTATCGACAGGGATATCGAAGAAGCCTTGGAGTTGACCTGCGGGTAAGTCCAGCGTGAGCACACGGTTGGCTCCGGCTGTTTCGATGAAATTGGCTACCAATTTGGCGCTGATCGGTACGCGGCCGATGTGCTTTCGATCTTGACGAGAGTAGCCGTAGTACGGAATGACTGCTGTGATTCGCGAAGCAGAAGCCCGGCGGAGAGCATCAATGATCAGAAGGAGCTCCATCAGGTGTTCATTTACGGGGGGCGAAGTGGACTGGATGACAAAGACGTCTGCACCACGCACGGTCTCCTTGATGTGGACATTGATCTCCCCATCCGGGAAGCGACCTACTTCCGCATCGCAAAGGGGAACTCCCAAGCAGGCACTGATCTCTTCCGCCAGCGCGGGATTGGAATTGCCAGCGACTAGCTTGAGTTCGCCCCCCATAGCAGCCCTCCTTAGTAAACTCCTTAGCTTAGCGATTCGTCGTAGGTCACGTCAAATCCCCATGAACACGTAAGTTCACTCATAGCGAAGGGCGTCCACGGGGTGCAGTAAAGCGGCGCGACGCGCAGGCAGTGCACCCGCGAGCATCCCCAACCCCATCGCGAAAAGGAGTGAGAATCCTACCAGTGAAAGATCGACCGTAGGAGAGAACATCGGCGCGCCCGTTGCCTGGATGATGAGTGCGCAAAGACTGATCGCCAACCCCGTTCCCAAGAGCACTCCTACGATTCCTCCCCCCAACCCCAGAAGCGCGGCTTCGAACAGGAAGAGCGTCACAATCTGACGACTGTGCGCACCCAAAGAGATGAGGATCCCCACCTCCCGCGTGCGCTCCAAGACGGCCATATACATCGTGTTCATCAATCCGATCCCACCCACGAGAAGCGCCACAGCGGCGATTCCCGTAAGAGCTGCTCTGAGCACCCCCAACACCGCCTGGATGATCTCGTTCAACCGCTTCGAGGTCTGCACGCTAAAGCCCCCGGGGATGGACCGCAGAGCCTCTTCCAGGGAAGCGGCGAGCGTTTCGACATCGTAGCCGGGTTGCGCCTGGACCCAGACAAGCGATGTGGAGTGGCTACGTCCCGTCAACTCCCACAAGGCAGCCAGAGGTGCAATGATCGCCCCTTCGATGCTCGAATCTCCGGTCGACCTTAGAACGCCGCTGACCCGAAAGTCATGGTCAGCCAGTTGAATCGTTCCACCCACGCTTAGGTTCAAGTCGAGCGCGGCTCGCTGAGTGAGCAGAACTTCGCCACCCTCCGCGAGAGGGAGCCTTCCGTCCGTCAATTCAAAGTGAGGGAAGAAGCGATCTGCCCATCTCATCGTCTCCGGGGACAGCCCCAGGATGATGAGAAAGCCTTGGGTCTTCCCCGCGGAGACGGGTAGAGCCTGGCGGAGCAATGCTCCCACCTGCGCAGCTCCAGGCATCGAGCGGAGTCGCTCCACATCGATCTGCATGACTTCGGAAGAAGAGAGCCCGCGAGTAGATCCCGGAAGGATGAACACGAGGTCGTGCCCAATCCGCTGGAACTGGCCTTCGAGAGCGCGCTGCACGCCGCCCGTCAGCCCCCACAGCCCAACGACCGCCGTCATCCCGATGGCAATTCCGAGGACCGTCAACATAGATCTCAAGGGGCGGCGCACGAGATTTGCCCACGCCAACCGCAGCAGGTCTTTACTCAACCGGATTCGCAGTCCTTCACTCACGACGCTCGTAATCGAGGAGCTCTAATTGAAAGAGGATCGCATAGCGCTTTTCTGACTGCTGAGCGAGAGGGGCGAGCGAGTCGCAGACGCGTAGCGAGCTGATCATTCCACCTGAGCTTCGCTCCTCCTCTTGCTGGATCCAAGGGGGGAAGGGCAAGGTCGAATCTTCCGTGATCGCAAGGAAGATGCGCTGGGCAGGTTTTTCGGATCTGGTAAGCATGCCACAGAGGACGGAGATGCCCGCAATGGTTTCGCGATCAGCGCTGGTGAATCGGGCTCCAGGAAGGATGAACGAAGCCTGGGGCCTCAAGTTTCGCTTGTTTTCCAGAAGAGCTTGCACAGCCTCGTCCTGAATGATGAGCTGTGCCTGAGCTACTCCGCTGGTTACCCCGGCCTCGAGGTTTTCCCGGCGGGCTGTCACCCGGTTTGTGGTGGTTACCGTAAATTGCCCTCCCGCCTCAGGCTCAATCTGAAACGTCAACGTGAGCGGGTTCTCTAGTTCTTCCGAAGTGATCTGATAAGCAGCACGTGTAAAGCCACCAGGGTAGTTCTGGAAATAGTCGCCGGTCTGCGCAAGCGCCCAAGAACCCAGAGCGATGAACGTCGCCATGGCCACTTGAAGCAAGAAGCGGAGCACCCTTCGCATGGATGATCACCTGTAGTTCATGATAGCTTGCGGGTCTTCCAGGAGCAATTTGCGGATAATGCCCAACTCTTGCCAATGTGATCCATGTCACAGACGGGAAGAGCTAAAGGAGCTATAATTTCTGCTGTCCCTCTACTCTAATTTCCTCTCACCACCGCAAGTGGAGGACAAAGCCCCCGCTACGTGCGGGGGCTTTCTCTCATTTCCTTTACAGCTGAGTAACCGAGAGCGCGATGCTTCTCCTTCATGAACCGAAAGACCTCCGCATCGAGAGCCTTCGGCTCTTCCAGTCGGCGCATCTCCAGGTTCTCCACGTTATGAAAGTCCTCCAGGGCCTGATCTGTGGCTTGATCCCATGTGCCGTTGACCTCACCAAGATAGTAACCGAGCGCTTGGAGCATCGTCTGGATGGACTTCACTTCGCTCATGCCCAAGCGGATCGTCTCGGTCGTCTGGCCAAAGTAGAGTTGCTGCAATCGAAGAAGACGTGCCAGCTCCTCGATGGGTTGCGGGTGATCATCAATTCGAAGATCAATCAGGCGATCGGTGAAGCCTCCGTATCCGCCCTTCTCTTTGACGATGAGCAGAGCCGCGGATTGTTGACCGCGCTTGTCTCCGCCCGCTTGCTGGCCCGCCCGGAGCGAAGCGATCAATCGCTCGGCCAGTGGCCCTCGATTCTTCTCAAACGCCTCCGCCATGTCCTGTACGACCGCCTCACTGGCCAGGATGTTCCCCTGGCAACTGTACCTCTTTCCCACAACCTGACCAGCCCAGGGATAGCACTCTTGGCCCGTGAAAGCGACAGCAAGGCCCTGGGAGTCTACCAGTCCCACTTGTCGATGCTGGCGACCCTCATCGCCTGAGGTGAGCCTGTCTAGTGCGTCTTCCGCGGTTAGACCGGATAGCAGTAGTTCGAGCCCACGGGGGCCGTAGCTCGTGTTCGCATGGGCCTGAGTCGCGATGGCCCCCACGTTTGCCTGAGCCCAGGGCACAACGGGGCCCACCGCGAGAAACTTTGACTGAACGGCTACTCCCCACTCCTCAGCTTGAAGGTCGCAAGCAACGATGGAGAACGTCAAAGCTTCTTGGCTTGCTCGACGAGCTCCTGCATCGTGGTCTTGGCTTGGCCTTGCAGACTGCCCAGGAAGTCTGCGCTCAGATCCGTGTACTTGCTTACGACGATGAGCCCCACTTGCCCCAAAGCTTCGTGGGGTAAGCAGAAGTACGGGTAACTCCCCTCGGGGCCTGCAAACGTGGCCTCAAATGTGCCATCGGCGTTGAGGAGCTTTGAATCCCAAGAAGTAGCGCCCGCAGGCAATCCGTCGGATTTGCCATTGGCCTTCGAGTAGGACGCAGCACTGTGCGGACAACCGCTCTTACAAGTCCAGCGGATCGTGTCACCGGGGCTGATCTTCAGAACGGCTGGTTCAAACTGGAATTTGCCGTCCGCGGTGACGATCATCTGGACTTCCCAGACTTTTCCCTGGGAAGCCGCCTCGACGGTAACGGTAAGAGTTTTGCTGGCCTTGGCCCCGTCGTTGTCGGTTACGGTCAGTGTGACCGTGTAGGCCTTAGGGTCCTTGTAGTCGTGGTTGACCTTCTGGCCTGAGCCCTTCTGGCCATCGCCAAAGTCCCACTCATAGCTGGCGATGGTTCCGTCTGCATCCTTGGAGCCACTGGCATCAAAAGCCACTGTGAGAGGTGCTTGGCCGCTGGTGGGCGTGGCCTTGGCATCCGCCGTGGGTGCACCGTTCTGCACGGTGATCTTAATGCTGACCTCTTTGCTCTTAGCCTTCTTATCATCCGTGGCTACGACTTTGACGGTAAAGGTGCCCAGTTTGGCATAGGTGTACGTAGTCTTGGCGTCTGTCGTGTCCTTCTTGCTTGTGGGTGTGCCGTCACCGAAGTCCCAAGAGTACGTGAGCTTCTGGCCCGTGGCGAGATCCTTGTCTTCCCC
>MFGX01000051.1:4342-6176 GCA_001778455.1 Candidatus Fraserbacteria bacterium RBG_16_55_9 | reverse complement strand
CAGCCCGCCAAGACGAAACCGACAACGGTCAACAATCCTACCAACACGAGAAACTTCCGCATGACTGATGTCCCCTCCCCTTTGTAGTTGGACTCTTTACGATGGTTGATGAACTTCGTCTTTCGTATGACGCACGCTAATGATGGCGAGTTGGTTCCTCCTCAGGCCATCCCTCCTTTCCCATCAAGGGCAGAAAGCTGCAGTAACAGAGCTCCCTCTTATTCAACTCCGCTTTGTGACGCTCAATCAGCCAGAGTCTTTGCACTTGACGGTCCCCCGCGGGCAGGACGAACCGTCCTCCTTCTCCCAGCTGTCGAAGCAACGATGGGGGCACCTTTGGAGTCGCGCCGGTGGCGATAATCACATCGTAGGGTGAGAATTCATCCCAACCCAACGTACCGTCGCCCAGTCGAACGTGCACATTCGGATATCCGGCTGCCTCCAGCCTCGCGCACGTCCCCATCAACAGCACGCGGGACCGCTCTATAGTGTAAACCTCAGCAGCCAATTCTGCAAGAATGGCCGTCTGGTAGCCAGAGCCGGTTCCGATCTCTAAGACCCGATCGGTCCTCTTGAGCGCCAGCGTCTCTGTCATCAGGGCCACAATGTAAGGCTGAGAGATTGTCTGGCCTTCTTCAATCGGCAGAGGGTGATTCGCGTAGGCTTGATCCCAATATTGTTCGCTGATGAAACAATGCCGTGGAATCCGGCCCATGACCTCGAGCACGCGCTCATCCCGGATGCCTTGAGCGCGCAGCCTTTCGACCATGAGCCTGCGGTCCTTCTGCGGTGAGCCGCTAAACGCCTCCTCCGCTCCCTGCTGATCCGAATTCATCCTGAACCCATTCTAGTTCAAATCGAACCGTCAATCAACATTTAAGGATCGCACGTCTTCTGAAGCACGTCAAAGGTGTGGCGCGTCGTCTTGGGAGGATAGAGGTCTCCAGTTAAGCCACGGCGGATGACTTCTTCTTTCGAGACGAATATCCCCGGGCGGCGGGCTTCCACACGGATGTGGGTCGAGCGATAATCCACGAGTAGACAAGACACGTACTCCAGCCCCAGGATCTTGTACGCGGCATGGCGGTGGTGGCCATCCAAGATGACCCGCGTTGCCTGATCTATGACAATGGGTTCTTGGATGACCAGGCCGCGCTTGAGCTCGGTCACGAGCTTCTGAAGCAGCTCTTCCTCGGTGGCTTCGTGGGGTCGTAGCTCGCCCACATGCACCGGCTGTGCCGGCCTCACAACTCCTGCTCCTCCCTCATCTTGAGCTTGTAGTCCCGGCGGCGCTTCGCTTCCTTGTGGCGCTGCTTCTCCTCGATCGTTTCGGGCACCACGGGAGGCACAGGCGCAGGCTGGCCCCGCTCATCCAAAGCCACGAATGTCAGATACCCGTGAGTCGTCGGCTTCCGTTCTCCAGTGAGTGGGTTCTCCGACTCAATCCACACACCGACCTCCATGGAGGTCCGATGCGTGTAATTGACCGAGGCCCGAATGACGACAAACTCACCCATGTGTATGGGAGAAATAAAGCTCAAGTTATCGATTGAGGCCGTCACCACCGGCCTGCGGGCATGGCGCACGGCGGACACCGCTCCGGCCATATCCATCCAAGCCACAACCGTACCGCCGAATGCCATCCCTAGAGGATTGGCATCCCCCGGACGCACAATCTGGATCATCTCCACGACTGATTCTCGAACGGGTTTCCCTTGCATAGTGATCACCTATTTTACCCAGTCACTGCCTCTCCGATCCAACTCGTTATGGACGATCGAAATACAGTGATCGGCATGTAAAACTCTAGGCCCTAAGCTCAATCGCTGACAGC
>MFGX01000051.1:2934-4332 GCA_001778455.1 Candidatus Fraserbacteria bacterium RBG_16_55_9 | reverse complement strand
GATTTCTTCGCCCAGAGTGAAGTCTTGATGGTCGCTCAAGATGAAAGCCGCAGGTTCTTTCATTCTCGCCGTGCCGATGTCCTGGCCCTGCTCATGAAGGACGAATGGCTCCACTCCTTTCGATTCGAGGTCTTGGAGCACCCCTTCTAGCCCACGCAGTGAGATGAAGACGCCTGGTGTGCTCTCGCGCTCTGCACCGGGTAGCACAGCGGGCAAGATCTCCAGGGCGTGCTTGATGAGTGCGCCGGTGCTGCGCTCATCGGGATTCAGGCGCTTCAACTTAGCGCCATCAAATCGTACCGTTATCTGATCCCGTAAGATGAGATAGACGTGCGCATCTGCGCGAATGCCATGTGAGAGACAGAAGGCGGCTGTCACGCAACGACAGAGAATATCAAGCCGTCCCGCATTGCCGGGAAGATCGTTCAGGGTAAAATCCGGCGTGATCGCGGCAGTATGACCGAGGACGATAAAAAAACGCTCTACTTGATTCATCGCGTCATTCTCGCCAGTAGCTCCTGGTCAGAAGGACGATCACGGGGAAGATTTCCAGGCGTCCGATCCACATGAGCGTCGCCAGAAGGAGTTTTGACGTCTCAGGCAATGTCGCGTAATTGGCCATTGGCCCCACCAGCCCAAACCCAGGTCCCACGTTCCCCAGCGCGGAAGCGACCGCGCTCACGGCATCCAACACGGGCAAGGGCTGACCTTGAACGCCTCCCGCTCGCTCCACATCCAGCATGAGCACGATGCTCCCCAGAGCAAAAATCGTCACGTAAAGAATCGCAAAAATCATGATTCCTTTGAGAGCCTCTTCGCTGATCACCCGTGTCCCCAAGCGAATGGGTAGCACAGCTTGAGGGTGGAGGATGTGTCGGATCTCGCGGAGGATGAGTTTAGAAATGAGCAGGGTTCGCACGAGTTTGATCGAGCCGGATGTGCTGCCTGCGCAGCCGCCAAGAAACATGAGCGCCAGCAGCAGCAATTTCGTTGTCGAATCCCACTGGTTGAAATCCGTACTAGCGAAACCCGTAGTCGTCAGGATGCTGGCAACTTGAAAGGCACTGTGCCGCAGGGTCTCCTCCACACCGGGATACACGCGCAGCAGATTGAGAAAGAGCAAGAGACTCGCCAGGGTGAATATGACCATGTAAAAGCGAAACTCCTCGTCGCGGGCGAAGATCGAGCCGAAGCCTAGTCGCGCCCGCCAGCCGCGATAGAAGAGCACAAAGTTCGTGCCGCCCAGAAGCATGAATACGAGGATTACCCATTGTACCACCGGAGAGAAGGGCTGAACACTTGCATTTCGCGTGCCGAAGCCTCCCGTCGAGAGTGTGGTGAACGTGTGGGTCACCGCTTCGAAGAGGGAAATGCCCGTGACGAGAAGCAAGAGAATCT
>MFGX01000051.1:0-2881 GCA_001778455.1 Candidatus Fraserbacteria bacterium RBG_16_55_9 | reverse complement strand
GCCAATCGTTCGACTTCCAGGCCGGGGACTTCCGCTTCAACGAGCTGCCGACCTCCCACCGCAAGCCGGGGTAAGACCGCGATGGCCAACACGATGATGCCCATACCTCCTATCCATTGGGTCAGAGCGCGCCAGAACAAGAGAGATCTGGATTGAGACTCCACATCGCTGAAAACACTGGCTCCGGTTGTGGTGAATCCGCTCATGGACTCAAACATCGCGTCGACGGGAGAGAGTGCACCAAGAAACACATAGGGCAACCCACCAACGAAAGCGATCATCAGCCAGCCTAGCCCAACGCCCAAGAATGCCTCGCGTACACCCATCTCGTGACTCGTGCGTGTAAGGATTCGCAGCAGAGTGCCCAGCGCCGAAGTCGCCCCGAGTGAGAAGACCCATGGCCAGAGGGTCTCACTGCAGAACGACGCAACAAGCAGGGGCAGGACGAACGTCAGAGCGAACCACTGCAGCAGGATCGCAATGAGGTGCAGAGAAGATCGTAGGCTGACGGCCAACTTCATAGCAGTCGCTCGACCTCAGCAGCTGCTTCTTTCTGGCTGAAGATGATGACTCGATCTCCTGCTTGCACGGAGTCGTCGCCACAGGGGATGATCACTTGCTTCTTCCTCACGATTGCCCCGACAATCGCTCCCTTGGGAAAAGACGATTTCCCAAGAGGGATGTCAATGAGAGGGCTCTTCCGTGACACCGTCATCTCCAGGACCTCGGCACGGTCGCCTTCCAAGATGGAAGCCCCCGTGATGCGACTCTTCGTGAATCGGATGATCTCCTCTGCAATGACCTTGCGAGCGCTCACAGCCACGTCCACACCAACGCGCTCAAAGACCTTGATAAAATGAGCATCCACGACACCTGCAATCACTTTCTCTACTCCCAGGCTCTTTAGGAGCAGAGCAGAAAGAAGATTCTTTTCGTCTCTGTCCATGACGCATGCACCCGCTTCACATTCGCCGAACCGCTCGCTTTCCAAGAACTCGAGATCCGTCCCGCTGTTCTGAAAGACCTGGCTTCTTGGAAGGTGTTCCGCCAACCAGCGGCTCCTTTCGATACCGGCTTCGATGATTTTCGGTCTTAGTCTCTGCTTCTCCAGGGTAACAGCCAGTCGATACCCGATTCGACCTCCGCCGATGATCACAATGTTCTGCGGTGTCGATTGCCCCGTAGCTCGCCGATTGAGAATTCCCACGGCTTCGGGGGTACCTACGCTCACCATGAGATCGGCCACTTTGATCACGTCGTCCCCCTTGGGGATGATGACCGTTCCGTCGCGAATGAGGCTGGCGATCATCGAACCGGGAGGCAGATCCAGGGTCTTGAGCGGCTGCGCGACAAGCGGCGATCCCTTCTCGATGAAGAGTTCCGCCAGGAGGATCCGTCCTTCGGCGAAGGTGTGGATCTCCCGCGCGGCCGGTACGCCGATGATCTGAGCCATGAGCTCCGAAGTGAGCAGCTCGCTGCAGACCATCAAATCGACACCCAGCCTTCCGCGCTCCCAGGTCTCCATGTATTCCGTATCGTGAACGCGAGCGATGGTGAACGCAGCGCCCAGCTGCTTGCTGCCTGAGCAAGCTACGATGTTCGCCTCGTCGATGTTGGTGCATGCGATGACAAGATCTGCATGATCCACCCCCGCCTCTTGAAGGGCCTTCAAGCTAGCGCCGTTGCCTTCCATCGCCATTACATCATACTGAGTGAGAGCTTCGAGGTGGTCTTTGTCTCGCTCGATGACGACGACGTTGTGGTCATGCTGCAAGGCCTGCACGATGCTTTGGCCGACTTGTCCTGCTCCGATCACAACTACGAACATCTTGACCACTCCAATTTGAATGGGTCATTGTAAGGCGAGCCCGAGGTGTGCGTCAAAAAGCTTCTGCGCTTGACATTGGCCATCGGGTTCGGCTATTGTGCGTCGAGAGAATGAACTTCTCTGAGAAGCTCCTTCGAGCGACTGAGAAACATCACAGTTGGCTCTGCATCGGACTCGACCCGGATTTGGATCCGTTACCCCTCGTTCTCAAAAAGCGCTCAGGAGCTGATGCCATCGTCGAGTTCAATCGCCGGATCATCGAAGCCACGCAGGATCTCGTCTGCGCGTACAAGCCGAACAGTGCTTTCTACGAGGCACTCGGTCCCCACGGATTAGAGATCTTAACCCGAACGCGAGAAGTGATTCCCCGGGAGATTCCTGTTATTCTGGACGCCAAGCGCGGGGATATTGCGAATACTGCTCGCAAGTATGCCCAATCGGCGTTCGAGGTCTACAAGTTCGATGCAATCACGGTCAATCCCTATATGGGTTGGGATTCGATTGAGCCATTTCTGGCGTATAAGGAGCGTGCGGTCTTTCTGCTCTGCCGAACATCCAACCCTGGAGCACGCGATTTTCAGGACCTCAACTGTTCTGGGGTAGCGCTCTATCAAGTCGTCGCGGAGAAGGTCAAGGAATGGAGCAGAAAGGGCGCAGGGGAGCTCGCGCTCGTCGCGGGAGCGACTTACCCGGAGGAACTCCAGATCGTGCGAGAAATCATCGGAGAAGAGTTAATGATTCTTGTGCCAGGCGTGGGCGCCCAAGAGGGCGATCTAGCAAAGGCCGTTCGCTCTGCTGCGAATTCAGAGAGGCAGAGAGCCATTATCAACGTGTCGCGGAGCATCCTCTATGCTTCTGCGGAAGAAGACTTCGCTCAGGCAGCTCGCCGTGAAGCCCAGCGACTCAGAGATGAGATCAACCAGTGCCTCGAATGAGCCCTTCTGGTCTTGTCACTTCCACTTTATGGAGCAGCCCACAGGCTGCGTCTCTTTGATGGGTGGTTCTTGGCCTGCCAGCACAGCGTCAAGCGCGTCCCGCACGTAGCTTCGCGAG
>MFGX01000050.1:5046-7360 GCA_001778455.1 Candidatus Fraserbacteria bacterium RBG_16_55_9 | reverse complement strand
GAGTTCCCCTGGGCTCTGTGATAGGAGTGCACGTAGCCGCAGCACATTACGATGTGCAAGGCAATGCGCTCCTAAGCATACTCGGAGCGATTGGGGGAGAGGCCGCTGGCTTGGGGCTCGGGGCTCTTACAACGAAGATATTCGGCGAGCTGACTGAGCCCGTGGGTACGCTCATCTTCCTGGGAGTCATCCCGTTCGCAAGCAGCGCTGGGGCGTCTTGGGGCTACAATTTCGGAGCAGAAATGATCCCTCCCCCCACGGCAGCTGTGGCCACATGGCCAGGGAGGTTTATACCCTAGCTTGCTGCTCGCGGTATTTTCGCAGGGCCAGTTTGAGGGTATCGAGAGAAAGCATGGCGCAGCGCGTGCGGTTCTGAACGATCTCCTGCCCCAAGATTTCTGTTAGCTCCTCGTGAGTGAGAGTTTCCAATTCTGTGAGGGTCTTGCCCGTGACCATCTCGGCCAAGATATCTGCTGAAGCCTGACTGATCGTACACCCCTGGCCTTCGTACGAGATCCTCTTTAGTCTCTCGCCATCGAATTCCAAATAGAGATGCAGGATGTCTCCACAGCCGGGGTTGCCTCCCTCGAGCGAGACATCCGCATCATCGAGTCTTCTCTTGTAGCGCGGGTTCTCGAAGCGATCGAGTAAGAACTCAATCTGGGCTTGGCGATCGAGTTGCATAGCTTACGGCTTCTCTATGGGCGCTCCTACCAGGTTGCCCCACTCCGTCCAGCTGCCGTCGTAGTTCTTCACTTTGGGGTAGCCCAAGAGATACTTGAGCACGAACCATGTATGGCTGGAACGCTCTCCAATTCGGCAGTAGGCGATGATGTCTTTGTCCGGTGTGATTCCCTGGCCCACATAGAGTTTTTGTAACTCATCCACCGACTTAAACGTCTGATCCTCGCGGACGGCCTGAGACCAGGGAATGCTCTTCGCGCCGGGGATGTGGCCGCCGCGCATGGCGCCTTCTTGAGGATACCCCGGCATGTGCAAGAGTTCGCCTCGATACTCTTGGGGCGAGCGAACGTCCACCAAAGGCAGCTTCTTCTCAAGGTGGTTCGAAACGTCGTCTCGAAACGCGCGGATGTTATGATCGGGATCCTCGGCTTTGTATTGGGTCTTGGGGTACGACGGAACGTCTTTGGTGAGCGGCCTCTTTTCAGCGGCCCACTTGGCCCGCCCACCGTCCATGATCTTCGTCCGAGTATGGCCATAAAGATGGAAGAGCCAGAGGGAATAGCACGCGAACCAGTTGCTCTTGTCGCCATAGAAGACGACGGTGGTGTCATTGGCGATGCCCAGCTCGCTCATCAGTTTCTCGAAGGCCTTCTTGTCGATGAAATCGCGTCGAACCGGGTCTTGTAGAATTGTAAACCAGTCGACCTTCACAGCTCCGGGAATGTGCCCTTGCTCATAGAGCAGGTAATCCTCATCCGACTCCGCAATGCGGATTTTTTCATCTTTGAGCTGATCGGCAGTCCACTGTGTGCTCACCAGCACGTCGGGATTCGCATAGCCCTGGTTCGTCATTCGTTAAACTCCTTTCACTGGCAGCGTGAATCATCGAGTTGAATCCAATGATAAAAAGCGGACTGTAGTTGTCAAGTTTTTCGGAACTTCTGTTCAAGGGCTTTTTCCACCACAGAGGGTACGAAGCGGGAGACATCTCCACGGAAGCTTTTGATCTCTTTGACGATGCTAGAGTTTAAGAACGAATATTCTCCACTCGTCATAAAGAAGACGCTTTCGATATTGCCGTTGAGGTCACGGTTCGTGAGCGCCATCTGGAACTCACGCTCGAAGTCGGAGTTTGCGCGCAGCCCACGGATGATCGCCTGCGCTTGGTAACGTTTGGCGCACTCGATCACGAGCCCTTCCCAGGTGATCACTTGGATGCCATCGATCTGCTCATCTTTGAGAGCCTGCTCACAGAGTTTGCGCCGTTCCTCCAGAGAAAAGAGCGTCTGCTTAGACGGGTTGGTGACCACGGCTACGATGAGCTCATCAAAGATCGTCTTCGCGCGCTGGACGATGTCGATGTGCCCGTATGTAATGGGATCGAAGCTGCCAGGGTAGACGGCTCTGGGCATTCGCTCACGCTCCCTTGGGATAAGAATAGTCAGGATGGATTTCTGAGGTGCCTGCTCGTTGGTTGACCGCGCGGGCCATCAAGAAGAGTAAGTCCGACAGACGATTCAGGTACTTTACGGTTTCCGGGTTGATCTCTTCGTGAGTTGCTAGCTCTACCGTGCGCCGTTCAGCGCGGCGCGCGACCGTGCGTGCGTAGTGCACCAGCGAGCCCGAAAGG
>MFGX01000050.1:1191-5037 GCA_001778455.1 Candidatus Fraserbacteria bacterium RBG_16_55_9 | reverse complement strand
CCCGGCAGAATGAACTTCTTCAAGGGAGGCAGCTTTTCATCCAATTGGTCACAGAGGTTTTCCAGGGCCGCCACATGCGCTGCGGTGATGCGCGGGCTTTCATCTTTGAAGTCAGGATTGGCGAGGTCGGCACAGATGATGTGCAGTTCGTTCTGTAGTCTCTCAATCATCTGTTTGATCTCGGGGAGTTCGACCTCACTAGCAGCAATGCCCAGGGCGGCATTCAATTCGTCTACTGTGCCATAGGCTTCGATGCGTAGCGATGCCTTGCTCACGCGTTTCCCGCCGAAGAGCCCTGTCTCCCCCTGATCCCCTGTGCGTGTGTAGATCTTCATGGCGCGTCTGTCACAGGGTACACAGAACCTTCGGGGAGTTCCAAATCTCTGAAGAGCTCGGGGTGAATCAGCTTGGCTAGAATCTCGAGTCCCGTGACGATCCGTGGCCCAGGGCGATTGAAATAGAATGAGCCGTGCACGATATACACTTGCTCGTTTTTTGCAGCTCTAAGCTCTTCCCAACCTTCATGTGATAGAAGAATGTCCAGCTCTTGCATGGTATGCTGCGGTGTGAAGCCGCAGGGCATCAAAACAAGAAGCTCAGGGTCGAAGTGCTCCACATCATCCCAGTCGATCTCATACGAAGGCTCTCCGGGTGTGCTGAGCGATTCGCCTCCGGCCAGCTCAATAATCTCCGGTACCCAGTGGCCTGCGATAAAGAGGGGCTCCAGCCATTCCAGTGCGACCACATGGGGGTGCTCCTCTGCTTGCTCAACCACGTGCTGCACGTGTTCGATTCTCTTGCGCAGCTTGGCGATGAGTTTCTCAGCCTGTGCACCTCTCTTTGTCAATTCGCCCACGAGTCTTACAGTTTCCAAGACTTCATCTAGGCATGTTGGCTCAAGCGAGACTATTCTCGGCTCTATGTCAAGGATCTTCGCCGCTTGTATCACTTCGCCAAACGAAGGAGCGCAGACTTCGCAAAGTTCCTGTGTCAAGATCAAGTCAGGCCGAAGTTCTTTCAGTTTTTCCTTATCCAAGTGATAGACGCTGAGCCCATTGTGCAGGAGTTCGCGAACCATCTGATCGATTTCGCCACTAGACATATCGCTGCCAACAGCCGCTTGACTGAGCACAGGCTTCGTTTGAACTTCAGGAGGCCAGTCGCAGTCATGCGAGATCCCTACGAGCTCATCGATCAAGCCTAGCTCACAGACGATCTCCGTCGCGCTGGGAAGAAGCGAGACAATCCTCATGCAAGCCTCACTGAGAACGCCTGGATTGCATAAGCCCGACTTCGATTGATTGGGCAGGTTAACATGGTAACTTGGCTCCCTTCTCAGTTCTATTGTGCCACGGGAAGCGCTATAATTACTAGTCATGCATCAAAATCCCATCGTAGCCGTGATGATCCACGTGGCCGAACAGCAGGCGGGTTTCGAGTGGTATCAGTCAGCGTTCCCGCGTGCCAAGTTCGCGATCCTTGGGGCAACTGCATCGGGCTTCGCGGGCCCCGTGTTGCTGCCGATGCGTAACAAGCCCTAATGTCCATGCACATCATCCCCTTTCATAACGAATGGCTCTCACAGGCTGGGGAGCTACTGGCCCGGCGGCATCGGAGCGACCGAGCTGCTCTGCCAGAATTGCCATGCCGCTTTGAAGCACCTGAAGTTGCGCGTGCCGCTATCGAAGCGGCTCTAAAGCGCAAGCATGCCAGCGGTTTTGCCGCGTTGGATGGCGGGCGGCTGGTCGCCTACTTGATCGGTGATCTGTTGATTGATGAGGTGTGGGGGCGCTCGGCCTGGGTGCGCACGCCGGGTTGTGCCTATGACCCGGATGATGGGGTGGAAATCGTCCGCGACTTGTATGCCGCCCTGGGGGCGCGCTGGGTGAGCCATGGCATCTTCTCCCATTTCGTCCTCGTTCCGATCACAGATCCGTCCCTGATCCATGTCTGGTTCTCTCTCAGTTTCGGCATTGAGCAGATCCACGCGCTCATCGACTTGGAGACGCTCAACCCAGCTATACCCGCCATCCCGCCTGAGATTGAGATTCGCAAAGCCGGGCCGGGAGATCGCCAGCACCTAGCCGACCTGTCTGATGTAATCTGGCGGCACCAGGTGAAAGCTCCGGTGTGGGGGATTCAGATGCCGGAAGCGATCCAGGAGATCCGCGAAGGCTGGGCTGAGTTGGTAGACGAAACCGGTGTCACGGTCTGGCTTGCATTCCAAGCGGGGAAAGTGGTCGCCTCTCAAGGCTACTGGCCCGCCGAGCCTTTGGACGACAACTTGCTTATCCCGGAAAAGTCTGTTCGCCTGTCCGTGGCCGGGACACGCGAAGAGGCCCGCGGCAAGGGCATCAACACCCTACTGACAAAATATGGGCTGGCGCATGCCCGTTCGAGCGGTTATCGCTGTTGCGAGACCGACTGGCGCAGCACGAACCTGCTGGCCGCGCGTTTCTGGCCGCGCCAGGGTTTTCGCCCGGTGGCATACCGCCTGGTGCGCCGTATCGATCCCCGCATTGCCTGGGCCAATGGCACCACGCTGGAGTAAAGGTGTGGCACAACCAGCGCATGCAGCGGACCTGAGAGTAGGCGGCTTGCTTGTGGCGCTCTGCTTCTACGACCATCCGCCTCACCGGCTCGTCGATCGTGGGCGGCTGATGCTGGCCGCTATGCGTCATGGCAACAAGGAGGAAACCTTGAAAGCGTTTGTGTATATCGCAACCAGTCTTGACGGTTTTATTGCTAGAGAAAACGGTGAGATCGATTGGCTGCCGGGAGGGGGTAGCGAAGAGGGTGGCGAGGACTACGGTTACAAAGAATTCATGGACACGGTTGATGTCCTGGTCATGGGGCGCAACACGTATGAGAAAGTATTGACCTTCGGTGAGTGGCCTTACGGCAACAAACCTGTCGTAGTCCTCAGTAGTCGCTCGCTGAGCATCCCTAAACAAATAGCCCAGTCTGTTGAGGCTATGTCATGTTCTCCAGCTGAGCTGGTCAGCCAACTTTCAGAGCGCGGGGCCAGGCATCTGTACATTGATGGCAGCAAGACCATTCAAGGGTTTCTCGATGCAGGTTTGATTCAGCGGCTCGTCATCACAAGAATCCCAATCCTCATCGGCAGAGGGATTCCGCTTTTCGGGCCGCTGGTGCGTGACATTAAGTTACGGCACATCAAAACGCGGCAGTTCTCTAGCGGGCTTGTTCAAAGCGAGTACGAGGTCTTGGTGTAAATGCCGCATAACAACAGGTTGCAGCGGACTCGCTCCAGTGGCTGAGGCTGTCCGTTGTTCGCTCTTGTGTCTCGGTTGTATCATCATCTTGAAATACTTGGATCGCGTCCAGGAGGCATGGGATGAACATTGTGCTGAGTAGCGAGCCGCGAATTGTGGCTCTCGAAGTGACCAAGGATAGCATCATGGCACAGCTAGCGGATGGACGCACCATTAGCGTGCCACTGGCTTGGTCGTGGCGTCTCTCTGAGGCAACTCCCGAAGAACGCAACAACTTTGAGATTCTGGGCAATGGGCAAGGGGTCCACTGGCCGGAGTTGGATGAGGACATCAGCGCCTGGGGCATGCTCCATGGAATCCCTGCCCATCGTCCTAAACCCAAAGAGCAACGGCAGAAGCGCAAGATGCCCCAAGCGACCAAGCGTGCGTAAATGACAACTTGATGCGATCTTGATTGAGATAAGTCCGTGCTCGATCGGTCGGTAGGGAGCGGCATTGTGGTATAACTCCCTTATTAGGCATGGCACTAGACTAGGAAATGGTTAGGGTTGAGAGGATCTTCTGGTAGAGATGAGCTCGTTCATTGTAACGGAATTCGCACTCTTTCAAG
>MFGX01000050.1:629-1171 GCA_001778455.1 Candidatus Fraserbacteria bacterium RBG_16_55_9 | reverse complement strand
ACGAATCCCATTGAACCGCAACAACCTCCGTTTGGCAAAACTCCAGAAGCTCTCCATCCCGTTGATGTGACCTCCTCTCCGATCCGAATAACCTCCCTGGTCATGGTCGATGCGATGGTGCTCATAGCCGTTGAGCACCAAGCCGTCATAAGCGCGCCACTTGTCCGTATAGACCCGGCTGCCCGGTCGGATGAACTTGCGAATGATCGGTCGAATCTGAGCGGCCGTGGCGTTCTTGATGATCTGGGTGTAGACCCGACCGTTGCGCCGCAACAGACCAAAGACCGGGATCTTGGCTGTACCGCGCCCGCGCTTGCCCCGGTTCTTGCCTCCAAAGTAGCTCTCATCCAGTTCGATCTCTCCGGTAAATCCTTGTTGCTGCGCTTGCTTTTCTTGGTAAGCCGCGATCTTCTCCCGAAAGAGTCGGTAGTAGCGGTTGATGGTGTTGCGGTTGATCCCCGCCAACCGAGCGGTCTGAGTGGCCGTGAGATCCTCGCAGAAGCAGTGCAAGATCTTTTTCACCTTGTACGGGCTCAGTTTGC
>MFGX01000050.1:341-586 GCA_001778455.1 Candidatus Fraserbacteria bacterium RBG_16_55_9 | reverse complement strand
AGTCTAGAGCCTTACTAGTTTGGGCGACTCATCTCAAAGATTCACACGGAAATGCGCAGAATGGGAAAGGAATTCTCAATGATCGTATATCGGTGGGGGGCGGCCTCCTTGCTGATCATCCTAGCGTTGGCCTGTGTTACACCTTCCACGCCGATGCCCACCTCTACGCCACAGCCTATCCTTACCACAAACACTCCTGCACCGTCAGCATTACCCGCCTCGGGATCTGGTGAGATTGTCTTTTC
>MFGX01000050.1:0-231 GCA_001778455.1 Candidatus Fraserbacteria bacterium RBG_16_55_9 | reverse complement strand
CTGGCCCCCAGGCACAGAAAATTGATCTACAGGGCTACGTGATTGTGCCTGGCTTCATCGATTCGCATTCGCATCGCATCACTGAGCGCGGGATGGAAGCGGCAGGTTATCCAAACCTGGAGGCGATTATTCCAGATATTCTCGCGCAGGGTTGGACAACCATTGACGAACTGTACGCGGATGAGCATCGCCTGACTGTCTTACGCGGCCTTGATGAAGGGGGCCTGTTGC
>MFGX01000049.1:1390-6295 GCA_001778455.1 Candidatus Fraserbacteria bacterium RBG_16_55_9 | reverse complement strand
ACGCAAGTGATGCTCCACTGGTTCATTGACGAGCAGGTGGAAGAGGAGAAGAGCGCTGGCGAGGTTGTGGATCAGCTCAAGATGATCGGGGATGATAAGGCCAGTCTGTTCATGCTGGATAGAAAGCTAGGCGAGCGGAAGGCTGAAGACTGATTACATACCAATGCAACTGCGCTGGACGAAGGAAGAGGCTCGCCTCTACCAACTCTACGCCGTCGGACTACACGGGAAAGAGTACCCGAGAGGCAAGGCAGGTATCCGGGGGTGCTTTCGCGATCTAGATACTCTGCAGCTTGACCCTTTGCCCGTTCTGGGCCGCAATCATGATCTTGTGATCCAAGCCCGCGTAGATGGAACCCACCCCGGCCAAGCTTTGGATCTCATTCATCAGGAACGGCTTGGCTTTGAGTATTGGGATAAAGTCCTCTGCGCCGTGCCCATTGAGCATTTCCCGCTGCTCCGTACACTGATGCAGCTGGGCGGCAATTCGTGGGAGAATCGTCGAGAGACGCAGCTCGAGAAGAAGCATCCGGGAGCCATTGACGTTGTCTATCGAGCTGTGGAAGAGCACGGGCCTCTATCCAGCCGCGAGCTGGGAGAGTTGGACATTGCGCAAGACGAGCACCGCGCCTGGAAATCCACACGCGTGGCCAATGGAGCACTGGAAGTCCTGTGGAATCGCGGGCGGATCAGCATCACTCATCGCACCAGCTACCGACGCTATTTCGATCTGACCGAGCGAGTCATCCCCAAGGAGCATGTGGAAGCTGAGTCGCCATCACCGGGAAAACTCTGGCATACATGGTTGGTGAAGCGCGTGCGCAACGTGGGGCTTCTCCCCTTGCGTGGCGACGCAGAAGCCTGGGCATTTGTGCGAAAGGCGCGAGACAAAGGACTGGTCGAGAAACTCGTAGAGTGTGACAAGCTCGCTCTCATTGAAGTCAAAGGGATACGCCAACCGTTCCTTGCTCCTCCGGAAGCCGAAGAGATGTTGGAAGTCGCTCGTGACACTTCACCGGACGGACGAGCGCGATTCATCGCGCCGCTCGACCCATTGCTCTGGTGCCGCCGGGCGCTTGTGCAGCTCTGGGATTTCGAGTACGCCTGGGAAGTGTATAAACCCGTGAAGCAGCGTCGGTGGGGCTACTACGTGCTGCCCGTTCTCTATGGGGATAGATTCGTCGCACGTTTCGATGGGAAGTACGACAGGGAGAAAAGAACGCTTCACATCCCAGCGTATCACGAAGAGCCCAACGGACTGCCTCGTACGCACGCAGCTATCGAAGAGGCATTTAAGCGTTTCTTGAATTACTTGGGCGGAGAGCGTATCGTCTTCAAGGCTGCGAGAAAGCGATGAGATGACTTGACAGAGAGAACATAACACAGGGAGTGGCATATGATCTTAGAGACGCGGCAACTATCGAAGACGTATCAAGTCGGCCAGGAGGAAATTCACGCCCTTCGTGGTGTGGACTTCCAGGCTGATTCCGGAGATTTCACCGTGATCAACGGGCCATCTGGCAGCGGAAAGACGACGTTCCTAAACTTGATTGCCTGCATTGATCGACCCACATCCGGTGAAGTGATGATCGAGGGGCAATCCACCAATCAGCTCTCCGAGAGCCATCTCGCGGAGCTGCGCAAACACAAGATCGGCCTGGTCTTTCAGACCTTCAACTTGATCCCGGTGCTCTCCGCCTATGAGAACGTGGAATATCCGCTCTTGCTATTGGGCTTAAATCGAGCAGAGCGGCGCAAGCGAGTCATGGGCTTGTTGGAAGAAGTCGGCTTGAAGGATCTAGCACGGCGTCGCCCCGACGAACTCTCCGGCGGACAACGCCAGCGCATCGCGATCGCTCGGGCATTGGTCACAGAGCCCAAGATCGTTCTGGCTGATGAGCCGAGCGCGAATCTCGATTCCGAGACGGGCAAGCAAGTGATGGGTATCATGCGCCACCTGAACCAGGACCATCACGTCGCCTTCATTGTGGTCACCCACGATCCGGTCGTGACGCAGTATGCCCAGCGCATCGTGAAGATCCGTGACGGCCAGCTCAGTGAGGAGAACTCCCGTGGAGCTTCAACTAAAAATCCCGCTGCGTAACCTCACTCGCAACCGCAGACGAACGCTACTCTGTGTGGCCATCATCGCCCTTGGCACGGCGATGATCTACGCTGTCCTGGGGTATGTGGATCAGACCCTCTACCAGATTCGATTTGGCACAGTGGCCCAGTACGGTCATTTTCAGATTGCTTCGCCCACGCTTTGGTCGGAGAAGACGGAAGGATATGACTACTTAATTCAGGATGGCAAGCTGGCCCAGATCGACCAGATCCTGAAGCAGCAACCAGAGGTGGAAGCCTACACGACGGAACTGAGCTTCTCAGGGCTTGCTTCCACCGATCGCAAGACGAAAGTCCTGCGAGCCACGGCGCTCGTGCCAGCCAACACGGCCCACGATTACAACGAGTTCGTCATCGACGGCCAGGGGCAGGGGCTCCAGCCGACAGATCGGGGCAAGGCTCTCATTGGCAAGCTCTTGGCTGAGGAGCTGCAACTCAAGCCAGGAGATTTCTTCCGAGTCACCACGACCACGGTCGATGGAGCGTATAATGTCGGCCCACTTGAGGTGGCAGGCATCTTCACTGTGTACAATACGCAAGCGGATAGTCAGTTGATCTTTGTGCCACTCTCCTATGGGCATACACTGCTGGACACGGCAGGTGTGGCCAAGGTGATTGTCAAACTCAAGAACCTGGATGAGACTAACCGCGTGGCCGCAGCCGTGCAGCAGCAGCTCACAGCAGCCGGTTTGGACCTAGAAGTGCGTACAGGCTTCCAGTTGGCGGTCTTCTATCAGCAGGCCATTGCGTTCTTTAACATGCTGTTCGGTTTCATCATGCTATCAGTCGCCGTGCTCGTTTTCTTTATCGTGCTGCAAGTCCTAACGATGTCGTTTTTGGAGCGCACGCGCGAGGTGGGCACGATTCGCGCCATCGGCACCCGAAGCTCTCAGGTCTTCACGATGTTCTTGATGGAGAGCACCTTCTTAGCCATCCTAGGTGCTGCAGCAGGTTTGGTACTCGGATGGGTGCTGGGCCAAGGCTTCAATGCGCTGGGGATCACTTGGGAACCCCCAGGGGTGAGCGAAGCGGTACCCGTGCAGCTACGCCTGATGTGGAGCAATGCCTGGCCCCCTTTCATCGTGAGCTTGATTGCCACGCTGCTCTCGGCGTTATATCCCTCGATCCACTCGGCGCGCCTGCGCATTGCCGATGCGCTGCGCACAAGCTAGGAGAATGCGATGTTCTTCAAGATTGCCCTGCGCAACGTCTTTCGCAACAAACGCCGCACCGCTTTCAGCTTAGGGGTCATCGTGCTGGGTGTGACCATCCTCTGCATCGTCATTGGCTTTGTCTCAGACAGCTTGAATGGGATCAAGCGCTCCCTGGTCGTCGAGATCGGTTCCGTCCAGATCGCCGACCCGCGCTACTGGGATAACACCGCCAAAGGCTATGAGTATCTTATTACGCCTGACACGGTCGATCGCGTAATCGCCCTGCTAGAGAGCGATCCTCGAGTCACTGGATACACCAAAGAGCTGAGCTTTGCCGGGCTCATCGGCAACGAGAAGAATAGCACCCTGCTCGTGAGCAGCGGTCTCATTCCGCACAACCCCATCTATGATTACGGCAGTCTGATTGTCACTGGACAACCGTTGGGTGACGACGGATCGCCACAGATCATCATCGGGCGCAAGTTGGCCGAGACGCTCAATGTCAGACCGGGCGATCCGATCAACATCGCGACCGGCACGGTAAGCGGCAGCTTCAACGCCGCCACCGCGAGGATCGTCGGGATCCTGCAATACAACAATCTGGATGCCGAGGGCCAGATAGGTTTCGTGCCGATCGCCTTCGCCCAGAAGCTCTTACGGACCTCCGGTGTCGACAAGATCTTGATTAAGACCTCCAATCCGGACGACTCCGAAAGCGTAACGCGAGAACTGCAGGCTAAGCTGGATGAACAGGGCATTGCTCTGCGGGCGCGACCCTGGCAGGAGTTAAGCTCACTCTACAGTTCGATCAAAAGCTTCTACAATGTATTTGCCGGGTTCACCAATGCCGGCGTCTTCATTCTGGTCTTCTTCAGCGTCTTGGAAGTCCTGACGATGTCGTTTCTGGAGCGAACGCGCGAAGTGGGGACGATCCGCGCCGTCGGTACTCGGCGCTTTCAGGTCTTTGCCATGTTCCTGATGGAAGGTGTGATCTTGGGTGCTGTGGGAGGCTTCTTGGGGATCCTAGCCGGTACAGGCTTGGGGGCATTGATCAACTATGGTGGCATCACTTGGGTTCCACCTGGCGCGATCGAGCCCATTCCTCTGCAAATCCAGCTCGGGCTTTCTGTGGCTCTTTTCCCCTTCTTCACAGCTTTAATCTCGACGTTTCTAAGCACGCTCTACCCCGCATGGAAGAACGCGCGCCTGAGCATCGTGAAGGCACTGAGTTATGTATGATTTGTATGTGAGAAGAGCAGAAATGCGAAAGGAGCAACGATTCAGATGAGAAGATTGGCACTAGGAGCCATGTTGACTTTCATTGCCTTGGCTGTAGGAGTAGGCTCGGTGGCGCAAAGCGGTCCCACGGACGAAGAACTCTTGCAGGCGTTCGATAGCGCTCGATTCTTAGAGGCAACCTCGTTTACGTTCACTGTGGAGGTCGTGGCGGATCGACCAGATGGCACACAGCAAGCCACTGTGCGCTTGTTCTTCAAAGAGATTGATGGAAAGCGATATAGTCGCATTGAGTTCTTGGCACCTGCTGACATGGTGGGGCAGGTGTTCATCAACACACCCGATGGCTCCTTCTTCTGGACTCCGGACATAACAGAAGGAGGCCCCCTGC
>MFGX01000049.1:1028-1344 GCA_001778455.1 Candidatus Fraserbacteria bacterium RBG_16_55_9 | reverse complement strand
GCGGAGACTGCCGGAATTCAATTCGCGGGGGACTACACAATCGCTGCACGGCGTGACGCTGCGTTAAGCGACGGCACACCAGCACTTGAGGCAGATTTGCAGGCCACGGGGAAAAGTGTAGCGTTCCAATCTGCGACTATCACTGCCGATGTGAAGACGCTCAAACCGCTCAAAGTGAGACTGTTTGCCCAGAGCGGAGATCCCCTCAATGACGTGACATACGAAGAATACGCAGAACTCAACGGCGACTCGTATGTAAAGAAGCAGCTCATCGAGAACCAGCTCGTCACAGCGAACAAGACGCTCCTAACGATCA
>MFGX01000049.1:0-952 GCA_001778455.1 Candidatus Fraserbacteria bacterium RBG_16_55_9 | reverse complement strand
ACCATTCGTATCGCTCTACTCTGTGGGATTGGGTTGGTTGCATTCTCTGCCCAAGCGCACGATCTCCAGTTGCCCGCCAACGACCAAGTGCGACAACTACAGAGCGCTGCAATCGATGTGTTGGGCAGCATTCTGCGTGATCCAAAGAGCAAGGACACAGATCGCCTGGGTGTGGTCAATGCGTTGGTCCAGAGCGGCAACAGAGATGCCGTTCCTCTGTTGGCAGAAGTCTTGCTTAGTGAGCCCGCTCCGTTTGTCCGCCGCGCCGCTGCGGAGGGGTTTTCCAGATTACCCGTGGGCGAAGCCGCTCCCGCGCTACGACAAGCTGCGCTTACGGACTCAATCGCCAGCATTCGCTGGGCTGCCGGCGTAGCACTGGTTCGGTGGAGATTGATTGAGAGCGAGATCATTGCAAGATTGCTGAGTGACTCCAGTACATTGGCCGCCGCCGCAATCTCTCTCCAAGACACAGCATCTGCAACGGCATTCCCACAAGCACTCTGGCCTCTGGCCGCAACGGCTATGGCAGCAGCCTTTCCCGATCGCGCGATCTACAACATCGTGGAGCGCGCGGCGATGCTCAAGGCACTCGCACAGATGGGTGACATCAGCGCAATTTCTCTACTGCGCGAAACACTAAACGCGCCTGCTGAAGATCCGTTCGTGCGCGGTGCGGCCGCCTTTGCACTGGGGTTGCTCGGTGTGCGCGAAGCGGTGCCTGAGCTGATCGCTACGCTGGGAAGCGATGAAGAGGCACTTCAATTGGCTGCGGCAGGCGCACTGGGTCGCCTGGGCGATGAGCGAGCTTTGGGTCCTTTGCGCACCCTTCTCTATGGCGCTAATTCGGCAGAAGTGAGGGCAGCGGCAGCGACGGCGCTGGCTTCGTTTGGTGAAGCTGTTGTCCCCACACTAGCTCAGGCCCTATTGAGCGATGAAAATCCCGCCGTGCGCC
>MFGX01000048.1:16003-17729 GCA_001778455.1 Candidatus Fraserbacteria bacterium RBG_16_55_9 | reverse complement strand
TGAATGAGCTCTTTAATCAAAAGATGAACTAGCTTTCGCTTTTTCACCAGCACTTTGAAGCGACTGGGATGGGGTGCGATGTCTTCTGCAGATCTAGTCTCGATGTGATAGCGATGATACCGCTCAGCCGATGAAATGGGCGAAATGATTTCAACCTCCCCGATCAAACCTTGGCGATATATTACTATACCATAAGGGCGAAAGATGAGCAAGAAATGACGTAAATATCATCTTTGTCGTGCAATATGATCACTAAACGAAAATATATGTGCTATATAAATGGACAAATGCCATTTCTGGTCGATCCCACACACGGGTAGAGCGGGCTTAACCCCTACAGGAGAGCGTCAGGGAGAAGCGTCGTATTCATCATTACAGACCATCTTTTCACAAAGCTTTATGATGGTTTCGATAGAGGACAACGATTTTGTACCCGTAGCGGGAGGAGATGCACCAGGTAAGGAGGGGGGCCAGAAAATCAGCTCTATCTGCAAGGAGGTGCCCATTGAGTAATGGACTAAAGAGATTTCTATGCGTGGGGGTTTTTTGCGGCCTGTGGTTGGCGTTGGCTGGGCTTCCCTTAGGAGGCCAAGCTCAGCCTCCGCAGTACCCTGGCGACACCGACACAGATACGATCTTCCTCGAACTTCTCATCCAACGAGGTGCGTTGTTGGATGTAGTCAGCCACCTGCCTATGCAGTTTGTCATTACGCCGGAAGATGCGACTCAACGCTTCAAATCTTTAGGTGAACTGGATGCCCTTGTGGTCGCTCTCACCAACTACCGCGTGGAAATAGAAGTTGAAGTCAAACCGGAAGCCGCTCTCCCCAGCGGAGCATTCCAGGCACGGGTTCGAGAGGTGCTGGGTCCGGTGAAGAGAGTGCATGCACAGGAGTTCACTGACCTACCGGGTAACGGAAGACCGCTTGTGCTGTTTGAGGGAGGAAACAATGCGGGAGAGCAGACCATGGCTATGGTCGAACTGCAGATGGATCTGCGTGCGCTGCAGGGCTCCGTGCCCGAGAGTCACTCCATCCAAGTCATTGTCTCGCTCACAGAGGAGAACGGTCGATGAGGCAATTTGTGCTTGCGGGGACGATGCTCTTGTGCTTGGGGTTCTCCTTGCCAGCTCAGGATACGGACCAAGAAGTCCTTCCCACGTTTTCGGTCTTTGTCAAAGAGACCGTGTTGGTGCTCGTCCGAGGCGAGAACTTCCGCAGAGTCCCTGTAGAAGAACCCCTTTTCGGGCTGGAGCGGTTCCTCAATCTGGGGCGCTTCACGATCGAGGTCGCCACGGTCACAGACTATGAACTGCGGTTGGCTGGCCGATTTGAGCACATTGGACCAGAGAACCGCCAGGAGATCTTCATTGATCCCCTGCCCTTGGAGGTTCGACTGGACGAGGCCGGCATGACGGGAAGTCCTGTGGATGTGAGTTCCGAAACAACGAACTTTGTCACTGTGCGCCGTCTCCCCGACTCGAATTGGCTTTTTCGGGGGAACAACAATGTAAAAGATCCCACGTTCGCCCCCATCGAGACGCGCATCGACATGAGAAGGCTCCCACCCGAAACGGTCGGGACAGGCTCTCGCATTGAGTTTACGCTGATTTTGACCGCCATTGAACGATGAGAGGTGAGCTTCATGCAAACAAGCGAAAAGCAACCGACACCTAAGGAGGTTCGCATGACACAAACAAAACTCAAAGCTGTAGCCATCGGCTTGG
>MFGX01000048.1:5846-15952 GCA_001778455.1 Candidatus Fraserbacteria bacterium RBG_16_55_9 | reverse complement strand
GACTCGGAGACGACGCCCCCCTTCGACGTCACCGTCCAGAACACCGTCAAGATCGACCTCGTTACCACTCCCGGCAACAAGACGATCACACGACCTGATCTACTCAGTCGGTACTTTGCTTTGGACGACGTCGTCATGGACGTCTATGCCGTCACGAACTATCAAGTGACGGTCTGCAAGGACAGCGTCCAGACCGTGGGGCCGGCCACGTCCATTGCCGAAGATCGTATCCTGGAGGCTCGCGTCCAGAACGGTGCTACGGGTTTCAGCCCATTCCCGGATGATGGGGCCGATGATCCCACGTCGGATGTCTCCAACTTCAACATCGGTCAGGCTGGGGATGATTCCGCACCCGACGCGCCCGACATCCCTGAGGGCTGCGCCTCTCCCAAGAATCTCTTTCATGGAGGCAACTCCGAGGGCGGGAGCGATAACAAAGTGCGAGTGACTCAGAATCTCCAGCTTGATCTGGATGCCTTGCTGGACAACGCCGCCGGCAACGTCTATCAGTTTACGATCACGCTCACCATCGACGAGACATGAAAGGAGGCAAGATGCACCGGAAACGAATTGCCCGTACGGCTGGTTTCTTGCTGGCCCTGCTATTCCTGACTCCTCTCGTCTGGGCTCAGACCAGCGACAACGAGAACACGACGTTCAACGTGAATGTGAACGCCGTGGTGCGGATCGATCTGGCCAGTCCTGCCCCCGCTGACAAGACGATCAATACCACCGATCTCGCCACGCGCTACTTCACTCTCGATGATCTGCTCTTTGACCTCTACGCGATCACGAATTATCGGGTGACGGCGACCAAGTCCACGACGGGGTCATTGGGGGCACCGGCAGTGGATACAGCGAATATACTCCAGGCTCGCATTATTTCCGGAGGCTTCAGCCCCAACGAGGACGGTGAGACCTCTCTCATCACCAGCTTCACGGCCATTCCCGAGGACCCCGCGACTGTGGATTGGATGACCGGTCAGAACACGCAACCAGGAACAGATAACAAAGTGCGGACGACCTCGGACCTCCAGTTGGATCTAGCTGCCCTCGGGAATAACGCCTCCGGAAGCATCTACACGTTTCAAGTGAGCCTCACCGTCACAGAGGAGTGAGGTCGTGCGAACACGGAGCAGGAGGATGTTTCAGATTTTCAGCTCTCTCGTGGCTCTTGGGGGCCTGACGGCTTGGGCCGTCTGCCCGGCCACACCCTCCTGTCCAGGGTCGCTTACGGTCTGCATTGACGTGGTGGCTCCACCCGGAGCGGTCAACATCAACGCCGCAGACTTGTTGAACCGCTTCGTCCTCTTCGGGCCGGGAGGTGATCCCACCCTTCGGGTGCAACGACCCGGCGGCGGTGTGACGTGGACTGTGACAGCCCAAGTCACCTCGGTCACGCCGGTCTCGATCTCCTCAAACGCCCTTCAGATCAAGGATCAGGGTGGCACCTTCCAGGATGGTGGGGCGCTCATCACGATCCATCAGAACAACATCGACTGTGAGGAATTCATCGTGGAGCACAGATTGGATCTGGCCGACCTGGGTGATCGTACTTCAGGAGAGACTCTGGTCTTCATCGTGGAATACACCGTAACGGAGTGAGTGCCATGAAACGCTTTAAGCTTTGGCTGTTCGCGTTGACATTGATTGGGATCGGTCTGACCGGAATGCTCAGCTTTGGGAAGTTCGTTGCCTTCCCGCTCACGATCGTGCTGAAAATGGGCTCCGATGAGACGCAAACTGGGGTCTTTTTCGTTGTCAACAGCGGAGACGATCCGGAAGAGATCACGGTCACGCTGGCAGATTGGCAATTGGAGCTTGACGGGAGCATTCGCTTCCTGGACGCAGGCAGTCTTACGCGTTCGTTGGCCCCAACGACTGAATTCTCTCCGGTCAGCTTTCGCCTAGCACCCCAACAGAGGCAGCAAGTGAATTTTACCGTTCGCATTCCGCCGGGAGGGCAGCCGGGTGATCGCTGGGCCATCTTCTTAGTGGAGGGAAGCGACGTCGAGCCGGTCTCTGGGACCACCGGAGAAGTGCAGACCCAAGTGGGTGTCCGAGTTCGCTATGGAGTGAAGGTCTTTCAGTCCGATCCCGTTGCCATAAAGAATGGTCGGATCACGAGTTTGCAGTTGCTCAGCGCTCGTCCGTTGGATCTGGTGGTCACCTTTTTGAATACAGGAACAGCAGCCTTGCGTGACGTCACCGGGCGCGTGGAGATCCGAGATGAGCGGGGCGAGACGGTGCGCACCCTTGCTATGGAGGAGTTCACCGTACTCCCGGATGCCGAGCGGGAGGTAGAAGTCAAGGGGGCAGAAGGGGATTCGCTGGCAACGGGTCATTATGTGGCGCTTGTCATCATGGATTTTGGGGGAGACTTCCTGGTTGCTGCGGAGCTTCCTTTTCAGGTGGAGTAGCGAAGCCAGCCAGAGCTGAAGCGACGCGGTAAGGGGGCATTTCATGAGAGCATTCCAGCAGGGGATTCTCTGGGTGCTCGCGCTGGTTGCTGTAGGGTATGGTCAGAGCGTGAGCGTAGAGATCACGGCCCCGCCTCCGCTTCAGACTCCGCCGGATCGATTCGTGACTGCCGTGTTTCAGGTGCGAAACGGAAGCGCCTCAGAGGAGACGTACATCCCAACCGTGGATGCACCGCAGGGTTGGACACTGATCAGCCAGTTAAGTCCTCTGACCCTTAAGAGCGGCGAGCAGCTGCCCCTCTTTGTGACCGTCTTCGTCCCAGCATCCACGGCCGCAGACGGGTACGCACTCACCCTGAGAGTCACATCGCAACGTGAGCCTGCAGTGCAAGCCGAAGCCAACGTGCTCATTTCCATTCTGCCTGTCGTCCGAATTGAGATTCTCGCTCCGGAGGGCCAAGCAACCCAGCCGGGCACGTCTCTGGAATACGTGTTTACACTCGTAAATCAGGGGAATATCGCAGACCTCGTGCATCTCTCAGCCGAGTCGAGTCGCGGATTCCCGCTGAAGCTGGAGCGAGAACAGCAGGCGCTATTATCCGGCGAGCGAGCTTTGATACGCGTTTCGCTCACGATCCCGCTGGATGCCCACGAAGGAAGCGATAAACTTACCCTGCACGCTTCATCGATGCATCAAGAGGGTGCAGAAGCGGAAGCGAATGTGCTCACGGCGGTCTTGCCACCAGGTCCCGAGGCCGTCCGCGGCAGCCTTTCTCTAGAGATCCCCGTTCAAGCTGCCTTGAAGCTAAATCCCTTGGGTAAGTCTGGTTCAGCAGGTAAATTGGATCTGCAAACAGACGTACTTATCGAGCAGCTGCGTCTCGATTTCGATCTCTCCTTTGAGTACCCGGATCTTTTCCCTCCCAAGCTGGTAGAGGTGACCGCTCAAGGGCTGCCCCCGGGATTCCTGGGAGTAACACTTCGCAAGACACCGCAGACTGCTACGGGAGAGTTTGCCTTGAGCTTTCACGGAGGGAGTCTGCGTGCCACGCTCGAAAGGTTAGACAGCGATCGCCATCGCGGTGCACTTCGTTTTGATCTTAGTGAGTTCTCCCCGCTATCGGCCACGGCCGTGGCCGAGATCGTAGAAGATTCAGGGCAGATCGATCAAGGACTTCAGTTGGAATTGCTCGGCAAGCTGGTGGAGTTCGATTCGTCGTTTGCAGCTCTTCAGGCTCGACTCTACCGTTTTGGGCCGAATTTCACCGGATCCGGAGGACGCGATAGCCAAGGTGGAAGTATTGCCTTACGCGCAGAATTCGAACCTCTTACCTTCTTGACCTCTCACGAGATGAGCGAGCATGCTCTCAGCACAACGTGCCCGTTCAGTCGTCGCCTCAGTCGAGTTCTCGGCAGCTTTTCTAGTGACGTTCTGGGTTTGCTCATCACAGAGTGGAGTCTCTTTGAGGAAGGGGATCTTCCAGGTTGTGCAGCCGGCCCGCCCTTCTCCTATCAACGCCGCGAAGATCTCCAAGTGGAATGGTCGCATCAGATCGGCTCCTTGGCCTTTACATTTGGCGCCCACCATGGGAATCTGATCGCGATTAGCCCCAAGGAGATCACAGAATTTGAAACGACTGGCTTTCACGTCTCGGCTCGCGGAGCCTTCCCTCCGCTCTTCCCCTCCGTGTCCGTCAAACGAGATCTCACGCTCTCCAAGCTAACGGGAGAGATCGTCGATGCCCCCATCGCCTTCGATCTCAGCTTGCAGTTTCAGCAGGGCCTGTTTGGAGCTTCCGTGACTTTCTTCCTTGAGGAGAAGAGGGTCGGTGTGCGCACGGACCTCAGTGCCTCTTTGCCCGGCCTGACCGCATCGCTCACTTCCAGCATGCAGACCGAGACATTTACAGGAGAGGCAACTTTAAGCTTGGGAATAGGGCTCTCCGCCGACTTGATCGTACCCACGCACATCCCTGTGAAGGGAAGCATTGAAGGATTCGTCTTTCTAGACAGAGATAGAGACCGCCAGCAAGACCCAGATGAACCGGGGCTCAAGAACCTCATCCTGCGATTGGGAGATCGACGCGTCTCCACCGACGAGAATGGCCGCTACCGCTTCCCACCGCTTCCCCCCGGCACCTATGAGCTGGATATAGATAAACTCCCTGTAGGCTTGACGCCGCTTGTCCCCTTGCCGCAGCAAGTCACGATTGAGGCGGGGAAGATCGAGCGGAGAAATCTTCCGCTGGCTCAAGGGGCTCTCGTTGTCGGCTCCGTCTTCCTGGATCTGGATCGCAACGGTCAGCGTGCCGCCAGCGAACAGGGTCTCGCGCGGGTCCGTCTGGCGCTCCAGCATCTCCCCTCGGGCGTGATGGTGAACGAAACGCTGACCAACACACGAGGACAGTTTGCCTTCGTGGATGTAGCCCCAGGGACGTACCGAGTTCTCCTCCGTATCGACTCGCTCCCGCCGCGTTTCGAGGCAACGACGCCCATCGAGCAGGCCATCCGTGTCCAGGAAGGCGATCGCGTCTCCCTGGAGTTTGGTGCCGCGGAGAAGCCCCGACCCGTCATCATACAAAAGCTGCCCATCCCTGATTTCGTTTTCTCACCCTCTCAGCCAAAGCCTGGAGAGATGGTCACTTTTGACGCCTCAGCCTCCCGCGACCCGGATGGCCAGATCACACGCTACGAGTGGGACTTCAACGCGGACGGCAAGTCCGATGCTTTTGAAGTGCAGGCCAAATTCACGTTCGCGCATCCGGGCGACTACGCCGTGACGCTCAAGGTCATCGACAACGACGGGAACTCCGCTTCGATTCGAAAGACTGTGCCTGTGCGATGAGAGAAACCGGAATGCGTGTAAACTGGCACTGGGCTCTTCCCATCTTCGTTCTGCTCATCGTTGCCGGGCTCTTTGTTGCACTGCGCAGCGGGAAAGAGCCCCCAGCACGACTCTTGGCTTCTCAAGAGACCCACGGTGAGCTCACACTGACCCTCATCACACCCAAAGAGATGGGTCCCCATGCCCCGGAAGACCTATTGAGCTATGCCTTTGAGCTGAAGAACAGCTCAGATCGCCCACATACATATGAGATCGCGCCAGAGTCGCCGGAGGGTTGGCGCGCCCTGAGTCAGTACAGGCCCGTTGCGCTCCAACCAGGTGAAGCGCAGAAGTTCTTCGCCAGTTGGCTCATTCCTCCTTGGATGCCCGCGGGAATCTATCCTCTCGCGATTTCCATACGCTCGGAGGAAGACAGACAAACGGGCCGATTGGTGCTACAAGTCCCGGTAAGAGCAACTCCTCGCCCTCGAATGCTCGTAGAGAAGGACCGACCTCAAGTTGTCGCAGGCAGCTCAGAGGCGCTGAACATTACTGTAGAAAATCGCGGGAATGCTCCAGGGAGTTTTGAGATGACCGTCGAAGCTCCACCCGGCTGGCAGATTGTGCTCTCTCCCAAAACCCTTACTCTCGAGCCTCAGAGACAAGCCTCTATTGACGCCAAGATTTATGTGCCCCAAGGCGCAGCCTGGGGATCCTATTCGCTCACTGTGAAGGCAAGAAGTTCAGGCTTCGAGAATGAACTTTCGTTGACTGTCAGCGTTGTGCCTGGACCATGAGGTTCACAACGCGTAATCTCCTTCGCTGGCTTCCTCTAAGAATGCCACGAGCAGATCAATGGTCGCCTGAATGTCCTTTTTGTGCGCGCATTCGACCACAGAGTGCAGATAACGCGTGGGAATCGAGATCGTGACCACAGCCACCCCTTCCTTCGCCATCTGGATGGCTCCCGCATCTGTGCCTCCGCGAGGCAAGATCTCTAACTGATAGGGGATCTTGCGCTTCTCGGCCACCTGGCGCAAGCGGCGCACGAGCTTGGGGTTCGAGATGGATAGAGAGTCTTTAATTTTGATGGCCACTCCCTTGCCCAATTTCGTCACGTGGTCGGATTCTTGAGCGCCAGGGACATCACTCGCAACGGTCACGTCCAGAGCCACCCCGATATCAGGAGAGACGCCGTAGCCGGACACCCGTGCGCCACGGACTCCAACCTCTTCTTGAGTTGTAGCCACAGCGTAGATGTCCGCTCTGTGTTTCTTGACTCGGCGGAAGGCTTCGATCATCGCGTAGACTCCGACTCGATCGTCCAAAGCTTTGCCGCTGACCAGATCTCCCATCTCGACGAAGTCTTGGCGCAACGTGACGAAATCCCCCACCTGAACGCGCTTTCTCACTTTATCGCCCGGAAGTCCCAAATCAATAAAGAGATCCTTGATCTCTAGGGCTTTACTGCGCTCCTCCTCGGATAAGACGTGCACGGGCTTCGAACCCATCACGCCCACGAGATCGCCCGACTCGGTATGCACTACCACACGCTTGGCCATGAGTACTCGGGGATCGAACCCGCCCAGAGGATCGATCTTGAGGAAGCCTGTCTTCTCGTCCACATGGCTTACTAGAAAACCGATCTCATCCATATGAGCAGCCAGCATCACCTTCGGGCCGCCTCGCCCCTTCTTCATGGCAATCACATTCCCTAAGATGTCCGTCTTCGTTTCATCGGCCAAGGGCTTTAGTTCGCGCAATACGATCTGCCGGACAGTCTCCTCGCGACCTGGGACCCCAGCCACCTCGGAAAGCCTTTTCAAGAGTTCCATCGTCATGCCAGATCTATCCTCTCTCAACCGTCTTGGGATACTCAGTTATAAAGCAGCGAAGGTGTTGGTGTCAATCGCCTTGGCTTCGCATCATGCGAAATGCCCAGCTCAAGCAAAAGATGGCGAGCAATCCTAGAAGAAGTGCCCACCAGAAGGTAAGCTCAACCTGGATGCTCAGTGCAATGCCTCCAAGCAACAACCCCAAACTCACCGTGATCAGCAATCGCTGGAAGTGCCATCGCCTGAGTTGAAGTTCTCCTTCAACGGCGCTTTGTAAGCGAAGAGAGAAATCGTCCAGATCCCAGGTCACCAACGCAGCAACTGTGCTCAAGAGCATCCATCCCGGCGGCAGGCCCAGCCAGGTTCCGAACGCTGCTGCTGCCGCAAAACCGATAAGACCTACGGAACTCCTCGCACTCCAACTACGCCACTGTCCGATCAGCCAGAGGAGCCCCAGCGCTGTGATCACGAGAGCCCAAACCAGTCCGCCATTTACAGCATATGCTGAAGCTAGTAGAAGAGTTGCCGTCGCGCCGCCTCCAAGAGCGTAGTTTCTCATGGCCCACCTCCCAAGGCGCGAAACCAGAGAGGCGAGCGGCTTAGGGCGCTGTGCACGGCTTGATGAAAGGGAGTATCCACGTTCCAATCTACAATACGCGTGCCCGCTTGCCTGAGCCTGCGGAGCAGCAGCTCGCGCTCCAAGCGAGCGATTCGGATTGCCAATTCGATATCCTTCCCTCCTTGCAGCTTCTTCTGCTCGAAGGAGATGGGGTCGGGGCTGATGATGAGCAGCGGATAGCCACGTGCCCTTAGCTTAAGAAGCACGGCCAGATCCCCTTCCAGTAGCGGGCTGATGAGAACGAGTTGAGAACGAGCGGGGAAGAGGCGCGTCGGCACGTATTCCAGGCCCTCGAAGACCTGGCTCTCTCCCTGCTCGGCTCGGGCCAGAGCACGTAGGATCTTCTCTCGCTGGATCTTACCATAGCCAGGGAAGGTCCAATCCAGATGGCCTCCATAGACGAGCATCCCAACGCGGTTCCCACTGCTCAAGAAGGCGTCCGTCAGCGCTGCTGCCGCTTGGATAGCATGCTCAAAGAGTGGGCTTTCACCGGCAATGACATCGCTTCGTAGGCGGGCGTCCAAGATCAAGCCCACGTCCGCGACTCGCTCTTGCTCAAATTCGTTGATGAACAGGGATTCCGGATGGCGGACGCTGGCCTTCCAATTGATCGTACGCAGCGAATCTCCCGCTTGATACTCTCGAACGCCATAGAATTCGATGCCGGGGCCACCTTGTCGAGTGGGGATGAGCCCTGAATAGACACGCGTTCTCCGCGGACGGATCTCGACGCGTTTCAATCGGACAACTTCTGGCAGGACGAAGAGTTGACCTGGAGCGGAGAGCGTGATCTGCTTTCTGAAAAGATGGAAAGGGTCCTGCGCGGTGACTCGAATCCCAGGGAAGCGATAGTAGCCACGATCTCCGCTCACCGTGTACGACAACTCGACCTTCGCGCCCGGCGGAAATGAGGTAAGCATCTTCGGCTCTCCCTCAATCACTTCGAGGGACGAGGGAACGAGGTCTTCGATGAAGATCTCTTCCACGTGTGAACCTTCGTTCGTTATGGACAGCGTTACGGTGACTGGCTCATTGGGTGTGATGCGATCGGCGCTCAGGCTTCGCATAGCGTTCACGTTGAGAGCTTCGGGGCTGTAGAGGAAGCCCGAGACAAGATACACGAGCAGAGGAATGGCGAGAGCAAGCCACGCGCCACTCCGTGTGGCCAAACCCAGCAGAATCAACCCGAAAATCACAACACTGAGAAGCAGGAGGCGGCGCATACTCACAATGATGTCTCCATTGCTCCGCCTTGTCCACTCCTGCTAAAATGACCTAGCGATGGAGAATACGCTCTACTACGGCGATAACGTAAAGATCCTGCGGGAGTACATCCCCGATGAGAGCGTGGATTTGATCTACCTCGACCCGCCGTTCAACAGCAATCGCGACTATAACGCGATCTTCAAAGAAACGACGGGTGAAGAGTCGGAGGCGCAACTCAGGGCGTTCACTGATTCCTGGCACTGGACGCCGGCGACGAAGCACACACTCGAAGAGTTGGCGGAAACCGCGCCGTCGAAGCTGGTTGATCTCATTAACGGTTTCATCAACGTTTTGGGACACAACGACGTGACGGCGTATCTAGTGATGATGGCAATTCGTTTGGTTGAACTACATCGTGTGCTCAAGCCTACAGGATCGCTGTATTTGCACTGCGATCCGACGGCGAGCCATTACCTCAAAATCCTGCTGGACACCATCTTTGGCAAAACAAATTTTCGCAACGAGATCGTTTGGAAGCGTACCAGTGCACACAGCGACACTAAGCAAGGCGCACGGCACTATGGGCGCTCTCACGACATCATTTTCGTTTACGCAAAGGGAGATAACCCAATTTGGAATCAGCTCTATAAGCCCTATGACCAGGAATATATCGATAGCTTCTACCGCTATGTGGAAGAAGGAACTGGGCGCCGATATCAACTGGATAACATCACAGGTCCTGGCGGCGCTGCCAAAGGTAATCCGCAGTATGAATTTCTTGGTGTCACACGCTACTGGCGGTACAGCAAAGAGAGAATGGAAGAACTCTATCACCGTGGACGTATCATTCAGACGGAGCCCGGAGCTGTCCCAAGATACAAGCGATACCTGGATGAAATGCCGGGCGTGCCAATTCAAGATATTTGGGACGATATTAACCCTGTTCAATCGCAAGCAAAGGAGCGATTGGGATTCCCAACTCAAAAGCCGCTCGAACTGTTGGAGCGAGTTATCCAGACCAACAGCAGCGAAGGCGATCTCGTGCTCGATCCCTTCTGCGGCTGTGGCACGACCATCATCGCTGCTCAAAAACTCAAGCGCCACTGGATCGGTATCGACATCACGCACCTTGCAATCTCGCTCATGAAATACCGCCTGCGTGACACGTTCGGCAGTGAAGTGCAATACAAAGTCGTTGGCGA
>MFGX01000048.1:5479-5823 GCA_001778455.1 Candidatus Fraserbacteria bacterium RBG_16_55_9 | reverse complement strand
GTTCTCTGGCCGAGCAAGATCAGTATCAGTTCCAGTGGTGGGCGCTCAGCTTAATCAAGGCCCGTCCCGCTGGCGAAGACAAGAAGAAGGGAGCGGACGCCGGAATCGACGGAACGCTCTACTTCATCGACGATGCAAAGACGCCACCCAAGAAGATCATCGTGCAGGTCAAGAGCGGCAAAGTGCAAGTGAAAGAAATTCGCGAGTTGATTCAAGTGGTCCAGCGCTCCAAGGCTACGCTCGGTTTCTTCATCACGCTGCAAGAGCCTACGGAACCCATGATCAAAGAAGCTCTCACGGAAGGGTTCTACAAGTCGAAGGGTTGGGGTAAGCAATATCCAAAG
>MFGX01000048.1:0-5472 GCA_001778455.1 Candidatus Fraserbacteria bacterium RBG_16_55_9 | reverse complement strand
TTCGCACGATCGCACAACTGCTCAACGGTGAAATGTTTGAATTCCCACCGGGAAACGTCTCGTTTAAGAAGGCAGAGCGCGTCAGATCAGAGAGTGGCGAGCAAGAACTGTTTGACTCATCAGACGAAGAGGGGATTGAGATGTGATGGCACGTTACTTTACCCGCCCAATCGCCAACAGTATCCCATGCAAAATAGCCTGTGGCCGCGGCGGACAGCCTGGAATGTAGACATCGACCGGAATCACTTTGTCCACGCCGCCCTTGCTCGCATAGCTCTCGCCAAAGATTCCTCCGCTACAGGCGCACGCTCCTACCGCGACCACAAGCTTGGGATCGGGTGTGGCCTCATACGTTTTCTTCAGTGCGATCTCCATGTTGCGTGTCACTGGCCCTGTCACAAGCAGCATGTCTGCATGGCGCGGCGAAGCCACGAAGTGTAGACCAAAACGCTCCAAATCATAGATGGGGTTGTTCAGTGCCGCGATCTCCAGCTCACACCCATTGCAAGACCCCGCATCCACTTCGCGAATGTGCAGCGAACGCCGGAATATTCTGAAGATTTCTCGTTTCGTCTGCTCGCCCAACTGTTCCAGACTTGGCTGACTCGGCAGCGCGATCACTTGGGCGGGTTTCCCATCTACGTAGTCCGCACTTACCAAAAGGCGCTCTTTCCGAGTTGTAGCGAGTTCAAACTCCGTGGTCATAGCGATGGCTTCGGGATAAGCCTCGGCACATCGACCGCAGAAGATGCAACTCGCGTAGGAGAGGCGCACAGTGCTCTTCGCTCCGTCGGTTTCAATGGAAATGGCACGCGTCGGGCAGACACTTTCGGCAACCCTCAGCTTTTCGAGATCCGCTTTGGCGAAATCGATTACCGGCTTACCCAGGAAACCGTCTGGCGGCTCGTCCGGTTTCGACGGATACGGGATTGTCACTCGCCCTGTCTGAAGCGTCTTACGCAAGATTTTCAACATGGATAGCTCCTAGCGATCATTGCCCGAGTACGAGAGATTGAAGCTTTTATTGATGAGCGGAAAATCTGGGACGATGTTTCCCTGAACGGCAAAAATCAACGCAGGCCAATTGTGAAACGAGGGATCGTCAATCTTGTATCTCGAGATCTTCCCTGCTGCATCGGTCTGAATCGCGTGTACAATCGGGCCGCGCCAGCCTTCGGCATAGCCTAAGGCTTGAGCGTACGTGGGGATCTTCTCTAGGGGCACTCGAATCGGCCCTGGACGTATCTGGCTTAAGACCTGCTCGATGATCTGAATCGACTCAAACACCTCATCCACGCGAACGCGCGTCCGAGCATTGACGTCGCCGCTCTTGTACAAGGGGACTTTGAAAGACACGCGATGATACTGCAAATGCGGGTGATCGCGTCGGAAATCTCGATCGATGCCGGAGGCACGCGCAGCAAGGCCCACAATGCCCACATCCCGAGCGATCTTCTGGGCAAGCACGCCCGTCGTTTCCAGCCTGTCTAGAACGGAAGCGCTGGTAAATAGTAGTTCTGCTAAGTCTCTGAGCTCCCTGCGCACCGTGGCGAGGGTCGAGAGAATCGACGAGAAAGCCGCATCAGGTATATCGCGCCGGACGCCTCCCAGTGAATTCATCGCACGCAAGAGTCGGCTGCCCATGAGCTTCTCGTTGAGTGTCATTACCTGTTCACGCACGCGCATCGCATGTGAATAGCCGACAAGAAACGCGATATCATTCGCGATCATCCCAATGTCGCTCAAGTGGTTGTAGATTCTCTCTAGCTCTAAGCAGAGCATGCGAAGGTATTGAGCGCGCTCGGGAACCTCTACATGGGCGAGTCTCTCGGCTCCATGACAGAATGCCATCGAGTGGGCAAACGATGAATCCCCAGAGATCCGCTCTGAAACATGAAGCGCATGTTCGACCGAAAGACCTTCGCAGAGTTTTTCAGTTCCTTTGTGCGTGTAGCCGAGCTGCACTTGGAGGCTAATGATCGGTTCACCGGCGACGCTGAATCGAAAATGGCCCGGCTCAATGATGCCTGCGTGTACGGGTCCCACGGGAATTTCAAAGACTCCCTCGCCTTCAACCCTATGAAACTCGAAATCCCCCTCTACTCGTGGCGGCTGGGAGTTGAGCGGGAAATCCTTGCGCATCGTGTAGTTGTCAGACGGCCAATCGGGATGGGCCCAGAGTCGTTTCAAATGAGGATGCCCCACCGGTGTGAGCCCGAACGTGTCGCGAATCTCGCGTTCGGCCCAGTTGGCCGCAATCATGTGTGCTGCAACCGATGGGAATTCTGAATCTTCTACTGAGACGGGCGAACACACGATGACAAAGAGGCCGAATTGATCGAGCGAAAAGACATAGTGCAGATGAAATGCGCCATCCCGCGATCGCTCATCCGAAGCCCAAGCACAAACGAAAGAAGCCTGCCACTGATGATGCACAAAGCTGCATACGTTCGGCAGCCAATCCAAACTCGCTACATCGTAGTAGATCTCGTTCTTATGGGTTACTCTCGTTTCATCGAGATGCTCACCGAACTCGCGACGCAGCTCAGAGATCACCGTTTCAACCTGAGAACTCATCACGGTTTCACCACCGTCACAGCTTGCTGGAGAAGCTCATGCAGAGGCTGAGGAATATACAACCCAAGCATCAGCACAAGCGCTAGGAGAATGCCGATCGGCAAGAAACTTGGGGAATTCTCTTCCCCAGAGCGCAAGCCCTCCTTGGGTGAACCGAAGGCCATCTGGCTGATGTGGTACAGAAAACCGGCGAATGCGGCAACGAGAAAGAGCAAGATCAAACTCCCTGCAAGGTAGCTTTGACTGGCAACACTCGCGCTCAGGATGAGGAACTCGCTGATAAACATATTGAACGGCGGCACACCGGTAATCGCGAGCGTGCTCAGTAAGAGCAGAACGCCTGTCGTAGGCATAATCTTTACTATGCCTTTTACGTAACTGATCTCTTTGGTCTGAAACTTTAAGACGAGATTGCCCACGTTCATGAAGATCATGGCTTTGGCTATAGCGTGGTTCAGTGTGTGTAATAGGGCCCCATAGATCGCAACTGGCGTGCCCAAGCCCATTCCCGTGGCAATCAACCCCATGTGCTCGATGCTCGAATATGCCAGCAGGCGTTTGTAGTCTTTCTGCATCAGAATAAAAGGCGTGGCGATTCCGATCGAGAGGAGGCCGAAGATCAAGAGCAGATTGGACGAGAAACCAGAGCCAACAGAGCTGACTCCGAGAAGGTGATGGAATCGCAAGATCCCGTACATGGCGGCGTTGATGAGCACGCCGGAGAGGAGAGCACTGATGGGCGTTGGGGCTTGGCTATGCGCGTCCGGGAGCCACGTATGCATAGGCACCAACCCGGCTTTCGTCCCATACCCGACGAGGATGAAGAGAAACGCCAGCTTGAGGATACGCGGATCGAGCTGGCTAGCAACGCTGGGATTGACAAGCTCCGTCCAGTTGAGCGTTCCGCTTCCCCCGGAAGCCTGAAACGCAGCCAATGCCGAGAAATAGACGAGCACAGTTCCGAAGAGCGCAAAGGTGATTCCCACCGATCCCAGAATGAGATACTTCCAAGCCGCTTCGATGGATTCCTCTTGATTGTAGAAGCCCACGAGGAATGCGGAGGCCAGCGTTGTCCCCTCAATGGCAACCCAGAGCACACCTAAGTTGTTGGCCACGGCCGCCAGCAGCACCGTAAAGAGAAAGAGATTCAACAAGAAATAATACTCGCGCAGTTTACCTGCGCTAAACAGCCCAGAGGAATACTCATGGCCGATGTATCCGATGGAGTAGAGCGTGGCCAGCACCCCGATCAGAGAGACGATTAGGACGAGATACGCGCTCAAAGCATCTGCGTATAACAAGCCTCCTAGACGAAGCAGAGATTGATGAAGAAGTACCTTGTTGATCAGCAAAACGCTAAACGAAGCCGTGAGTATCGTGCCCAAGATGCTGGTTACTTCCATGAAGCGTTTGGTTCCAACCAAGCCGCAGAGAGCAGCCGTCAAAAGCGGCACGAGCAAGATCATGAGAATGGACGCATCTTGCGCGACGCGGATTCCAGATTCAAGAGAATTCCAGAGCGATTCGAGGTTCATGGTTGCTTAGTGTTTTAATCGTGTAAGCTCTTCGACATTGATTGTATCAAACGTCTCGCTGATGCGATACAAGAAGACGCCCATAATGACGACGGCGACCAAGACGTCGAAGAAGACTCCGAGCTCGACGATCATCGGCATGCCTGCGGTAATGGCAATGCCTGCTAGGAAAATCCCATTCTCCATCGTAAGGAATCCGAGGACTTGACTGAGCGCCTTCTTGCGTGTGACCATCGTGAGTAGCCCCAATAAGACGACAGAAAGCGAGACGGTCAAGACGTTCCGTGCCAGCTCAAACTCGTGGCCCGTTGCCAAAATGCTTCGTGTGAGATAATCGGCCGCCAGGACAAGCCCTGCTGCGATCAGCAAGGAAGACGGCACGTTGATCGTTGGCTTTATCGGTTGTTGAGGCACGAGGCGTTGAATGATGCGCCCCAACAAGAAAGGGATCCCGATCACTTTCAAAATCAGGATGAGTCCCGTAGCGATGAAGATGTGGCGCTCGCAATGAAAGAAGGCTACGCTGAAGGCTACTCCCGCGAGGAAAAGCGACTGGACGGCGTAGAGTCGCACGTGCAGGTGTCGTCTCTCTGTGGCCAGCAAGAGCAGGCTGCATACCAAGATGAAGGCAGCTAATAGAGCAATGATTCGTTCCACGAGCTGCGGATCAAAGTGCAAGCCCCAATCCAGGCTACAGAGCTGCACGACTCTCCCCTCCCAGCAAGAAATAGAGCACCAGCGCGATGAGCGAGAGGACAAATGAAGCGGCCAGCAGGTCAGGCACTCGGAATAATCGTAACTTCGCCGTCGTACACTCGACGAGAGCTACCGCTGTGGCCAGAATGAACACCTTGAGCAAATAGACACCCAACCCGAGTACGATATTCGCGTACGATAGCTCTGTTGCAATGCCCCAGGGGAAGAAGACATTCGCGAGCAGGGTCAAAAAGAGGAGCAACTTCATAGAAGAAGACCACTCCATGAGAGCCAGGTGCCGCCCGGAGTATTCTAAGATCATCGCTTCGTGGACCATGGTGAGCTCCAGGTGCGTGGCTGGGTTATCCACCGGGATGCGTCCGGTCTCAGCGAGTGCGACGATGAAGAGGCTGATAAACGCGAAGATATGCGAAGGGGCCAGAGGATCCCACGCGCCGGTGCGCTCGGTGATGGCTCCCAGGCTTGTCGAACCTGCTGTCACAGCCACCGTGAAGATCGCCAGCATCATCGCTGGTTCGACAATTGCCGCCAGCGACATCTCACGGCTGGAGCCAAGCCCTCCGAAGGCACTTGCCGTATCCAGACCTGCAAGAGCCGTGAAGAAGCGGGCGAGCGCCAGCATGTAGATGATCGCAATCGCATC
>MFGX01000047.1:36407-36708 GCA_001778455.1 Candidatus Fraserbacteria bacterium RBG_16_55_9 | reverse complement strand
ACGGATACCCACCCGTTGGTCTGGCATCTGCGTCGGAGCAAGCGTCTCCGCCCCAAAGCACGCGAGATCTTTCGATTGGGTGAGGCTCGGGGGAACGTCCCGGCGGGCTTTCCTCCCGGCGATTCAAATCTCCCCAATAGTTAAGTCCTTCTGTCTATTGCGTCATTATTAAAGACCTAGAGCCAGGTTCTGCCTAGTGCTCAGGATAGTGTCACGGGGTTGACCTAAGTATGGTGAGGAAAGTATACTTTGATAGTTGGCGAAGTATAGGAGAGAATAATGCACCCAATTCTAAAAATTG
>MFGX01000047.1:34790-36297 GCA_001778455.1 Candidatus Fraserbacteria bacterium RBG_16_55_9 | reverse complement strand
TCGAACCACATGCAGCTTCTTAGCGAAGCGGGTCTGGTGGAGTACAGAAAAGAGGGTCGTTGGCGCTTCTACCGGTTGGCCGGGTCTGCCGCGCCACCCGTAGTGCGGGAGGCCCTCCGCTGGGTGAAGCGTGCCCTCGCGAGTGATGAGCAAATTGCGATCGATGCGCAGCGTCTGAAAGAAGTGTTGAGTAAAGATAAGGCAGAACTCGCAGCATGCTACCGAAATTGAAGGTGCTCTTCTCTTGCACTCACAACTCCTGCCGCGTGGCCACCATGTGCGACGAGATCCGCACCTATGTTGCGTCTTTACCCGAATCGCTTGACAAACCGCAAAAGGAGACCATCGTATGATCGCTACGACTTCAACAGCGATCCGCCCGAAACTGGGTTTGCTTGATCGGTACCTCACTGTGTGGATCTTCCTCGCCATGGGGTTCGGTGTGGGCGCGGGAGCCTTGTTTTCGGACATCGAGCATTTCATCAACCAATTCCAGGTGGGGACCACCAATATCCCGATCGCGATCGGGCTCATCCTGATGATGTATCCGCCCTTTGCCAAAGTGAAATACGAGGAGCTGGGCAAGGTGTTTCGCAACGGCAAGATCCTGGGCCTGTCGCTCGTGCAAAACTGGCTCATCGGCCCCGTGTTAATGTTCCTGCTGGCGGTTGCCTTGCTGGCCGACAAGCCCGAATACATGACCGGCCTGATCCTGATCGGCTTGGCCCGCTGCATCGCCATGGTCATCGTCTGGAACGAGCTGGCCAAGGGCGACACCGAGTATGCCGCTGGCTTGGTGGCCTTCAACAGCCTGTTCCAGGTGTTCTTCTACAGCGTCTACGCCTGGGTGTTCATCACCTGGCTTCCTCCGCTCTTGGGTCTGCAAGGGAGTTTGGTTCCGATCAGCATCGGTGAGATCGCGCAAAGCGTGCTCATCTATTTGGGGGTTCCCATGATCGCAGGCTTTCTCACCCGCGCTGTGTTAATCAGACAAAGAGGGCGGGCGTGGTACGAGAAGGCGTTCCTCCCGCGCATTGGCCCGCTTACGCTGATCGCGTTGCTGTTCACCATCGTGGTCATGTTCAGCCTCAAGGGCAACCTGATCGTGCAGATCCCGTTGGACGTGGTGCGGATCGCCATTCCCCTGGTGCTTTACTTCGTGCTCATGTTTCTGGTGAGCTTCTGGCTGGGGCGCAGGGCGGGGGCGGATTACTCCAAGACGGTGACGCTCTCGTTCACTGCGGCCAGCAACAACTTCGAGTTGGCCATCGCAGTGGCGGTGGCTGTGTTCGGCATCGGATCGGGAGTCGCCTTTGCAGCGGTGATCGGCCCACTCATCGAGGTCCCGGTGATGCTGGGGCTTGTGAATGTGACCCAGAGCCTCCGTCGTCGGTACTTCACGCAGACGCTGCCTGAAACGCTAGGGAAGTAGACTGAGTTATTGCTGGCCAGTGATCTTTCTCAGCAACCAGCGCAGCGGGTCGTAATATTGGTCGGCTAATCGCTC
>MFGX01000047.1:34495-34756 GCA_001778455.1 Candidatus Fraserbacteria bacterium RBG_16_55_9 | reverse complement strand
ATCGACTCCGGACAGACTTCCGTGCAGCATTTCGTAATATTGCAGTAGCCAATTCCCGCGTTCTCTCTGATGAATTGCAGGCGATTGCCCGCATCCAACGGGTGCATCTCTAGTGCCGCGATCTTCACCAAGAAACGCGGCCCGGCAAACTGCGCCATCTTGTGGTGGGTGCGCAGCACGTGACAGACGTCTTGGCACAAGAAACACTCAATGCACTTGTGAAACTCCTGCGCCCGCTCGACGTCGCGCTGATACATGATC
>MFGX01000047.1:32962-34339 GCA_001778455.1 Candidatus Fraserbacteria bacterium RBG_16_55_9 | reverse complement strand
TTGCACGTCAGCCGAGGTTTTCCATTCACCTCAGCGCTACAAGAGCCGCAGTGAGCTGCCTTGCAATTCCAACGGATCGCGAGATCCGGAGCGTAGTTAGCCTGAATGTAGATGAGAGCGTCGAGAACCACCATGCCCGTCTCGCTGGGGACTTTGTAGTCAATAAACGCACCACCATGTGCCTCCCCACGCCAGACACGTACCGTCGCTTGATGAGTTGTCTCAGGCATTCTTGGCGGCCTCCTTCTTTTGGAAGAGCGGAGTTAGCTCCGGCGGTATCGGCGGCACAGGTTCCTGCCGAAGATGCATCTGATCTCGTTCTTGGCGCACGACGAGGTTCACCTTGCCCCAGGAATCGTCAAGAGGCTTGGGGCAATCATCTCGCGTGTGAGCGCCGCGGCTCTCCTTGCGCTCCAATGCGCTTCTGGTGATTGTCTCGGCGATGTCGATCATGTGAGGAAGATCCCGGCAGAGGTGCCAGCCGGGGTTGTATATTCGAGTGCCGGAGATGTTCACGCTCTGAGCGCGCTCCCGGAGCTTCGGGAAGGCCTTCAGCGCTTCTTCGAGATCTTGGCCATTCCGCCAGATGCCCACCTTGTTTTGCATCAGGTCTTGAAGATCGCTCTGCACAGCATAAGGGTTCTCGCCCTTCACCCGCTCAAAAGGAACAAGCAAGAGCTTCGCTTCTTCCTCAGCTTCTGGCCTGTTGATCTCCGGAAGTTTTTTCAGCGAGAGCGCATATTGCCCCGCTGCCTCTCCGGCGCGCTTTCCAAAGACGAGAAGATCCGAGAGCGAATTGCCTCCCAAGCGCGTGGCTCCGTGGAGTCCGCAGGCCACCTCTCCCGCTGCGTAGAGGCCCGGGATGTTCGAGGCCTGCGTCTCGGGATGAACCCGCACGCCGCCCATCATGTAGTGGGTCGTTGGGCCGACTTCCATAGGTTCTTTGGTGATGTCAAGGTCCGCAAGTTTGTGGAACTGCTCCCACATGCTCGGCAGCTTCTTCTTGATCTTCTCTGCATCGAGATGAGTGATATCCAGCCAGACGCCGCCGTGCGGTGTGCCCCGCCCCGCTTTCACTTCTTGATAAATAGCTTTAGAAACGATGTCTCGCGAGGAGAGATCCATCTTCTCCGGATCGTAGCTCTTCATGAACCGTTCGCCTTGGCTGTTCTTGAGGATTCCACCCTCGCCGCGGACGGCTTCTGTGACGAGAACGCCTCGCACTCCCGGTGGCCAGACCATCCCCGTCGGGTGGAACTGGACGAATTCCATATCCTGAAGATCCGCCCCGGCTTCATACGCCAATGCAAAACCGTCGCCGGTGCATTCCCAAGAATTTGACGTGATCTTGTAGAGCTTGCCAAGCCCACCTGTGGC
>MFGX01000047.1:32524-32850 GCA_001778455.1 Candidatus Fraserbacteria bacterium RBG_16_55_9 | reverse complement strand
TCCATGAAGACGTCCATCCCGCGGTGGACGCCCTGATCTTGCAGAATGCGAATCATCTCCAGGCCCGTCCGGTCTCCGACATGGCAAAGGCGTCGATACGTGTGGCCGCCGAAGGGTCTTTGCAAAATTTTCCCATCTTCGGTGCGATCAAAAAGCGCGCCCCAGCGCTCGAGTTCATAGATTCGCTCAGGAGCCTCTTTGCAGAAGATCTCCACCATGCGCCAGTGATTGAGGAATTTCCCGGCTTTGAAGGTGTCCACAAAGTGAGTCTTCCAGTTATCGTCTGGGTCTACATTGCCCAGAGCTGCCGCTACGCCTCCCTCGGC
>MFGX01000047.1:31297-32498 GCA_001778455.1 Candidatus Fraserbacteria bacterium RBG_16_55_9 | reverse complement strand
GAGACTTACAGATCAATGCTGTCTTAGCGCCTAGAGCGGAGGATTCAATGGCAGCTCGCAGACCCGCGCCTCCGGCGCCGATGATGATCACATCGTATTCGCGAGTTTCAAAGCGTTCCATCGTAAGCTCCTATCTCAGAAGAAGCGCAGATCTGCTGGGATGATGCCCATGGCCAACAACCGCACGTATACATCTGTCAAGGACACAGAGAAGAGACTGGTCCAGGCCCAGAGCATGTGGTTCTGGTTGAGCACGCTCACTCGTTCCCAAATCCCATGCCTCATCTTCGTGGCCCGAGAGCACGAGAAGCAGTCGATGTTGCCTCCGATCAAGTGCCTCCACGAATGGCAGGAGAAGGTGTAGAGCCCGAGTAGGACGATATTGATGAGGAAGATCAGTGAGCCCAGCCCCATGCCCAAGTGCCCATCGAAGAGGAAGGCTTTTACGGTGTCCACAGCGAGGACGATCCAGATGAAGATGGCGCCGTAGAAAAAGTAGCGATGGATGTTCTGCAAGATGAAGGGGAATTTCGTTTCACCGTTGTACCGTTCGCCCCGCAGCTCGCCGATCGCGCAGGCCGGAGGATCCCAGAAGAACGAGCGATAGTACGCCTTGCGATAGTAATAGCACGTGGCTCGGAAGCCGAGCGGGATCCACGTGACCAGAATGGCCGGAGAGAGTGGAAAGTTGGGGATGAGAATCAAGGGAGAATAGAAAGGCGAAAGATAGTTCTTGTACTCATAATGAGCACCCAGAAAGATTACCCAAGTTGCATAGACCACGAATGCGGCGAATCCCACACCCACCATCGTGGGCGAAAGCCACCAGGGTAGCTGCTTAGCGACAGTCGTTGACACGAGATACCACACCTCCCAGCGTTAGTCTTTGACGGAACTTACCATGATATGATCTCAGATTCGAGATGAGCAATGATCTAGATCAGGTCCATCCGTGTGAGAGGTTCTGGCCTGGTTCTTTCGCTTGCTTTGCCCAGAAGACCTGATACACTGGGCATGAAGTATGGGGTTTACCATGAAGAAGACGAAGATTGTGGCCACATTGGGACCGGCGTCCTGGGATGAGGTGACGCTCTCTCAGATGATCCGAGAGGGGATGGATGTCGCCAGAATCAACCTCTCTCACGGAACCCGTGAGGAACATCGTGAGCTCGTCCTTCGGGTTAGAAACGTGGCCCAGCAT
>MFGX01000047.1:30941-31255 GCA_001778455.1 Candidatus Fraserbacteria bacterium RBG_16_55_9 | reverse complement strand
CATGCGTACCGGAGACCTCAAGGGAGAGTCTGCCCAACTGGAAGCGGGGCAAGAACTGACGCTCACGGAAGAGCCCATTCTGGGGGATCACAAGAGAATCTCCATCAACCAGGAAGGGTTCTCGAAGCACATGAAGCCAGGCATGGAAGTGCTCTTGGCCAATGGGGAGATTCGGCTTGAGGTGGTGAAGGTGCACGCTGGAGAAGTCGTCTGCCACGTGGCGAACAGCGGGATCTTAGGGAGCGCAAGCGCGTGAGCGTTCCCGAAGCAGATATTCCTATGGCCGACCATGATGACGAGTACGTCCGGTTCGC
>MFGX01000047.1:30722-30816 GCA_001778455.1 Candidatus Fraserbacteria bacterium RBG_16_55_9 | reverse complement strand
CCGTGAAGAACATCGATGAGCTGATCAAAGCTGCCGATGGGGTGATGGTGGCAAGAGGCGATCTGGGGGTGGAGATGCCCATGGAAGAGGTCCC
>MFGX01000047.1:26010-30657 GCA_001778455.1 Candidatus Fraserbacteria bacterium RBG_16_55_9 | reverse complement strand
AGATGCTCAAGTCGATGACCGAAAGTCCCATGCCCACGCGCGCCGAAGTGGCCGATGTGGCGAACGCGATTCTGGATGGCGCGGATGCCCTGATGCTCTCTGAGGAGTCGGCCATCGGAAGATATCCCATCGAGGCTGTGAAGGTGATGAGCACGGTCGCGCACCGGATAGAGCAAGCTCCTTCTGTCTATCACAAGTACCTGGGGCAGCATACAACCGTGACAGAAGCCATCGGGGAATCAGCCTGTCAGATTGCGGAGCGCATTGAAGCGGCGGCCATCATCCCCTCGACGACATCGGGCTCGACCGCGAAGCTGGTGGCAAAATTCCGTCCCCGCATCCCGATCATTGCGGTGACGTATTCGGAGAAGGTCAAGAATAAACTGGCACTCGTCTGGGGGGTCTATCCGCTTCAGATCGAGTACTGCAATGACACGGACCTCATGTTGAAGCGCTCGATTGAAGCGGCAGCAGAAGAGATGCGTCTCCCCAAAGATGCAGCGGTGGTCATCACCGCAGGAGTTCCCTTCGGAGTGCCCGGATCGACCAATCTCATCAAAGTCGAGCACATCTAACAAGACATCTTATGAATGCCAAAGAGAAAGAGACGATTGTCATTGCTTTGGGAGGCAACGCGCTCTCGTCCCCTCATGGCAAGGGGAGCATTGAGGAACAGATGGAGGCCATTGGCCGAAGCTGCCAGCAGATCGCTCGGATCGTGCGAAGCGGAACTCGCGTCGTGCTGACTCACGGCAACGGGCCGCAAGTGGGGCAAATCCTCATCCAACAAGAGCAAGCCAAAGGAGTTGTTCCTCCGTTGCCGCTCGATGTCTGTGGAGCCATGACCCAAGGCCAGATCGGCTATCTTCTTCAGCAAGCGCTTGCACAAGCCCTTCGGGCAGAAGGTCTGAAAGTACCCGTCGTGACGGTTGTAACCCAAGTGGTTGTGTCGTCTGGTGACCCAGCGTTTAAAGAACCCACAAAGCCCATTGGGCCTTTCTATTCGAAGAGTGAGGCGGAGTGGTTGCACAAGAGCAAGGGCTATGTAATCAAGCGGATGGGGAGCGGTCATCGAGCGTATCGTCGGGTGGTTCCCTCGCCTTATCCTCGGGAAATCGTGGAGGGGAGGACGATCTGCCGTCTGGTGACTTCAGAGCATGTCGTGATCGCCTGCGGTGGGGGTGGTGTGCCGGTGATACGCGAAGGCGGACGATTGCGGGGCATCGAAGCCGTCATTGACAAAGACTTGGCATCCGAGCGCTTAGCCAGCGCTTTAGGAGCGCAAGCACTGATGATTCTTACCGATGTTGAGCGTGTGGCGTTGCACTTTGGAACGCCGGAGCAAATCAATCTGGAAAGGCTTTCTGTGGAAGAAGCTAAGCGTTATCTCGCGGCGGGAGAGTTTCCCTCGGGTAGTATGGGGCCCAAGATCGAAGCGGCGATTCGTTTCCTAGGGAACGGCGGGGAGCGAGCGATCATCACATCTTTGGATCGGGCTCAAGAGGCACTAGCGGGACAGGCGGGGACACAGATTGTTCGCGTGCAACAACCTACTTGATGCCGCCAGGGTATTATTGGTCTGACTAGCAACCCACTCTTCACTTTTGGGATACCACATCCACTAGCTCAATATGAAGACGTTTGCCAACTGCTGCTGCTGCGCGCTCCAGAGTATGAAGCGTAACAGAACCGTTCTCCGGGTCTAGCAGACGATTAAGAGCTGCTCTGCTCGTCTTCATGACCTTTGCCATATCGGTCTTCGACAGATTCTTCTCCTCCATGAACTTCTCGATTTGCCAGGCCACAACCCTCTTAGTCGCTATCTGTTCAGCTTCAGCACGAAGGTCTTCTTCTTCCAGGAATTCATCAAATGACGATCCTGTGTGCCGGTTCTTGCCCATCGTTATCCCTCCTCCACCTGGGACTTGCGCTCCCTTGCCAGATCCAAATCAACTTTCGGTAGCTTTCCCGATTTCTTTATCAATCCATGTAGCAGAACCATATAGCCGTCATAGATGCAAAACAGCACACGGGCAATTCTGTTCCTTGCCAAGTTACTCCGCACTTCCCATATTCCCTTTCCTACGGATTTACATACTGGCATTCCCACAGGCCATCCGAACTCAACCGTCTTAATATCTACCCCAATAACGCGCCGATCTTCCTTCTCTAGCTCCCTAAGCCATTCCCGCACAGGTTCGCGTCCCGTCGCGGCCCTAAAGAAGACTGCTGGGAGCCTCTTCCGCTGATCGGGCATACACCATCGTATCAATAATGATACACTTGGTCAAGTTGGTAAGGCAAAAGGGATCCATCCGGTACTATGCCAAACCTGACGTGGACAGATTGATTCGGGTTGACTACCATGGAGCCAAGGAAGTCCCGACGGGAACTTGTCATGCGATTTTGAAGACTGCTGGATTGAGTTCGAGAGGAGGGAAGAGGAAGTAGCATGATTGACCTGAAATATTCACTAGTTATAGAAGCCACAGAGGATCCTAACTTTTTTGGATTCTATTCTCCGGATCTAGAGGGATTCACAGGGATTGGCCATTCGATTGAGGACTGCTTATATAAGGCAAAATGGGGTATGAAAGAGCATGTAGCTCTCTTGCAGGAGAGAGGTCTTCCCGTCCCGAAAGCCAATCCTAACCCCACAGTTGTGATCCAAAACGAGAAATTGCTGGAGAAAGCAGCTGCCTAATTGCCTTCTCCTGCTAGATCCATTATCATCAACTTAACCATGGGAGAGATGCGCCAACTCCCCTTCCGAGGCGAAGGTGAACCCAACCTCTACACTGTCTCTCAGCTCAACACCCTCGTCCGCGAGTTATTAGAAGTAAACTTCCCCGAGATCTGGGTCGAGGGTGAGATCTCTAACCTTCGCAGATACCCATCGGGGCACCTCTATTTCACGCTCAAAGACGCGTCCTCCGAGATTAGTGCCGTCATGTTCAATCAACTCAGTTCGTATCTCGAGTTTCAGCCGGAAGACGGCATGAACGTGTTGGCTTTAGGAACAGTCACCGTCTATGGGCCACGCGGCAAGTACCAGGTCGAAGTCCGGCGAATGAAACCGGCTGGCCTCGGGAAACTCCAGCTTGCCTTCGAGAAACTCAAGGAACGCCTAAAGGTCGAAGGGCTCTTTGATGAGCTTCGCAAACGACCGATTCCAGTGCTTCCGGAGCGCATCGGGATTGTGACTTCTGCAGAAGGGGCGGCAATTCGAGACATCATTTCGATCATTTCGCGACGGTACCCCTTGGTGGAGGTGTTGGTCTTCCCCGTAAAGGTCCAAGGAGAAGGCGCAGCGGAGGAAATTGCCCACGGGATCGAGTTGGCCAATCTCTACCATCTGCAGAAGGAGAAGATCGATGTGCTCATCGTCGGACGAGGTGGCGGATCTCTGGAAGACCTCTGGGCGTTCAACGAGGAGGTTGTAGCCCGAGCGATCTTCCACTCGAAGATCCCCGTCATTTCTGCTGTGGGGCACGAGATCGATTTTACCATTGCTGATTTTGTGGCGGATCTGCGGGCTCCGACGCCTTCTGCCGCCGCCGAGCTTGTAGTGCCTCATCGTGATGAGATGGCGGGCCGGATTCGGGAAGTACTCAAACAACTCGCAGAGGGGCAACGGGCTCGGGTAGAGGACCTGAAGGTCAAGCTGCAGATGCTGATGTCCAGTTATGCGTTCCGGCGCCCCATTCGACGTTTGAGTGAGCATCGCCAGACGCTCGATCACCTGACAGGGCTATTGCTGCGGGCTTATCGAGCACGGGAGCGGGCTATGCGCGAACGCTTGAGAGCACTCTTGGGGCGATTGGAGGCCGTAAGCCCAGCGGCTGTGCTGCGTCGCGGCTATTCCGTCATTGAGAATGAGGCGGGTCGTGTAGTCAAATCTGCGGAGCAGGTGAAGCTTCACGAGCGATTGAGTGTCCGTTTGCACCGGGGGAAGCTGACGTGTGAAGTGTGGGGAAAAGAGGAGCCGACATCTGGAGCATAGGGTCATAGCTTATCAGGGAGCGAAGGACATTCTCTGGCTTGACGAACGCGGGTCTGACAGTTAAGCTAGAGTGATTCCCTGCGCCCGTAGCTCAGCGGATCAGAGCGTTGGCCTGCGGAGCCAAAGGTCGGAGGTTCAATTCCTCCCGGGCGTACCACCCTCACTTCGCCGCTCGCTCCACCATCGAGTAGAACTGCTGGAGCTCTTGCTTGAGTTGACCAAAGCAGACTTTCAGCATCTGGTACCGTGACACTTGCTGAGGAGTGGTAAGTCGTCTCCCCATCTGGATCTCGAAAGCCTGCACCTTGAGCTGCAGCTCGGAAAGGTTGGCAGGTGCACGCTGACTGGAGCCCATTTGATGAAGGAGACGAAAGTAGGCTTGGCGCATCTCGAATACGACTTGCTTAAGTCCTTCATCCTGAAGCCGCTGAGTCTCCTGGAAAAGCTGTTGACTCAGCGTGTCCATGTACGTGAGAAAACGTTGAACCTCTTCATCCGGCAGCGCCACTTGTGAAACCCTGCCATTGGTCATCCGAACCCAAAAGGTGCAACCGCTGAGGAAGAGTGTGGCGGCAAGCAGCCCCACTAACACCAGGAAAGCTATTCGTCCTCGATTTAGCATTACCCTCACCCTTCATAGATTG
>MFGX01000047.1:22377-25990 GCA_001778455.1 Candidatus Fraserbacteria bacterium RBG_16_55_9 | reverse complement strand
AAGAAGGACGGAGGTTTTCGAGCCGCATGTATCCGATCACGAGTAAAGTGTCCGTTTCTCCTACTGCTAGGAGAAGATTGTCCTTTCCCACAGATTGAGGGTAATCTGCGTCACTCTCCCGAGCAGAGTCGACACGTTCTGGGCATCGCGCTATAATGCTGCTTGTATTCGCACGGAGAGGTGCTGGAGCGGCCGAACAGGCACGCCTGGAGAGCGTGTGTCGGCGAAAGTCGACCGTGGGTTCAAATCCCACCCTCTCCGCCAGAAGGGGGAATCCAGAATGAAATGGAAACTCTTCCTATGTCTGTCTCTGTCTAGCCTTTGGTTGGTAGTAACAGGATTGCCACAGATGCCCACTCTTGTTGTTGGACCCAACGTCAAGGTGATCCGCGACAACAATAATCAGTCTTGCGCAACCCGGCCTACGCCAGCGTTGGACTGCGCCAACTACATGCAGAACGAGCCTCCGCTTGCCATCGATCCTACCGACCCGAATGTGCTCATCTCGGGCAGCAACGACTACCGACTGATCCCCATTAACCCAGCACAGAACAGCATCTGGCTCGGCTATTATCGCTCGGAAGACGGGGGTAAGACGTGGACGAATACACTTGTCCCTGGATTTTTCGGTGACAATTCCCCTGAGGGCCAAGCCTCTCCACTCCAAGGGGTGTTTTTCACCGGCGATCCGGTCGTGGCGTTCGATAGTCAAGGCAATGCGTACATGGGAGGCATTGGTCTGAGCGCGGACGAAGATCTGGTTCTTGTTGCCAAATATAGCGATCACGGGAAGACGTTCGATCGGACTACTGTGGTCAACCGAGCTTCTGCCATTCAGGGCCAATTTATTGACAAACCCTGCATCGCGGTAGATCAGAGTGGCGGGGCGAATGAAGGGACTGTCTACGCGGGTTGGTCACGCTTTTCAGAGATCGTCGTCGTTGCGCGTTCGACAGATGGCGGGGCCAGGTTTTCAGACCCTGTGATCGCCAGTGGTACACGAGCCCCCACCCGGACTTGTGCCGTAGCTGTGGGACCCGATGGCACACTCTACGTCGTCTGGCGGCAGTTCGCCTTCGGGACGACCCGCAATGCCATGATCTTCAATCTCTCTCGCGACGGAGGTAGGAGTTTCGATATCGTTCGACCGCTCCAGACCATTACTCCCTATGATCAGGCGCGTAGCAGCCCTGAGAATTTCCGCACGACGAGCTTTCCCACCATCGCTGCCGATGAGAAAGGGGTCTACATTGCCTGGGAGGATGCTCGCTTTCAGGGCGCTTCGCGGGTGCTCCTCATCTGCTCATCCAATGGAGGTCAGACCTGGACAGAACCCATGCGTGTGGCGAATGTCGAGCGAGGCCATCAGATCATGCCTCAAGTCTTCGCCGACGGGACGCACGTGGGCGTGGCTTTCTACGATAGCCGCAATGACCCGAATTTTAGCCCCGCTAATTCCATTGGTGATGCGATGGACGTCTACTATGTGGAATACCCGAGCGGATGCCCGCTACAAGGTCAAGGGACCAGCATGCGGGTGACGGACCGATCCTTCAATCCCAATTTGAGGATGTTTGATAGCTCTGTAGGCTCTGTCCCTTTCATCGGAGACTACATTGGGGTGGCCTCCGATGGGGAGAACGTACACGTCGTCTGGACGGACAACCGGGACGTGAAGCCTCAGCCGCTGACCAATCCCCCTTGCGTTCCCACGCGCATTGAAACGCTAACCCAAGGCTGCCGAAATCAGAACATCTACATGGCTACGATCACGCGGCGTTAACTTTAAAAGTCGTATCGCGCTCCCAGGGTGGCGCCGAGGAAGATCCCGATTGGGTTCAGTGTTACCCCAGCTCCCAGTTCACCGAAGAAGCTGAAGGAAGTATCCTGCAGATGGTATTCTACACCTGCTAGGGCATGTGGGCTTAGCACCAAGACGTTGAACACGGATGCGATCGTGATGCCAGCTCCCAAGTAAGGCCTTAAGGGAACTTGGGCCACTTCGATGGGATCGAAGAACAGCTTGGCATTGGCATCGATGGCAAGTACGAGGAAGAATCCTCCCAATCCGCCTAAGGGAAGCCCGGCTTCGAGCATCAGATTATCCGCAGCATGGTAGGCTACGAAGGCCTCCAGTGTCTGAGAGAGCTTGATCCCCGCGCCCAGTTGTGCCGATGTGGTCCCTGCCATCATGGCCACCACCGCGATGGCCAAAACGCTCGCTACCAGAAACGTTCTCATCTCTTAGCCTCCTTACGAGAATGATGCGGCTTGCGTGATTATAGATCATCCGCCGTGCGCAAGTGAAATTTCTACTTGTCGCTTCCCAGAGCGCGAGTTCTTCTGCTAAGATGGTCCTGATTTTCATCGAGAAACAAGCGAAGGATGTGGAAACCATGGAGCCTGTACGGCTTGCAGAATATGAGCATCTGGCTCGCCAGGCGTTGCCCAAGATGGCATATGATTATATCGCTGGAGGCGCTGAGGATGAGGTCACGCTGGGAGAAAACGAAGCAGCCTTCCAGCGTTTGAAGCTGCGCCCCCGTGTTTTGGTCGATGTCTCCCGTGTTGACGCATCTACTCGCATTCTTGGCCAGCGAGTGGAGTTTCCTGTGCTGCTTGCGCCGATTGCGATTCAGTGTCTGGCGCATCCAGAAGGTGAGCAGGCCACGGCTCGAGCAGCGGCTTCTGCGGGAACGATCATGGTGCTCAGCACGATGTCCACGTTCAGCATGGAAGAGGTGGCGCAGGTATCCGACGGGCCGCGTTGGTTTCAGCTCTACTGCTATCGAGATCGGAAAGTGACACAAGGGTTTGTAGAGCGGGCTCATTCTCACGGGTATTCAGCCATCTGCATGACGGTGGATACCCCGTATTTGGGGCGTCGAGAGCGAGATATTCGCAATCGCTTTCAATATCCATCCAACATCGTGCTGAAGAACTTTGTTGGCCATGTGGACTTAGCGGCAATCCCTTCTGACATTCATGGCTCGGCTGTGGCCGCCTATGCGGCAAGCCTACTTTCTCCATCGTTAACATGGGATGATGTGGATTGGCTGTGCTCCTTGACCTCTTTGCCGATCGTGCTCAAGGGTATTCTGACGGCGGAGGATGCTCGCTTGGCGGTAGAGCATGGAGTAAAAGGGATCATCGTTTCGAATCATGGGGGACGTCAGTTGGATGGAGTACCTGCGACGATAGAGGCACTTCCCGAGATTGTGGAGGTGGTGCAAGGGCGAGCCGAAGTCTTGCTGGATGGCGGGGTTCGTCGTGGAACGGATGTGCTTAAGGCGCTCGCACTGGGGGCCAAGGCAGTTTTGATTGGTCGCCCGTATATATGGGGACTTGCGGTGGATGGCGAGGCGGGGGTGAAGCGAGTGCTGGCGATGCTCCGAGCGGAGTTTGAGCTGGCGATGGCGCTGGCGGGGTATCGGTCTGTGTCGGAGATAAATAGCAATCTGGTGGTAAGAGCGTGTGGCTGAATATGACGTGTGTGTGACCTCTGGCTGCCCGGGTAGGACTCGAACCTACGACCCGCCGGTTAACAGCCGGCTGCTCTTCCAACTGAGCTACCGGGCAATGGTTTTTTTATTGTAACACAAGGATGCCTAGG
>MFGX01000047.1:1261-22333 GCA_001778455.1 Candidatus Fraserbacteria bacterium RBG_16_55_9 | reverse complement strand
CGAACGGTGGATCCACAAGCACGAGCGTCATCTTCTGCAGGCACTCAACGAACTCGAGAGACTCATAAAGGAGGAGCCAGATGGACAAGTCTGAGACCGTGTACGTCATGTACATTGCCACCACGCCTGAGAAACTCTGGGCCGCGGCTGGCCCGCGATCCTGAGCGGACTGAAGAGTCTTCTAGAGACTGGCCGCCCGTTGCCGAAGTTTGACTTGTCGGCGTAGATGACAGTGCAACTGCTGATTGAGATAGCCTTCACCTTTGACCGTCACTTTCAGCAATATGGGCTGAAGACAATGCCTGCCAGGTTGCCCCGCAAGAAAAGGTAATGGTACAGTTCTCAATCCTCGACATCTGCGTACATACTCTCTAAAATGACGTATAGTGATTCCTATGAAAGCCAAAGAGAAAAATCTATTGGATCGCATCACGATTGATCCCAAAGTGCTCGTCGGTAAGCCAACGATCCGCGGCCTACGAATCAGCGTTGAACAGATTTTGAGAGCTTTGGCTGCCGGTGTACCCTCCGAAGACTTGCTTGCGGATTATCCGGAACTGGAGCCAGAGGACATCCGTGCAACTCTCGCATATGCAGCCGAACTTGTAGCAGAGGAACAAGTATTTCCCATCCCGAGCAGGTAAACAGTGAAACTCCTGGTGGACGTCGGCGTGGGCAAGATGGTAGAAGAGTGGCTGCAAGCCCAGGGACACGACGTCCTGGCTGTGCGAGAACTGGACCCACGGCTGCCGGACAGGCTGCTTTTCAGTCTACCAGAGTGATCGTCTGCGAATTCGGGGTTGAAAAAGCGCGATCGGATAGAACGACCGCTCTACGAGTACGAGAAGAAGACGTTACGATAGCTGATTGTTCTTGCTGAGCTAGCGGGCAAGGGTTTTCATTGTAACGCTCCGGTTCAGCGGCGGCGCAGAGCGCCGTCCGCTGCAACCGGTTGTTAGACGGCCCGCCGCATGACTGTGGTGATCGCCCAAACCACCAGCGCCAATCCGACGGTCTCGCCCGCAACCAGAGGCCAGTATCCCTGCTTGGTGTCGCCGATCAGTCCGATGCTCGTCCAAGGAACATAGAGTAGTGCGAGAATCACGAGCGGCCAACGACGACCGTCCTTCAAGCCAAACCATGCCGTCAGCGTCCCGACTGTGCCGAGAGCCAAGAACAGCGGGGCGAGCCAACCGTAGTTTGGTGGTATCACCTGCGCCAATCGGAGACCGCCGATGATCAGGCCGTTCACCACGAAGAGCAGGCCGATGCCCACCAGCACATGCTTCGCGATCAAGGACTGCCTCGCAGCCGTCTGATTAGGTGCCGTCGGTCTCACGACGCCCCCCAAAGATCGCTCTTGAACCTCGCAATAGCCCGATGGCCCAGAGTGCCAGCAGGAGGAACTCCAGCACGGAGACCGGACCCATCCAACCCACGAGGAGGTGATCGATGACTGTCATCGGGAGCCCGTAGCAAAGGCCAGTTGCCAGCACGACCCACCACGCCCAACGCTGACGTTGGCGATACGCGAACCATGTTACAGCCGCGCCGAGGAGAACGAGAGTGAGGTTCGCCAGCGCGAGCCCAACACCCCAGCGGCCTTCGCGCGTATCTAGAGGCGGTGCTAGAAAACCGACGGCTGACACGCCTAGGAGGAGCACGTAGAACGCTTGGATCAGCTGCCAGCCCGGTGTCGGTGCTACCGATCTGTCTCTGGTTTCTACCACGTGTGATTCCGATTCTTGCCCGCTGCGGGACGTCTAACTCGTAATTATACCGCAATGCCGAATTGCCCCTGAACAGTCTCGGACTTATTCAACCAAGACCTCCCCCTTTCTCAACCAAGTCCTCACGGTAGTACCGCATCTGTACTACATTGTAGATTACATCCGTTTCCACGGCAAACGGCATCCTAATGTCGCCGCCTCCACCCAAAACCTCGCATAGAACGGACGCGCTGACCTGGGTCGTTAGACGCCATCTTTCCTCGAGAGTATAATTGACCTCAGAGGATCCCGATGAAATACAAGATCGCTTTGAAAAAAACTGACGAGGGCTACAGCGTTTCCACCCCTGGACTGCCGGGCTGCTGGTCCCAGGGCGCGACCGAGCAAGAGGCACTTCAGAACATCCAAGACGCGATACAAGAGTATCTCGCAGCACGCGATGAACTGTTGAAGGACGCAATCGTGCGGGAAGTGGAGGTCTCGTCCTAGAAGAGAAAAGATCAAGGCAGCGACCTACTCTTGCGGTCCCTTACAAGACCACTACCATCGGTGCAGGAGGGCTTAACTGCCGGGTGGTGCGCCTCCTATGCCTTGCACAATAAGCATCGATCGTGCAACATATGTCCCAGAGGTGGCATCTTATGTCCAAGCATAAGGCACAGACAATTCCAGTCACACTGCACCTCACTGCAGAGCAGGTGGAGGCGCTACTGAGCCAAGTAATGGGAGCAACGGAAGAAGATTGGATGGAGGATCCGCGCATCCTGAGGATGCTGGTCGAACGCGACCGCCAAGTCGCTTCCGAACTTCGTGCAGGTAAATTTGCCACTTTGACGGAGTTGCAAGCACGATGGGGTAAGAGACGAGCTAAAGCTAAGTGACAGCCTACGAGCTGATTATCCCAAACGCTGTACAAAAAGACTTCCGCAGGCTCTCGCCCCAACTCCAAGAAGGGCTTCTATTCCAACACTTCCCTGCTATCCAGAAGGCTCCACATGAAGCTTCCTTCCTCAAGGGAGAGTTTCGGGGTATGCGAAAATATGTGCTCTCCTTTCAGGGCACAGAATATCGGATTACCTACCGAGTGGTAGAGGCAACCAAGAGTGTTGTGTTGATCATGGTTGGTTCTCGGGAAGGTTACTATGAGCGCTTGCGCCAGCGCATCCGATGATGGCGGTCTTCACGTTTGACTGTCACTTCCGGCAGTATGGGCTGAAGACAATGCCTGCCAAGTTGCCCAACACGAAAAAGTAACAGCCCGGGCCTTTACATTCAGGAAAGATGGATCTACAGTCGGTTGCCAACTGAGTGCGAGAAGTTCAGGTTGTAGCACTCTCTCAGGTTTCACTCGCTACTATAGATTCGCTGGATTTGGCTGTCGATTTCTCTACCGTAGATCTCGATGTATCGTTGGAGGTCCTTAAAGACCGTCTTGGACAAGTGACGGTCACCTTTATACGGTGCCAATTGTGGCCAGAGATAACGAGCTGCTGGCCGTCCGGGAGGTCGTTCGATGTGTATGTGGGGCGGGGGGTGATCATTTGAGTGGGTGAGTACCCGTAAACCGAAAGCTTTGGGAAGAGGACGAAGAATTCCAACTGCCCCCTGCGTCGCATCATCTAGTAGCCAGGTAGGCGCAGAATATCCACGGCTTCCGCGAAATAGGAACTCTCCAATGATTGGAGAACTTCGCGACGGAGGGATGCAGGTGATCATAAACTCGACCGCGCGGGATAGGCCTTCGAAGCAGGTCTGCACGGAAACCCATTGGTCGAAGTTGCGGTAACCCGGGCCTTGTCCTCTCATCCATGCGTATAGACGCTTCTGTATGGCGCTAGGTTGCTTCTTCATGCCATGCGTTACAGCTTGCGCATTAGCAAGTGCCTCTTCATGAGCCGTGGCGCAACGATCCGAAAAGTAGGTCTTGTAAACGGGAGCCTTTGCAATAAACTCTGAGCGAGATGCAGCGATTTCCGAGGCGAAGTGAAACGCTTCATGTTCCCATAAAAAAAGCTCAGCGAGATGCAGAAACCTTTCATCGCCTGGCTTAAGGTTGGCATAAGGAGGATGATTCGAAGCGAGTCTTTTTAACGAGTACCAACCGTGTCGTTTCTCAGTACCTTTGATGACGCAAGCTAAGTAAATCACGCCAGATGCACGCAGATAAATTCCCCAATTTTGCCGATAGAAATGAAATGGAAGATAGAAAGCGAGCACATCGGCGCCCCACTGGTCAACTCCAGAAGGGGGACTAGGTGTTAAGACCTCAGCTTCGATTATCCATGGGTTGACTTGGTCCGCCGGGAGAAGCGACCCTGGTTCTGGCTGGTTTAGCCATGGAGGCAACGGGGGGCGAGTGATCTCAGGCAAACTTCGAGCATCGTTCGGATCAGGTCTTGGCTGAACTAGGTCTTGAAGGCCTGTGAAATCACCGAAATGAGTTTGGATATGCGAAACGAGTCTATCAAGAGTCATAGTACCTAGGTCAAGTTCACTCAGTGATTGTACTGCTGCCTGCGGTGACGTAGCAACATACCCACAAGGGAGACATCGTGTATCCTGTGCCCAGACACCTCCAATGTCAAGCAGTGAGTTAGAAAAGAAAAAGATCCAGGCAGCGACCTACTCTTGCGGTCCCTTACAAGACCACTACCATCGGCGCAGGAGGGCTTAACTGCCGGGTTCGGAATGGTTCCGGGTGTTTCCCCTCCGCCATCGGGCCACCTGGAATCTTCTCATCTCCAGTGCTCTGTGACCTGCCCCTCTTGGGGAGGCTTGGTCACTCAAAGTGAATAGAGTGGATCGCACAAGCGCTCGGTCGATTAGGACCGCTCGGCTCCACGCATTACTGCGCTTCCACCTGCGGCCTATCTACCTGCTGTTCTCGCAGGGACCTTACTTCCTCCCTCCCGAAGGAGGGGTGAATCGGAGGCCTTATCTTGGGGTGGGCTTCACGCTTAGATGCCTTCAGCGTTTATCCCGTCCAGACCTAGCTACCCAGCGATGCCCCTGGCGGGACAACTGGTACACCAGCGGTCCAGCCCCCTCGGTCCTCTCGTACTAGAGGGAGCGTCCCTCAAGCCTCCTACGCCCGCGGCGGATATGGACCGACCTGTCTTGCGACGGTCTAAACCCAGCTCGCGTACCTCTTTAACCGGCGAACAGACGGACCCTTGGGACCTGCTTCAGCCCCAGGATGAGATGGGCCGACATCGAGGTGCCGAACCTCGCCGTCGATGTGGACTCTCGGGCGAGACTAGCCTGTTATCCCCGGGGTAACTTTTATCCGATGATCGATGGCCCTTCCACACGGGACCACCGGGTCACTTGGACCTGCTTTCGCATCTGCTCGAGATGTCTCTCTTGCAGTGAAGCCGGCTTGTGCCCATGCCCTCCACAGCCGATCGCCAACCGGCTTGAGCCGACCTTTGCGCGCCTCCGTTACTCTTTGGGAGGCGACCGCCCCAGTCAAACTGTCCGCTTAGCACGGTCCTTCCGCCGCTCGTCACGGCGGTCAGTTAGAGTCCTAATACTCAAAGGGTGGTATTTCAAGGACGCCTCCGCCGAGGCTAGCGCCCCGGCCTCATAGGCTCCCACCTATCCTACACAGTGACCACCAAGACCCAATGCCAAACTCCAGTAAAGCTCCACGGGGTCTTTCCGTCCTGCCGCGGGTCGTCGGCATTTTCACCGACGCTTCAATTTCGCCGAGCTCCTCGTTAAGACAGCGCTCCAGTCGTTATACCATTCATGCGCGTCGGAACTTACCCGACAAGGAACTTCGCTACCTTAGGACCGTTATAGTTACGGCCGGCCTTCACTGGGGCTTCAGTTCGGAGCGTGAACTCCTCCCCTTGACCTTCCAGTAGTGGCCAGGTCTCACTCCCTATACATCCTCTTTCGAGTTAGCAGGGAGCTGTGTTTTTACTAAACAGTCGCCAGAGCCTGCTCTCTGCGGCCCGGATTGCTCCGGGCACCCCTTATTGCGAACGTACGGGGTCATTTTGCCGAGTTCCTTAACGAGGATTCTCTCGCCCACCTGAGTATACTCTACTTGCCTACCTGTGTCAGAGTTCGGTACGGTCTCTCCCCAGCTCCTTAGAGGTTTTTCTCGGCCGCGGATCAGACTTCCTTCGGGCCCGTAGGCCCTCCGCATCACGCCTCGACTTGACCGGACTCCGGATTTGCCTGGAGCCCGATGTCTTGGCGCTTGCACGGGGAATCCAATACCCCGCTCGTCCCGACCTGCGGCGTCCCCCCATAGTCAACGCGGGGAAGAGGGGCCGGAATATTAACCGGCTGTCCATCGGCTACCCCTTTCGGGTTCACCTTAGGGCCGCCTAACCCTGGGTGGATGAGCCTTCCCCAGGAAACCTTAGGCATTCGGTGGTCGAGTTTCTCACTCGACTCGCGCTACTCATTCCGGCATTCTCACTTCCCAGCAGTCCATCTGGCCTTACGGCTCGACTTCGCTCCGCTGGGAACGCTCCCCTACCACTCATTCCGTCCGAAGACGGAACGAATCCGCAGTTTCGGCGCCGAACTTGAGCCCCGTTACATCTTCGGCGCCCCCCCACTCGACTGGTGAGCTATTACGCACTCTTTAAAGGATGGCTGCTTCTAAGCCAACCTCCCAGCTGTTTAAGTAGAGAGACATCCTTTCACACTTAGCTCGGACTTGGGGGCCTTAACTGGCGGTCTGGGCCGTTTCCCTCACGACTATGAAGGTTATCCCCCACAGTCTGACTCCCACCGATTCATCCGCGGTATTCGGAGTTTGGTTGGGTTTGGCTTGCGCCGCACCCATCCAGTGCTCTACCCCCGCGGACTTCTCAGGTGAGGCTAGTCCTAAAACTATTTCGGGGAGAACCAGCTATTACCAGGGCCCGGCGGGCTTTTCACCGCTACCCACAGCTCATCCCAGGATTTTTCCTCATCCACGAGTTCGGGCCTCCCTCCGATGTTACTCGGAGTTCACCCTGGCCATGGGTAGATCGCCTGGCTTCGGGTCTGTTCCCGGTGACTTGTCGCCCCATTCGGACTCGCTTTCGCTTCGGCTCCGCTGGACGTACCCAGCTTAACCTCGCCACCGAAAACAACTCGCCGGATCATACTGCAAAAGGCACGAGGTCAGGCCAGCGCCCCGTCCACGCTCCCTCCTCCCTTGCGGGGCTTGGAAGCGCAACTTAAGACGCCGGGACCCTCCCACTGCCTGTGGGCAGATGGTTTCAGGCTCTATTTCACTCCCCTTCCGGGGTTCTTTTCACCTTTCCCTCGCGGTACTATATTCACTATCGGTCAGCTGTTAGTATTTAGCCTTGGAGAGTGGTCTCCCCAGCTTCACGCCGTATCACGGGTACGACGTTACTCAAGCAGACCTCCGGAGTCGCTTAGCCTTTCGCCTACGGGACTATCACCCTCTTCGGTCGCCCGTTCCAGTGGCTTTGCCGGCCGTTCGGCTAGACCTCGCGTGTAACTCCGCCTGCCCCTGCATGGACAGGATGGGTCGCTTACAACCCCCGGGAAACAACGGATGCAGCCTATAGGTTTCTCGAGTTTGGGCTCTTCCCGTTTCGCTCGCCGCTACTCAGGGAATCTCAATTGATTTCTCTTCCTCCGGGTACTGAGATGCTTCACTTCCCCGGGTTCGCTTCATCCTCCTACTCAGTTCGGAGAATGATTCTCCGCCTTCCGCGGAGCGGGTTACCCCATTCGGAAATCCTCGGATCAACGTCTGCTCGGCGACTCCCCGAGGCTTTTCGCAGCCTACCACGTCCTTCATCGCCTTCAGCTACCAAGGCATCCACCATCTGCCCGTACTGAGCTTGCGCGATTTCTCCACTCTATTCACATTTCAATGACCAAACCATCCCCTGGATGTGTTTGAGGGGTGTGTGTCGACTTGGCAACCAGAAAGTATACCACAATCATCCCGGGCTGTCAAGGATCGCATGGATTGGAACTTGAGACGATCTTGGCTATCTTATCACGAGCCAGGTCACGATGCAAGCGGCAGGCGATTCTAGCGATCCCCTGCGGCTTCTATGACCCTTTCGTCCCACAGTCCTTCGAGGTCATAGAACTGGCGAGCGCGACGATCCAGCACGTGTACAATCACGTCACCGTAATCGAGCACGATCCACGTCTTGGAGTTCAATCCCTCCACCGCAAAGGGTTCTGCGTCCAACCCCTTTCGAATGTTCTCCGCAATCGCGCGCAGCTGTTTGGGGTTGTCCGCCCCGGTGAGGACAAAGAAATCCGTTCCCCATGGGGCATCTTCCAGATCCAAGACGACCGTCTGCTCGCCCTTCTTCTCCTCGATCAGCTGGAGGATCTGGCCTACAGTCTCTTCGCTCGCAGTCAGTTCGATTCTCCCCCTGCAATAGAAAATCCGTCCCCTAGGATAAGCACCAAGTCGGCCTCGCTCAACTCCACGCTGCGGTTGTCCGGAGGCACGGCGGTCGTCGTGAGCATCTTCTGGATCATCGGCAGACGGTCCTCTCCAAAGCGCTGCTGAGTCGCTGCCGTGAATTCCGCGGAGGTCACGGCCGTAAGAGGCACCTTGAGCGCCGTGGCCAAGCGTTGCGTCTTATCTTTAGCGCCGCTCACGTTGATGAGATAGCTCTGGGGATAATCAAACGTATCGGCATTCCAGTATGCGACGACCTGAAAACCCTGAGCTTTCAAGAGATCGCTCACCTTCTTCGCCAGGCCCTGTCGCTTCACCTCGTCTGGGTAGCCGTTTAGGACGATGACTCGTACGTCTCGATTCGTCAAGACCTCTCGTCCTTGGAAAAACTCGGAAACGAGCGCCGCCGTCTCCACGGGTTCGGCACGGAAGTAGCTCACTCCATCGATCGGTGCAACTTGGCCGGGGAGCGTCGCGACTTGAAGGTCTTCTGGTCTAAGTTTCTGGAGACGATCCACCAGGCGATAGGCGTCTACGGCAGCCATATTCGTCTGGATATTCGGGAGCGTCGTCTCCACCAGCTTCTTCACTTGAGTGGCTTGGACTTGTGCGAGCTTCTGGGATAAGGCCTGGATGAACCCCTGCTGGCGTCGAATGCGCCCGAGGTCTTCGCCGGTTGCCGAATCTCGATAGCGCCAGAAGTCCAAGGCCTGTGAGCCGTTGAGCGTCTGTGTCCCTTGAGCTAGATTGATATGGAGGCTCTGTTTATCATCGTCGTAGCGCAAGGGCTTCTCCACATTGACGGTGACTCCGCCGATGGCGTCGATGAATTGGGTGAAGCCCTGATAGTTCACCACGGCGTACCAGTAGATGGGAATCCCCAAGAGATCCGAAACGATCTGGCGCGTCAGTTCGACATGGCCTCGCCCGTAGGCGGCGTTGATCTTGCCGAGCTCGCCATTGGAGAATTTGATTTGTAGATCGCGCGGAACGGAGAGCAGTTTGATCTGTTGGTTCGCGAGCTTGGCCACCAAGATGGTGTCGGTCCGCTGGCTCTCACCGAAGTTATCCAACCCCAAGATCAAGACGTACTCGTTTGCACCCTTTCCACGGACGGGCCCACCCTCTTGATACCACCAGGCGACGGCCAGTCCCCCCAGGACGAAGACAGCCAAGATGACCAGCAAGAAAAGCTTGTTCCTCACGCTCATCCCCTCTCTGCCCATTTGTAGTCTTTTGCCTGGCACAAGTCAAGAGGGGACATCGGATCCACATCCGCTGAGAAACTTTGGCCGTGTTTACGAGTACATGATGCCGATGAATACGACGAAAAGGCGAGAGGAACGGACAACAGTCAGCTTCGCGAGTCGCGGATAAGAAACGTGAAAAGCGTGTTATAATGGGACAACGAATGGAGCGAGGAGGACAGCATGGCAGACAGAGAAGCACGAGAGCAGCGACGAGGAGGTGAGCGGACGATGGTTCACGCTGTTCGTGAGATCGCGCTTAAGCTCAAGAAAGAGCAAGTCCGCGATAAGTACAAGGCGATCCGGTTCGATGAGTATTTGGAGATGATCCGAGAGGACCCGCGGCTGATCCGCAGCTCCTACCAACGGCTCTACGATATGATCATCAGCCACGGCACCCATTCCTACAAGAGAGATGGCAAGGAGATCACCCACTATCGCTTCTTCGACGATCCCTTCGGTGAGGGAGAAGACGCCATCTACGGGATCGATGAGGCGCTCAAGAACGTCGTGGACATCTTCGAGGGCGCTGCCAAAGGCCTGGGCCCCGACCGTCGCATCATCCTCCTGCATGGGCCGGTAGCCACCGCCAAGTCCACCATCGGAAGGCTGCTCCGCCGCGGTCTGGAGGAGTACTCCCGGACCGACGACGGCCGACTCTACACGTTTGAATGGGATGTGAGCAATTTCAACGATGAGCCCCTGGGCATTGTGCCCTGCCCGATCTTTGAAGAGCCTCTGAAGCTGTTTCCCCAGGTCGACCGACGAGAGCTGCTCGTCTCGCTCAACCAGATCTTTAAGGAACAATATCAAGCACAGTACGAGTTGGATGTCGAGGGTGAGCTCTGCCCCAAGTGCCGCTTCTATTTCAACCGTTTGATGAAGCACTATGACGACGATCTCGAGTCGATCCTCAAACACATCACAGTTCGTCGACTCATGCTGAGCGAACCAGATCGTCGGGGAATCGCCACCTTTGAGCCCAAGGACAAGAAGAACCAAGATGAAGAAGAGCTTACCGGGGGGATGAACTGGAGGCTCGTGCAAGTCTACGGTTCCGACTCCGATCCGCGCGCGTTCAACTACGATGGGGAATTGTGCGTGGCCAACCGCGGCCTCTTCGATGGCGAAGAGCTCCTCAAGCTCCAAGAGGAGTTTCTGTACGACTTCTTGCATGCCACCCAAGAGCACGTGATCAAGCCGAAGAAGAACCCGAGAATCTGCATCGATACGGTCATCCTGGGGCGAACCAATAACCCAGAATACAAGCGGGTCAAAGCCAACGAGAAGATGGAAGCGTTCAACGATCGCACCCGCAAGGTCGATATCCCCTACGTGCTGAGGAAGTCCGACGAGAGAAAGATCTATGAAAAATTCTTCCAGGGCCCACGAGTAGGGGGCAAGCACATCGCACCTCACACGTTGGAGATGGCCGCGCTCTGGGCGATCCTCACGCGCATGGAAGATCCGGGCGGCGATGTGACTCTATTGCAGAAGGCCAAACTCTACGACGGCGAATCGATCCCCAATCGAACGGTCGATCTGCAGAAACTGAGAGAAGAAGCGCGCGAAGAGGGATTCTTTGGCGTCAGCCCCCGCTACGTCATCGACATGATCAGTAAAGCCTTTGTCAACGACCGGGAAGGGTGCATCAACCCCTATCGCGTGCTGGCGATGCTCGAAGACAATCTACGCCACAATTCGGCGATGGATGAGAACCATCTCGACGAGTACAAAGAACTCCTCGAGATCGTGCGCGACGAACTCTCGGAAATCTCACAAGAGGAAGTCCGGCGAGTCATCTCTCACGATCCCAGAGAGCTGCAAGAAGTGGGTCAGAAGTTCCTCGATCATGTGATGGCCTATCTCAACGATGAGAAGGTCGAAGACAAGTACACCGGCGAGGAGAAGGAACCCGATGAGGAATTCATGCGGACGATGGAAAAGCAAATCGGGATCACCGAGGCTCAGAAGGACGATTTCCGGCAGGAGATTGCCAACTGGATCTCGGAGCGGGCCCGCAAGGGAGAGTCGTTCAATCCCGAGGACAACGATCGGCTGCGACGCGCCATGGAGAAGAAGCTCTGGGAGGACAAGAAGCATAACATCAACTTCTCGGCGATGGTCTCGGACAAGTCGACCGACCCCGAGCACAAGAGGCGCAAGGGGTCGTGGATCGAGCGCTTAAAGAGCGAATTTGGCTACTGCGATGTCTGCGCGGAGAACGTGATTGACCACGCCGGAGCCGAAGTCGCACGCGAAGAGCTCCAACGGCGAGAGCGATAGTAAGTTTTCTATATGCCCAAGCGGATCCGAAAGGACCTGGAGCGCTACAAGCGGATCGTCCGAGGCGAGATCCGTAAGAACCTCAAGGATCTGATTGAGAGCGGGGAGATCGTTGGCCAACGAGGCAAAGACATCGTCAAGATCCCCATCAAGAGCATTCGCATTCCAGAATTTCGTTACGATCCGCGCAATGCAGGAGGCATCGGCTCCGGGGATGGGGAACTCGGTCAACCCGTCCGAGTGGGTGAGAATAGAGATCCGTGGGGGCAGCCCGGGCAGGGTGGAGGTGCTCATTTCCCAGAAGTCGAGATCGAACTCTGGGAGCTTGCCGAGATCTTAGGTGAGGAGTTGGAGCTGCCGAGGATTCAGCCCAAGGGAGAACGCCGCTTTCTTCAGGGCGGCGAGGACTATACCGATGTCTCCGTCATCGGGCCTGAGACGCTGCTGATGAAGCGGCGGGCCTACCGCGAGGGCCTGAAGCGCCAGTTCCTACTGAATGAATCGGGTAAGGGTGCCTTGCCCGGTATAGGAAAAATCCCTGCGGCGTTGTGCCCTCCTCTGATTGTCACTCCCATTAAGGAGGACAAGCGCTATCTTCACAGCGAGCCGGAGCCGGAGCCACAGACCAACGCCGTCATTGTTTTTATGCGCGATGCCTCAGGTTCCATGAGCGGCGAAAAGACAGAGATCATTCGACAAGAGAATTACTGGATCGATATCTGGCTACGAACTCACTACGACAACGTGGAGCGAGTCTACCTTCTGCACGATTACGAAGCTCAAGAGGTCGACGAAAAGGAGTTTTATGAACTCTCGACCGGCGGCGGCACGCGCATCTCCAGCGCGTATGAACTGTGCGCGAAGATCATTGAGCGTCGCTACTCTCCGGATCAATGGAACATCTATCCGTTTCACTTTTCTGACGGGGAAAACTGGATCGGGGATACGGAGAATTTCTGCGTGCCGCTTCTTCGAAACGCACTGCTCCCCTGCTGCAACATCTTCTGCTACGGACAAGTCACTCTGGGTCGTCGTTCGCCCGGCCTACATCTTGTGAAACTCGAAGAGCACTTGGGACAAGATGGGCGGTGGATGAGCTCCATCATCGCGGGGCGAGAGGACATCCTGCGCTCCATAAAAGACTTTCTGGGGAAAGGGCGGTAAGGATGAATTCTCTTGGTGTGCACGAGTTAGAGAATCTTAGGCGCGAGGCAAGGCGGCTGGCCGAAGAGGCCGGGCTCGATCCCTGGGAAGTCACGTTCGGCGTTGTGGATTATGATCAGCTCAACGAGGTGTCTGCTTATGACGGCTTCCCCTTGCGCTACCGGCACTGGCAGTTCGGCATGTCCTATGATTATTTCCGTAAGAGGGGAGCGTATTCGGGCTGGTGGACGTATGAGTTGGTGCTCAACACCCATCCGGCTCTCGCATATCTGCGGGCCAGCAACACGGTCGTCGAGACGAAGGGCGTGATGGTCCACGTCTACGCCCATGTGGACTTCTTCAAGAACAATCGCTGGTTCAGCAAGACGAATCGGGACATGATTCGCGTGATGGAGAACCATGCGGAGCGCATCGAGCGCTACATGAATCAATATGGCGTGGACAAGGTCGAATCGTTCATCGACAAGGTCCTGAGCGTCCAGTACAACATTGATCCGCATGCGCCCTTCATCAAGCGCCGTTGGCAGGCAAAGACGAATCCCAAGGACGAAGAGACAGGCGTTCAGCCGGAGGTCGGGCGAATTCCCGTCAAGCGCGACTACATGGACCGGTATATCAATCCACCGAAATGGGTTGAAGAGCGCAGAACCCGCGCTTACGTAGAGATGGAAGAGAAGAAGCTTCGTGAAGCCACGGAGTTGGAGCGCCCTCAAAAGGACCTTCTACAGTTCCTCGTGAAGCACGGGCGCCTGGAGGACTGGCAGAGGGACATCCTGGCCATGGCCCGCGAGGAGTCGTACTACTTCGTCCCTCAGATTCAAACGAAAGTGATGAACGAGGGATGGGCCTCGCTATGGGAATCGAAGCTCATGTCCGATTTCGCCGGACCGAACGAATTCTTAGATCATGCGGACATGATGAGCAAGGTGCTCGGCGGGGGGGCGCTCAACCCGTATCGCCTGGGCAAGCTCATCTGGGAGAACATCCAAGAGCGCTGGGACAAGGGCAGATTTGGCCGTGAGTGGGAGCTCTGCAAAGATCAGGAGAAGAAGACGAGATGGGATACCCAAGCGGGTCTAGGTATCGAGAAGATCTTCGAGGTCAGGCGCAACTACAACGACATCACGTTCCTTGATGAGTACTTCACGGAAGACTTGTTTGAGAAACTAAATCTCTTTGCGTACGAGCACATTCCCGAGACGGGTGCGTATCACATCACATCGAGAGATTTTGAGGATGTCAAAAAGAAAATACTGCTTCGGCACACCAACTTGGGCAAGCCCACGATCAAAGTCGCCACAGGCAATTACGACAACAAGGGCGAGCTGCTACTCATTCACGAGTGGAATGGTATCGGGCTCCAATGGGAGGATGCCAAGCACGTGCTACGGAACATTCAAGCCATGTGGGGGCGGCCGGTGAACCTCAAGACGATCGCTCTTCGCAAGGTCCGCGACCCAGATCCGACGCGCAATCGCATTCACCCTGAACGACCACGGACAGCCGTAGTCGAAGAGCAGGGAATCTTGCTCCGTTACGAGGGGGAAGCCTTCCGAGAGTTGGCGCTGGGCCCGGAGGAGGTAGCCGATATTCGTGCGGATGACGTGGACTACCATACCATACCCGAAGAATGGATTGGCTGAAACGCTGTCGTTGAAAAAAAAGAATCCCTCGATTAACATCTAAGCGGAAAGATACAGGGTGGGGGATTCATCACTGAGTAAGCGAGTGAGAGCACAGCGGGAGATCGCCCTTAAGAATGTCACAGAGGCGACGGCGCTGTTGGGTTCGTTCAATCGGAACCTCAATATCATCCACGAATGGTTTCCCGTCCAGGTTCGGATCCGGGGAGACCGGCTTCTGATTGAGGGTGACGAAAGAGAAGTCGCCCAAGTGGCTCAGCTCTTAGACAAATTGCGAGAGCTCATCGATCACGGGCACATCCCTGAGCTGAGCGACGTCGAATATCTGGCGGAGCAGATCCGCGCCGAGCAGGATGTGGGCTCTGTTCTGGTGGACGTCGTCCAGCATACCCACTGGGGAGAACCGATCCGACCCAAAACCAAAGGGCAATCTCGCTACGTCCAAGCGATCGAAAAACACGAGATCGTCTTCGCCATTGGCCCCTCGGGAACGGGCAAGACGTATCTGGCCGTGGCGATGGCCGTAAATTCCTTAAAGAAGAGCAAGGTCAGTCGGCTGATCTTGACTCGACCTGCTGTCGAAGCGGGTGAGGAGTTGGGATTCTTGCCGGGAGATATCCAAGCGAAAGTCAATCCGTATCTGCGTCCGCTGTATGACGCGCTCTATGACATACTTCCGGGCGATGAGGTGAAGCGCTATCTCGAAAGCGGCCGGATCGAGATCGCTCCATTGGCGTTCATGCGGGGGCGAACGCTCAACAACAGTTTTATTATTCTTGATGAAGCCCAGAACACCACATCCGGCCAGATGAAGATGTTCCTCACCCGTCTGGGGCTTCACTCCCGTGCTGTGATCACGGGGGACGTCACTCAGATTGATCTTCAAAGAGGCGTATCGGGATTGGTAGCCGTTCAGCGTATTCTCGAAGGGATTGACGAGATCTCGTTCATCTATCTGGAAAAGAGCGACGTGGTGCGCCACCCGCTGGTGAAAAGGATCATTGATGCGTATGAGAAGATGGAGCAACCGAAAGAGTGAGCTAAAGAGTGTGCTCCAGCGCCAGGTGCCGAGGGTGCGGGCGTGGCTCTACGTCATCGTCGCCGTGCTGGGCCTGACAGGGCTATCCTCGTTTCGGGTCAACCTCTCTGGATTCCCTTCTTGGGTGAATGCGCTCAACTGGGATCAGCTCCTGGGAAATACCCTGGTCCTTGTATTGCTGGTCATCCTCTGGGCTGGGTATTTGCATTTGCGCCAGCCGGAGTTAATGACGAAGACCCGCATGCGCGCGTTTCTCGTGAGTCTCTTAATTGTCGTGGCCTTGCTGGGGCGGGCCACAGATCTTCTGGCGCCGTATCTGGTGCCCGTACAGATGGGAGCATATCTGGTTCCAATTGCGTTTGGGGTGGGTCTGGCGACGATCTTCACCAGCGCGGAGGTGGGCCTGGCGATGACGGTGCTCTTGGCCTTCTGGGTGGTATCCTTCTGGGTAGGACTCGGAAACTTGCTCAACCCGGATGAATTGGGGGACCCACTGCACTCACCCCTAGCGGCCATGCTGGCTGCTTTCGGTAGCGGAGCGGTCGCCGTCTTTCGCTGCGCTCATCTACGCAAGTTCTCGGATCTCCCTCTGACAGGGCTAGAGATTGGCATCGTTGGGGCTCTTTTGCATGGAGGGATCGTGCTCTACTCGGGCGGTGAGGCCCTGAATGGTGTAGCGCTTCTCTGGTCGGGGCTGAACGGACTGATGAGCGTGCTCCTCATGTTCGGAGGGTTGCCTCTGGCGGAGTACATCACGCAGAAGACAAGCCCCTTGGGGATGGTGGAACTTCTTAACCCTTCGCACCCCCTGCTCGTCTTGCTCCGAGAGCATGCGCCGGGGACATACCATCACAGCTTCAACGTGGCGGATCTCGCGGAGAACGCGGCTCAAGCCATCGAAGCGGATCCGCTTCTGGCCAAAGTCGGTGGCTATTACCATGACATTGGGAAGGTCAAACGGCCTCAATTCTTTGCAGAGAACCAGCAGAACGGGCACAACCCTCACGACGAGATCTCACCGAACATGAGTAAGGTCATCCTCACCTCGCACATCAAAGAGGGCGTCGAATTGGCTCGGGAGTACGGCCTCCGAGATGACATCGTGCAATTCATCCGCCAGCATCACGGCACGTCTGTCATTCGGTACTTCTATTTCAAAGCTCTACGAGAAGGGAAGGCCAGCGCCCAGTCCGTGGACGATTATCGTTACTCCGCGGAGCTCCCCCGGACCCGCGAGACAGCCATCGTCATGCTCGCAGATGGGGTGGAGGCGGCCTCGCGCAGTGCGAAGGATGCGGCGCAGCTGGAGCGCATTGTCTCTGAGGCCATGAGCGGACCGCTTAAGGACGAACAACTCAAGGAGAGCCCTCTTACCTTACGCGATCTCGAGAAGATCAAACAAGCTTTCTTTGAGACGCTACGGGCGATGAGACATGATCGTGTAAGCTCTTACCCTAAGGAATCGGAGCTTAAGAGCACGCCGCGTTGACTCCTCTCGATACAATCTGCGATAATAACCAGTACGCTTGGGATCCGGGAGGTTCGTACCCATGGAACAGATGAACGCGTGGGCTTCGTTGTTGGTCGCGATTGCTGCACTTTTGGTCTCCGTCGGTGCCCTGATCGTCTTCTTGCGTCTGGCTCGTCTTCTCGAACAGATGGAAGAGCGCTTCAAGGAGTAATGGAGTTGGGGCCCGTAGCGGAGAAGCCACGGGCCCCTTCTGCGTGTTCCTAGCTTTACCCTAGGGGTGCGCAGTTTCTCAGCGAACTATCGCAGACATCGATGTTTTGAAGCGAGAACGGTAAGAGGGCCCCGCTTCGAGCTTTCAGGAGAAAGCCGCCGGTCTGGCCTGTCAGCTTGACTTCGTAGGCTTGATTCCCAATGGCCACGAAGACCGGAGCCTTCGGCCAGCTCTCCCGGTTTCCATCCCCATCGGTGTCCATTTCCGGGATGAACTGCAGGAGCTGAAACGCCGAGGGAATGAACCGGATCCCCAGTGTGTACGTGATCTTCCCATCGCGAATGCTCCCTCTCATGAAAGCGTTATTGGAGCTGGTCAATTGGGCGGAATCGGAAGAGGCGTTGCCGCTCGCTTGAGCCTGCGGGCTACCCGTAAAGGTGCCCGTCAAGGGCCGGATTGTAAGCTGGAAAGCGTGACTGCTCGTCCAAGTGGGGTCGCCCTGCACGACAACTTGGAATTTGTCGGGTTCGGTCCCAATGAGGAAGAAACCGAAGCGGTTGGGAAGAGTGGGCGGTGGCAGGCTCTGACCCACAGTAATGGTCTGCGATGTGGAGCTTCTGAGACCATTATTGTCTGTGACGGTGAGTGTCACTTGGAAGTTTCCCGTGCGGGAGAAGCTGGCTTGAGCAGTAGCTCCCGTTGAATCTGTTCGCCCATCGCCGTTGAAATCCCACTGGTACGTCGCAATCCGTCCATCCGGATCTGCAGAGCTTGAACCATCGAAGGTCACGACTTGATTGACGGCTGGATTCTGTGGGCTGAATGTAAAACGGGCGATCGGTGATTGATTAGTTGTGCGCGCTTGCACTTGCACGTCTTGTGTTGTCGAGTTCGTAGCGCCTTGGTTGTCCGTGACCATGAGCGTCACTCGGTACGTGCGCGCGCTGGAGAAGCGCACGGTCACCCGTGAGCCCTGAGCCTCGACGCGAGTCGTCCCCTCAAAGACCCAGCTCCAGCTTGTAATGAAACCATCAGAATCTGAGGAGCTGGAGCCATCAAAGGTGGCGGAGTCATTGACGAACGGCTGGCTGGGACTGAACGTGAAGCGTGCCACGGGTGGTTGGTTCGTAGTCTGAGCGGAAGTCACTTGGAAGGGCGCGACGTCCCAGGCGAAGCTGAGCGATGGATTGATCGACTGAATTCGTTGGGTGAGTAGTGAGCGGAATGTGTTCGCGTCACTGAAGGAGCTATTTCGCTGGCTGTTGAGCTGTAGATTCACGGCACCGGAGACGAGGATCCCGTGAATGTTCTCCAGTCCCGTGGGCTCGCTGATCTGAAGACGTGCCACGCCAAGAAGAGTTGCCAGGTTGTAGCTGCCCGCTCTTACGAAGGCGTTCCCTGATTCCGCGTTGGGATAGAGAATTGTGGCCAACCCTTGAGCGTCCACATCGTAGAGATAGACGAAGCCGTCGGCATTCGTCGTGAACTGGATTCGAATTTCATCCCCAACTTGATAGTTTGTCCGGTCCGTCTGCACGTCAATGCTAAGCGTAGATTGGGTCTGAGCTCTTACTGTGACTTGCGAACTGTTGTTGTTCTCGTTGGATTCGCTCACTTGGCTGAGGGCATCCGCGATGGCTGTAAACGTCTCGGAGCTGGTGGGGATGGAGCGCTGGAAGTTCAAGCGGACGGAAGAACCGGAGACGAGGCCTCCCACGCTGATGCGGTCGGAGCCGCGACTGTCACGGAGTTCTACGACGAATGGGCCCGCGGAAGCGTTCCCCGAATTGACGACCGTGATGGCAAAGCTGACGGGATCACCCACGCGCGGAGACTGAGGCGTGAAGTCCATGCCGGAGATGAGGAGGTCCGGTAGCTGCTGAACCTGTTGGGCCGTGACGGTGAGCTGCGCTGTGTTGTTGGACTCGTTGGATTCATTCACTTGGTTGAGCGGATCGGCTGTAAGTGTGATCGTAGTACTGGACGCATTCACTTGGCGATTGAAACTGATATTTGCCAAAGCTCCTTGGGCCAAGCCGGAGAAGCTCTGAGTGAGGGTTCCCAAGCTGTCGCGTAGCTCCACGTTGAATGGACCCGCAGCAGCGTTCCCCTGGTTTCTTACTTGGGCAGTGACAGCGATCGTGTCTCCAATGCGAGGGTTGCTGGGAGAGGAGCTGGGGTTGAGAATCGCCAGGTCTGGCCGCTGGGCAACCTGGGCGGTCAAGTTGAGCCGGCCGGAGCCGAACTGGGTGGGAGACCCCATAGGGATTGCTCCCCCTTTCAGTCTGGTCTCTAGTCCGCTGGCACTGAGGGTTGGAGTCTCCGATAACAAGAGAGCGGCAGCGCCCGATACATGCGGCGTCGAAGCGGACGTCCCCATGAAAGGGCTAAATCCAACTGTGGAAGTCGAGACGCTGTCCGGCCCGACGATATCGGGTTTGCTCCGTCCGTCGGTAGTAGGACCTTGAGAGCTGAACGGCTGAAGGGGACCTGTGGTCCAGTTCACATGGGAGACAGCGCCGACGGCCAGCGCCGCTGCCGCATCGGCAGGCGTCACAAGGCTACCCTGTGGGACGGACGGATTGATATTTTGGTTCAGGTTGAAGATGGAGAGCTGCTTGGGCGAGGCGACAGCGGCTGCCTTGATGCGGATCTCGTAGGTCCCGCCTGCGGTCAAACGGAAGAAGAGACTCTCCGTAGGTGGCTGCGTCCCGTTCTGGAGGCGTTCGGAGGAAGCGATGGTCACGCCGCTGCCATTCACAAGGAACAGGTCATAGTCTTGCGAGGTCGTCGGCCAGTTCTGCCAGGTGAGATAGATGTTGACCGTTTCGCCGGATTGAGCTGTAAACTGCAGCCCTTCGCGCCCGGAGGTGAACTCCACGAGGCCGTTGCCGTTGCTGTCGGTGGCGAATCCCTGCCAATGGCGCAGAGCGTAGTTGCCGGCGGAGTTGACCCAGAGAATGCCCGCGCTTCGAGCTCTCTGAACCGTTGCCGCAATGGGGCCCGTCCCATCATAGAAGCTTGTGTTGAACCAGCCGACGGAATGGTTGATGATCTGTACTCCTTGACGAATGGCCTCATCGACGGCGTTTTCGAGATCGACTTCATCGCCGATCTTCATCAAGTAGAGCTGAGCGCCTGGGGCCATGTCGTACACAATCTCTGCCACGGCTGTCCCGTGAGATGTGGTGTTCTGCAAGCCAGCGCCTGTGAAGTCGTTCTCGATCGTGTTCGATGGAAGTTCCCCCCGAGATTTGGCCGTGGAAAGCCCCGAGAAGCCGAGGTCGATGATGGCGATCTTTGTGCCTTGGCCTAGTAGGCCATTGCTCTGGTACGAGGAGGCTCCCGTCACATTGACCCCCTCGCTGATCACGGAGGCTTGGAGGGGGAGCGGGGGGCGGATGAAGGTGACGCCGCTGGTATTGGCCAGTTGCAGTACGACATTGGCCAGGATCGAGGTCAGCTTGGTCTTAAGTTCGATGAAGCTGCGTGAGTAGGCCCGGACTCGGCACTCGCAGCTCTCCCCCGTGAGCTGGAGCACTCTTCCTACTGGGCCTAGGACGGAAGCAGCGGCGCCGGAGGTTGTTTCGAGCACGAATATGATGGAGTCTCCCTGGACAGGGATTCCAGCTTGCGCTGCCGCTTGTTGCACGGCCTGACTGCTCACGCCGCCCGTCTGGGCGGCTTGGATTAACTGAGCCAGGGCGCTATCGATCTTTGGGCTGGGTGTAGTCTTGCTTGAGCTTTGAGTCGCGTGATCCACCCAGCTTAGCGAGCCCAAGAGCAGGGCAGCAAGGAACACAATTGCGAGCGTTCGTAGGGTGTGCACTGATTTCATGAAGACGTTCCTCCCTTGTTATAGCGAAAGCGCG